>NZ_JACJPJ010000021.1:0-68245 GCF_014696015.1 Oculatella sp. FACHB-28 | reverse complement strand
TGCAAAACTGTAGTTTGAGTAAAAAGCTTCGTACTCACTTAAGGCACTGTTATAAGAAGTGATAGTTGTATTATGTTCATCTATTAATTCAGAATAACTTTGGTATAGGGATGCAGGAATACCATTTGGATATCTTTGCTCCATTGATCTAATATATGTTTCTGAAAATTTAATTTTTTGGTCTAGTCCGTTCAAGTGGGAATCCATTTTACTAAGACGAGACTCCATTTCTTTAATATTAGGAAGACTTGCATCAATTTCTCTTTTAACGCTATCGAATTGAACTTGAAGTTTTTGGTGTGAAACCACTGATAAGCCATTGCCTATAAGAAAAATAGCTAAAACAATTACAAGTCCACCCATCTGAAGGCTTCCCCTTCTGCTTAAAAGGGTTTTGTATGTTAGTCGGGTAGCAGCTTTCTTTAGTTTTTTCGGCGCTAACCAAGATAAATTCGCCTGCTTTTCTACTTCAAACTCCTGATTCCAAGCAGAGTCAAAAGTATCCTTCCGCCGTCCATAAACCTTTATTCTCTTAATCTTTCCCGATAGATTCAACTTTAGGTTTCTTACCTCTTCCTGAATCAATAGGACAACCTGCTGCTTTGGCACTTCGGTTGACTCTAGCACCACATGTAAACAACTATCTTTAAGTGAAATCTTAGCAATTATGTTGTCTGGCTGGAGCCGAAAATTTATCAAAGTAGCGATCGCTTTTATATCCCCTTGCTTTGCAAGTTCAGAAAGATGAGGTTGTGAGGCTGTCATAGGGATAAAGTGGGTTTGGTATGGCGACTTTAGCTTTTAGAGTTCCCTAGTTAGAGCTGAAATTTGAAACTGTAGGAGAACATAAAAAAGCGATCGCCAGCATAGAGAGCGATCGCCCAAGGTGTTCTATGAAAACGTAAACGCTTTGTTTACCCTGTGATTATTCCCGCTGTGCCTGACGATATTCCCAAGGGCGCTGATGATTGCCCGACCACACCCCAACCTTATTCTCCTGGGCGATCGCTTCCGCCATTCGCATCGATTCACCATTGGGGCAACCCTCCACATACTCCGGGTAAACGTAAGCCAGCCCTGCCATCAGTAGCTCTTGCTGAACAAACGTCTCTTCCTCACCGCCCCCAGAGACGAATACCTCAGCAACCTGGTGACCATAGCGATCGCGCTCTACAGGAACGATGCCGACCTCTTCCCCCTCAACCAATCCTCTCACCAGGGCTTCAGCCTTCGCCCCAAGCGGCTGCTCCGACTCCGGCGCATCAATCCCACAGAGCCGAATGGTTTCAGCCGTCTGACCCTGCTGGACTGTGAACGTGTCGCCGTCAATGACTTCCTCTGCCTGCCAGTACTCGGTATCAATCCCCTGCGATTGCCTCCAGAACTGCCACCCCACTCCTAATGAAGTCGCGATCGCACTGATCGATAACAGCACCAAAGCCCATTTGATCGGTTTCATTGCGTAGATCCCTGTCTTGTTGCGGGTGTTTTGGCGATTACAGGTTGCCTAATGTCCATTTTTCCCAATCACACGAAGGACTTTCTGTTCAACAAAAAACTTGCTCAGTTTCTTTAAGAAGTGCAGGTTGAGCAATTGCCCCTCACTGTGGCTTCTCAAGCGTCAGCCGAAAGAGTTTAGCTGAGGCTTATTCCTCGACACCCGGCTAGAAATGAGAACTGCAATGCAGAGAGAGCGGCAAATCTACGGTAAGGATAGAGAGTCATCACAATCTCTAGAGGTTCTGCCTAGCAAGGCTTCCAGAACTACGCTTTTTTCTCTGTCCTTCACGTAAATGCACTACCCCTTCCTAAATGTTGTTCCATATTTTCGATCTACAGAAAACTGGAAGTGTTTCGAGGATTTGTGATTTAACTGAATCAGCACGGCTAAGACAAAGGAGTCCAGGCTGCAAGCAGACGATCCAGGTGAGGTAATTCAGCTTTGAATTCAATCCAGTGGTACGAGCAACATGCTGCTGCTGTCATCCCGCGCTATGAGAGCCTTGAAGCAGAGGCTGTTCATCGTTGGCTGCTTGAACTCATCCCCGCTCGCCCCAGTTTGGTGCTGGACATTGGAGCCGGTAGCGGTCGGGATGCAGCCTGGTTAGCGGATCAAGGACATGAAGTAATTGCAGTTGAACCAGCGGCTGCCATGCGAGAAGAAGGGCAAAGGCTCCATCCCAGTGCCAGAATTCGCTGGATTGACGACCATCTCCCGGCGTTGCAAAAGGTTCACCGCTTGGGCATGGCATTTGACTTCATTCTCCTCAGTGCTGTCTGGATGCACATTCCATCGACTGAGCGCTCACGGGCATTCCGCAAGATAATCACCCTGCTGAAACCGGGTGGACTTTTGGCAATCACCCTACGGCATGGGGAAGCTGAAGCAGAGCGTGAGGTTTATGAGGTGAGCTGGGAAGAAATTGAACGTCTGGCACGAGAGCATGGAGCAATAATTGTCCGCAAGGTCGAGGAGTCTGATCAATTCAATCGATCGGATGTCACCTGGACGAAGATTGTGATATCCCTGCCCGATGACGGCACAGGTGCCCTGCCCCTGCTGCGACACATCATTCTGAACGACTCCAAATCGTCCACTTATAAACTGGCGCTTCTGCGAACCCTTTGCCGGATGGCAGACAGCACGGCTGGAACCGCTCACCACCTGGACGACGAGTCTGTCAGTGTTCCACTGGGACTGGTTGCCCTCTACTGGATTCGCCTGTTCAAACCTCTACTTCAGGCGGACTTGCCCCAGAGTCCAACGAACCGAGGAGCTAAAGGGTTGGGGTTTGCTGGAGAGGGATTCAGGTCACTCAGTTCTATTTCCCACCTGGACTTGCGAATCGGTGCGCGGTTCTCAGGTACAGCCGCCAAAGGTCTGCATCAGGCGTTGAAGGAAACCGTGAAAACGATCACAGAGATGCCTGCTCATTACCTGACTTACCCCAATGGCAGTCAGATCCTCAAAGTCGATCGCAGCTCCCGGCTGCTCACGCCCACTGAAATTCTGATCGATACCGCTTACCTTGCCAGCTTCGGGCAATTGCTCATCCCGAAACATATCTGGTTAGCCCTACTGCGCTTTGAGGTCTGGGTTGAGCCCGCGTTGATCGCGGAGTGGATTCGGCTGATGAAAGGATATGCATCCGGGCAGGGGCGACCCCTCAACGAAGCAGAAATTGCAGCCGCCATGACCTGGTCAGACCCGAGCCGGGATGTCACAGTCGCACGGCAACGGGCAATCGAGCTATTGAACTCCAAGGAGTTGTTCTGTGTCTGGAGCGGCAAGCGGTTAAGCGAACAATCGCTGGACATTGACCATTGTTTCCCCTGGTCAGCCTGGTCCTGTGATGACCTGTGGAACTTGCTGCCTTCTGATCGCGGGGTGAATCAACACCAGAAGCGCGATCGCCTGCCAGGTGCCAAAGTTTTGCGCTCTGCCCAGGAACGGGTTCAATTCTGGTGGGATGCAGCTTATCTTCAAGCGATTAATCCCCTGATACCTGTACGTTTTACTAGTGAAGCGCGTGCCAGCCTGCCGGGGCTATTTGACGTAGCCCATTCATTCACCCTGGACGATCTCTTTACAGGCATGATGATGCAGCAGGTAAGACTGAAGCACGATCAGCAGGTGCCAGAATGGACAGGTTAGACTGCTTTCTCTCAGGTATTTGTCCTCCTTTGGGAACGATAGTGAATGGGATCATAGCTTTGCGTTCATGCTGAATGATTGATAATGACAACCTTTGTTGCTCTAGACTTTGAAACGGCAGATAACGGCAGGGATAGTGCCTGTTCTGTCGGATTAATTCGCGTGGAGAACGACCAGATTGTGCAACGGGTGCATCATCTGATTCGTCCACCTCGGTCAACCTTTCGGTTCACCTCCATTCATGGCATTGCGTGGTGTCATGTTGCGGATCAACCTTCCTTTGGTGAATTGTGGAATTCTATCTCTCCGATTCTGCATGATGCAGATTTTTTAGCAGCCCATAATGCTCCCTTTGATAAAGGTGTTCTGTACGCCTGCTGTGATGCTTATGGAATTTCTCGACCCCCGCAACCTTTTATCTGCACCGTTCAACTTGCTCGGAGAACCTGGGACATTCGCCCTACTAGACTGCCTAATGTTTGTGAGTATTTGAGAATTCAGTTGGATCACCACGAAGCTTTGTCGGATGCAGAAGCTTGTGCCCGAATTGTGATTTCAGCCCATCAACCGCAGAGGACTTGTCATGATAAAACAGTCATCTCCTGCTCACTGTGTAGCGCTAAGCTGCGTGTTCCTGTGTGTAGACGAGGTGATGTTCAATGTCCTCGATGCAGTGGAACATTCTTTGCGGAAACGTAATTCTTCAATCAACCCAAGTTGTTCTTATGGGTAATCAGCAGGATAGCTGCTTCGGCATTTCTCTAGTTTATTGAAGAACGTTTCTAACCATTAGGTAAAGCGCTCGCCCGTGAGCTAATGGAGGAAGGTGCCAAATCAGCAGTCTTTTAGAGGTTTAGCATGATGGCATAAACACATCCAAACTCAAGCTATGACGGCTCCACCTTCCACCTCCAGTACTGTTCATCTTCTTAGTTTTGAAGGGATTGAAGTGCGGAATCTGGCTGGCTCTGTACAGGTGTTCAGTATGGCTGTTTCGTTGGGAGCAACGTACTCGCTGCGCTTCTGCGTCAACACATCCGGGGTTCGCTCAACACAAGCGTTGGTTTCCAGGGGAGCTTAAACCTCGCGGCGCATTGCCTGCAAATTATTAGACCTCCATTGGAAAAATTTCCTCAGAAGCATCTGCATAATGTTTATATATTGTCTCTGGAGAATTGCCAACCCATTTAGCCAGTGAAATGACAACATTTTTGGGACCCGCAAAAAGTTGCAGTGTAATAAACGTATGTCTGCAGGCGTAGAACCTTAAGTAAGTACGAAGCTTCCCCTCGTTCGCGAGTTGCAGAACGATTCCAATTTTTCCGTTGTGGTTAGCGGCTCCCCAAATTCTAGCTAGAGACCGGATTTTGACGCGATCTCCATTACGCCACGTAAATACTAAATCATCAGGTTTTGCATCTGTTGGTTGAATTGAGCGCAACAGATCAAACAATCTTGGATCTCGAATCGGAAATTTTCGTTTCACGCCGGTTTTCGTACACTTTATTTCATTTCCTTCAGGGCTATAGGCTCTTGAGAATGTAATTCTTCCGGTACAGGTTTTCAAATCCAAAAATATATCCTTCCACCGGACCTCACAGGCTTCCCCTGGACGACATCCTGTAAGAAATAAGAAGCGTAGAAAAGGAACTATGAAGGAGTAGGTTGACTGTAGAAAAGCTTGAAGTATTATTTCTCGCTCTTCTGCCGAAAATGCACGGCAGTCTTCAAATTCCTCAGGATCAGTATCCTCGCGCTCACCTGGCACAAAGCCTTTCTTGGGCTTACGTTCGCCCTTTGGTAATTTTTTTGCTTCTATCAATATTCCGATGAAAGGATTGCGCTCGCCAAAAGGAGATCGTCCAAGCACAATTGCCCAATCCGTTGCGTCTTTCATGAACGAAAAAAAATCTTCGGCAGTGCTAGCTGCACGATTTTTTTTCGTCCAGTTGAAGAGCTCGTTAGGATCTGTAGTTTGCGATTCGGTCAAGATATTAGAAAAAAGTCGCCTTTTACTTTTTAGAGTTGATTGCGCAAGCACTTTAAAGTCCAAACGCTTTTCAATCAACTCGCTCAGAGAAAAGGGCTTTTCCGATTGGATCGCTTCTTTTTGCTTTTTCAGACCATACTTTGCCAAAGACTTGTCAAAATGACCTGCTAAAGCATCAAGGATCATCTCTCGGATTACTCCCTCCGCTTTGATCCGGTTTTCGGGTGTGTTCTCCAATTGTGCTGAGATCCGGTATTGTTCTTGGTTAAACAGTTCTCTTGAAAGCTTTCGGGAAAAGCTATACTGCAAGATTCCGTTTCTGGTTGGAAGCGTGATTTTGGACATACTTATATTTAGTGAGCAAAACAAGGGGTATTTTTTGCCATAAAAGAACGCTTGCAGCATCGTACTGCCGTCATTGGTGTTAATGACTGCTTGAGGAATACAATTTAAAAGAAGAGGGTACCTCTTCTCACAAGTTAGTTTCTTTGCCATAAATGTACCTCTTGTGCCTTAGATAGCACAAGTTAATTTTTGTTACTTCGTAAAACAAAATTCTTTTGAGTCAACTTGTCGTTAGTTTCCTACGTGAGTACAAGCACTCCCCCTAAATCATTGTTGGACGTTTGGAAGTTGTACGTGTCCGAGATTCAGGCTAATCAACCTGAGAAGCAGGCTCGCACTAAATTGACTCAAACGAAAACAGCTTTAATCCGCTACACCCTACCTGAATGGGGATTACCAGCGTTTCAAAGCAACAAAGTAACTGAGTTTGAGACAGAGCGGGCTCTTAGCTTAATGGGACGAATTGGTTTAGAGCAGCTTCGGAACGCTTTACAGGCACAGCAGCAAGTGTTTGAACAGCAGCAAGTACCCGATAGGATTCGTCGAACTTACCGCTCTGCGCTCAAGCAGTTTCTCGTCTGGTGTCATCAGCAGAAGTGGTATGAGGAGCAATTACCTCCTCATACCACTTTTATTGATGGCAACAGGCGACATAAGCGTTCAGCTCGAGAGCTGCACACCCAAAAGAAATATACTGATGGTACTGGAGAACTCCTCCAACCATATCGCTATGGGCTTGGAGCAGTCGTAGGAGATGTGATTAGTGAAACTCTACAGAAGGAGATCGCAGAGTTTCATTTGTTTCGGTTGAACTCACCACGACAGGTATTTCAACCCGCCTTTCAACCCTCAACTCTTGAAAGGGAAGTTGCAGGCATTCGTCTAATTTTAGGATGGCTACATCGAATTCAAGGAGTTCCACAAGAAGATTTAAGCCTCACCCGCCTTGTACATCCTGTTAAGTTAATTCATGCCAGTGACAAGACAGCTTTTGAAGAATCATATGAAGAGGCAACAGAGAGAGCGCAAGAAAGTGTTGCTTTAGCCTACAGCTACATCCAATGGCTAAAAGCAGAACCTAAGCAAGGTGGAAGGGGACTAAATACCCAACGGGTTGAGTTGTCAAATCTCAAAATTTTTAGATCCATTGCTTGGTTTGTTCACTACAACCAGATACCGCGTAATGAACCCTTACCACCTAGGGAGTGGTTTGAGAAAATTCCAGTCATTCAAGCTTTTGATGCAGAAATTGCTACGTGGCAAGCTCAAGTAGCTCAAAAGGCTACGTCTCAATCAGCAAGATCGGATTCTGTAGAAACGATGTCAACATGGGCAGAAGTCTTGGCGGTTGTTGAAATGTTGCGAGCAGAATGTGTTGAACGGCTAGAAGTTGAGAGACAAACACGCAAACAGCGGATTGGCTTGGGGCCAGTCCGATCCCTATCAGCGATTGCACAAAGCTACCAACGTTTCCTGCTTTGCGCCTTAATGACTTACGTTCCACCACAGCGACAACACTTCTACAGAGATTTGCTAGTTGCCCCTATCAACTCATCACACATTCAGGAATGTAGCGGTTATCTGATCACAGATAGCGGAAAATGGTACATTTGCGTCCTTGGCAGAAATGGCAAGTTTATTGATTCTCCTGATTATCAATTCATAATCCCGAATATCCAGTACGGAAAAGATTGTTGCTTCTATCATTACTTAAGCAGGTGGCTGAATGAGTACACATATTTAGATGAACGAGACGAACTACAAAGCAAGAAAGGTCTTAGATCAACTTTTCAACCTCAACATCCATATCTATTTACGAAAAGAAATGGCAAGAAATACGAGAATCCTACAGATTTAAGCCATTTTATTCGCGATATTTTCCTTCGAATAACTGGCAAACTAGTCAGCCCTCACCAGGTTAGACTGCTATTTGCAAGAGATATCTTGTCCAAAGCGGTCGTTTCAAGGAAGTATGATAAAGCTTTAGATAATCTAGAAACAGCAGAAGTTATTAGCAAAGCAGCTGAGCTAGCGGTACAAGCTTCAGTACATCTGAACTGTTAATCTTTCTACCAACAACTGCTGGCATTTGCTGCATTATCCAAACAAGCTAAAGAGATTGCTTCAGTAGACTCATTGCCGTGATCTTGCGCCCACAAACGTAGACTTATAGGAGTTCAACAAGCATTTGACCGAAAATATTGGGCTCAATTTGTACTCAAATCCTGAAACTTCCTGGGTAAGGCAAGAAGCTACACTAACGACGGAACAAGCATTTCGGTGAATTACGGTAAAACTCATTAAAACCCATTCAGTAATAGCAAACTAGAAAATCCTGAATACTAGGGCGAACTGGAATTATTTTCTTGTGTGTTGATTAAACTCTTGCCGTATGGCAGTTCTGAAATGAAAAGATGGCAAAGATTTTCAGAATGTACCCAATTTGTACTCAGATTTAAGTTGTGGCAAGACGTATTCCGCCTAATTACAAAGTAGCTGAAAGCTTTTAACAATACCCATGCATTACATCTAGTCAGTGCACAAAAATTGTACAAGCAACTTCTAAATTTAATGGGTAAAGTGCTTAAATTTAGATAGCACATGCTAGATTAGCGGTGTAATTATCTACGACCCGAAAAGACCCGTAAGAGTAAAAGCTTTAAGAGAAGGGGCTATAAGCTTTTTCATCTGTGTCCCACCCCTTAACCAAGGGTAAGCAAGATTGCTAGCAAAAGATCAGTAATTACCAAATTTTCAGTTACACCCTTGCTTCCTGCTAGCTTTTGCTAAATCAACTCAAATACTTCTTTCCCAACTATGACTAACCCTCCTCAAATCGGTTTTAGGATCAGCCCTGAGCTTCATGAATCATTCAAGGCGAAGGTAGAAGCAGAAAATTCTACGGTAACAAAAGTGCTGACAGAGCTGATCAATCAGTATCTTGCAGCCGATAAAATAGAAGCGCAAAGCCCATCAGCATCTAGCAGAACGACTACTTCCTCAGCGCCACACTTAAACTCAGCCGAGAGCTACCAGCACAGCTACAGAGTTGATAACTTGGAGCGGCTTGTTGTATCAATGTTAGATACCTCCGCGCTAGCAAATCGAATCGCTTCGCTAGAAATTCGGCTTTTGGATGCTATCAAGCTGTTGGAACGCTACACTCTGACAGCAGACAATTCTTGGCAAGTAACAGCCTCTACTAGACAAACGCCCTCTAATCAGGCAGCTTCAGCTGACAACAGTGCTCTTCAATCACGTTTAACGGAAGTCGAAAATCAGCTAGCGAATCAACAGCAGTTGCTAAGCAAGCAGATTGAACAGCAACTAGCTGATTTGTTAGCAGATATTAAAGATCAGTTAGCAGATCAGCTAACTCACCAGAATGAGCAGGCACGTAATCTAGAACAGTCCTTCACAGATCAGCAGTCTGAATTCACGGCAGCACTGACTGAAGTGGAATCTCGTCTGAGCGATCGCCTCAACCAACATGCCGCTCAATTTACAATACTTAATCAAGTAATAACGAACTTGCAAAATTCTTCGCAGCCTTCTGCTCAAAAATCAACTTCTAAGCAGCAGGCAGGTGAGGCTCCTAACACAAACTCTAAACCAAATTCTTCTGCAAAAAACAAAGAAGCAGATGTCTCTCATTCTCAACCATCACAGTCTTCAGTCAATGCTGAAATCGACGTGGAAGACGGATATGTTGTGGTCAACGGAGTTCGCAAACGTCTGCTTCTACCAAAAGAAGCAATGAAGATTGCAAAAGAACATGGGTTCGAAGGTGACGACCAAGCGCTTGCAAAATTATCCCGGCCACGGATCAGACCTGAAACTTATGCCCGTTATGGGCTAGGAGTAGTTCCAGAGCTAAGGGGTGGAAGAGGTACTCGAAAAGCTTGGTACTACGAGATCTGATCCTTCAATGCCATGATTAGATTTGGACATCCATGTTTTAGACTCCTACATCCTCTTCAAACTTGACATCAGAATTCATAGCTCTTGGATACGGTGCCAAGCTATTCAACTGACGATCATTGCGTTCGAGTTGCCAATGCCTCATTACAGCGTCCAATATGCCACTGCCATAAGGGCTTGCGGCTACCGGGTACGCTTGCATCTCGACAGTGATATCCCTGCATAAATTTTCCTTGTTGCCTAAGATGCCGTAATTGCTCTGGTAATAGCCCCAGCCGTTTTGCCGCTCGTTGTGTCGGCAACCACTCACATAATGGATCTAGCTGATCCCGTAGGGCGCACTCATCGCAAACTAAACTTAGGTCTACATCTTGTAAAGTTACACATTCTTCTAGTTCAATTTCTTCTATGTGAGCAAGATCTAGATTAATATCGTAATTCCAACAGTTGTTGTAAAACCATATTCCCACGATCCTTCCAGTCAATTGATACAAGTTCCCTTGTTCCTCCAATGACCAGCGGACACGTTCACCAAAATGGAACTGCGGTTCTGTAAATCCGCCACTCGACGGGACTGCAATATACCAAATGTGGGATGAGCTGTTGTTGAAAGCTTTTTCCATTAGGTCATCACTGCAAGTCTATCGGTAGCCATTGAGTTAGCTAGTCACAAAGCGAGTACTAGAGGAAGGGAAAGAATCAGAATAGTTGCTATAGATTTGCTCCAGGATGCCCATACAACTGATTTGCCAGTTCCATCAACCCCTCTCCCGCTAATTCAATCAGCCGTTCAGGTAGGTTTTCGGTTGCAACAAAAATGCTGCCGTCATCATCCACCACAAACTCTAGAGACTCCGCCGTCACGAGAAAAGGAAACCACTCTCCCTTCACCTGATAAGGAGGTTGAACTTGCCCAACATCAACAACGCACACTTCCGTTAGCGGAAAAGCAAACAACCCCTCGATCGCACCTCGTAGCCCGACCTCTGTTACCTCAAACGGCACTTGAGATTGACTGATCAACCTCCTTCGCTCCCCCAGTCGCTGCATCTCCCTCGACTGTTTCAACCGCTCGCCCAACTCGGCGATTTCTCTGGCAGGAAACTTTAACGTCCTTCGCACACTCGCTAAGTAGGAATCGAAGTTGAACTGCACACTATCCTCCTGCAATCTCCCCTGCACCCCCTTTTGGACAATGGCGATCGCTGTTTCTAATAAATTCGCTTCCTGATCACCTTCACTCTCCCGTGATAGGCTTCGCATCTGCTCGCGTACCAGTTCGACCAGGCTCAACTCCAGAGCGCTACTGTGCTGCTCGACCTCTCGCTGCATCAGGCAACGGGCGATCGCCACGACGTTCTGCAACACAAACTCTTCCTGAGACAACACCTTGACTCTCATACGCCCACCTCTGTCAGGTAGCAATAGTATTGGCTCTCGCTGATTAATGCCGTGCCTACCAATATCCCCACGACCGGTTGAGCATCTAACTCAGCACAAGCAGATGTATAAGCTGCCATCCGCATCAACTCTTCCTCAATCACCTGCTTAACCTCAGCAATAGACTGAGTCGTTGCCTTGGACTCCACCAGATAGATCTTGCCGTCGCCCTCCATCACAATATCGGGATAGTCGTGATTGGGGCGGGCAAGCTTGCGGCAGCGGTAGAGCCGCTGGGTCAGGAATCCCGCAATCCCCTCTCCAATCCCTGCCACGGCACTCTTATTCGGAGCCACCACCTTATTCTCGGTGCGGCTATAGAACAAGGGAGGATAGCCCGGTTCCAAGAAAGCCCCACAGGAATAAGTAAACCAGTACTGCAGTTCCTCCAGTGGTCGATAGACCAACTGTTCAGAATACTTAGTGATCATCCGTTTCAAGAGGTTCTCCTCAATCTGCAAGGGAGCAGCTAAGCTGTAGCTCATTTGCTTAACCGCAAGTCGGGACTGCAACTGGAAGCGCATCGTATACCTGCTCGCCGCCGCTTTAGCGAGAGACTGTTCGAGCGAGGAGATTTGGCAACAGCGACGTTCTAGATGGATTTGAATCGGCATAGGGTGGAGGATGAGAATAAGCGAATAACCTTCACACTAGGTTTCTAGACTTCCACAACGCAAACCTTCCCTATCACGGTGACGGTTTTTTCCCATTGGTGCGGAGCATCGGGCAAAGATGTCGCCTGAGAGCGAGGGGAATCTTGTAGTATTTCTCCCAAAGCAAATCCATCTCCGCAAGCCGACGTAAGTAGAGAGGCTCAGGCGGGCGGTAGTTGCCCGACCCGGCAAACCAGCGGTCTACTGTGGGTTGAGAGCAGCCACAGATCTGCGCCATCTGAGCATGAGTGACATCCCACTTCGCATAGAAATCAAGATGGGACATCTGCAGCTTGCAGTGGGTGTAGAAATGGAACAGTCTTAGTTCATGCTGTCCCAAGTTGCGAGGGCTCATCGTTGTTCTTCCAAAGCAACAGCAGTGGGCTGAATGAGGGCGAGGGTTGTTAGGGAAATCCTGGCAAGCGAAGGTCGTCCTCCCAGGCTAGGTCAGCTTGAACCCAGGCACGAGAGGGACTAGCAGGGGAGAGGAGAATAAGATATCGCCATGACCAAGCTTTCAGGTGACTGGCTGGGGCATATTGCAATCCAACAATGGTGCCAAAGTCTTGACTGGGTAGAGGATGCCAGCAGACCTGGTCTCCTAGATTGAACTTAGGCGCAGAGGTACTGTGTGGAAACTTCTCGGGTAGGGGTAAAGAGAACTCGGTAGATGAGGTTAGGGTTTCTGCCATAACAATCTGCTTGTATCAATAGGTGATGCCGATGTAGTTCAGGTAACGATCTCAAAGCTCTGCTGTCATTAAATCGGTGAGCTTTTGTCAGCTTCATTCTTCTCTGGCTCAGACCGTCCTTGCGATCGCATAGTGATGGCCCTCAGCCTTCACGCTTGCCTCATTGCCATACACAATTCCAACGATTCTCCCGTAGTCGAAGCTGGGCACACAACACCTGTACTGTCCTAGTTGAAATTTGGGTGGTGGATCTTCCGGCAACTCGTTCGGGAGGGAAGCGGGCGGGAGAGATCTGTTTGTTCACAGAACTTAGCCTCACACAAAGGAATAGCATATAATCAGCATAAATAGCATAGTATTAGTGCTAATAAGATGCAATCAATCTTTTTTTAGCACGAAGGAGCTAATATTTGCTGGAGGATCTATGCTGCCTGAAATGAGCAAACGTACAACGATCACCCTGCCTGACTCCATCTTTGATGACCTCGAAGTATGGGCAGAAGGCGAGGGAAGACCAACAGCCAACCTCGCTGCATTTCTTGTAGAAATTGCAGTGAAGGAAAAGTTTCGGGAAAAATACCTCCCGAAAAAGGAAAAGGAAAAGTAAGGCTACTAGCGGCTGGAATGATTGTTGAAATTCTGAGCCTTTTTGAGCTTTTTTGATCCTCAAAAACCTATATCTAGGGGGTAGACTCAATAAAATAACGGGAAGGCACTACTAAATAGTTCTTTTGTACTATTGCGTGACGTGCCAGATTCGTAGTTAAAGGTTCGTTATTGATAGGAGTAGGAAGTTGATAAGGAGGGTGCCCAAAAACGTTTGAACCCCCAACTGTTGGTACCAGTCAGGGGTCGCACGAAGTATTCATTGAAGTCACCGAGTTTATGGCACACAAGCGGTGAGGTAAGCGTGGAAAACTTTCTGCCGCTGTGTTGATCGGTATGTATCCTGGACAAGCCTATTAGGCAAATCCATCGTTGCATGACGAGATTTTGCCATGCAAGTAAATATTAGCATTTTGGGATCAAGTTGCAAGTCCCAGTAAGATTCTTTATGCAATTTTTGCTTGTCTGGTAAGCAACTCCGGTGACTTTTTAACTCGCTACAACCAAAAGTCACTCATCGGAGATTCTTATGAGAAACGTTTTCTCCTTGCTTAATTGGCGGGGAGGTGAATCATGATCGCCTCCCCTGCACAACGCCCTGTTCCACAACGCTTCGAGTTCGTTCGGGAGTGGAACGACGATTTTCTTCAACTTTTCCCCCATCGCGGTGATTACCTCTGGGCAGAACACCCTGAGCCAGGTAAACGCCCGCAGTGGAAGACTGAAAGTCGACATCTTTTGAGCGATCGCACCATCCAGCAGGGAGCCTATCTGTTCGGTGTGCGGTTTGGGGCGCTCACTCAATACCTCATGTTCGACATCGACATTCGTAGCGACTACCACCCTCAACAAGATCCCTTTGCAATCTGGAATATGGTTGAGGCACTAGAGCCATTGGGATTAGCCAGCTTCGTTGCCGTCACCAGCTCCAGCAGTGGTGGGCTGCATCTCTACTTCCCGTTTGAAGAAGCCCAGGCTTCGTGGGCGCTCGCCCTGGCTGCAAAAACGTTGCTGAAGAACAAAGGGTTTAAGTTTCAGGGAGGGCAGCTTGAAATCTTCCCGAATCCTAAGCCCTACTCTGACGCTCAAACGAACTACACCGGACACAGACTACCGCTCCAGCAGGGGGCTTATCTGCTCAATCAGGAGTGGGAGCGGGTTTTCACCACCCAGACTGCTTTTGTTCAGCAGTGGCGGTTTGCTCAGCGCAAGAACTCCGTATCTCGGCAGAACATTGATCTCGTTGTACAGGTTGCCCAACGCAAAACTTACAGCAGAAAGCTAAAGGTATCTGGACAGAAGTATTACAGTGACCTTTGCAACGACATTGACGGAGGCTTTACCGATTCAGGACAGACTCAACCTCTCTTTGCGAAAGTTGCGAATCGGGAGCGGGTGTTCTATCACGCCATCTATGGAGGTAAACCTTTAGAGGGCGAGACTTTAGCCCATAGAATTGCTGAAGTAATCCGTTCCCTTCCTGGGTTTGAGGAGTTCTGTGGACACCAGCATGAGGTGGATCAACTCGCTAGAGCCTGGGCACGGGCAGCCGAGCGGCGGTATTACCCGTATGGCTCAAAGAAACCCCTGCCTTCAGGAGGCGATCGCAATCCCTTGGAGCCGGAAGAACTAACGCCAAATCAAAAGCGAGCACAGGATGCCAAAGAGCGAATCCGACAGGCGATCGCCAATCTGCTTGAGAAGAATGCTTTACCAGTCCAGGCAACTGCTCGGAGAAATGCTATTCGAGGCTATGGAATTGCTAATAAAACACTGGATAAAAACCGGAATTTGTGGCACCCAGAATCCCTAAATTCTTTACCTGAAGCAGAATACCACCCGATCGAACCAAATTTGGAGGATTCAAATTGTTCAGAATCCTTACCAAGAGAGGAATACCACACGATCGCTACCAATAAGCTTTTATCTCCGCCTTCTCCTGCGCCTCATGCGCAAGGAGAAGCGGGAACTGATTTCCAGGCTGTTGGGGGGGCTGGGGGGGGATCCGCAGGTAATCCTTCCGATGATTCCCAATCCACCCCGGAGCCACAATTCGCCGAAGCTCCCGGTAGTTCAGCTACTAAACCAGGACCAGCACTGATTCGGGAGATTTTGAGCAAGATTGCTACTAAGAGCCAGCAATCTAAGCAACGGAGTTGTTCCACTCAACCTTCACCAGACGAGAATTATTTCCGCCAGGTACAGCAGCGGAGTGGCGATCGCCCTAGTCTGATTCAAGAAGACTTTGTTCAGCAGTCTCTCGAGTTGTCGGGGCTAAGTTCTTCTCCGCCTTCTTTTCCTCCTCGCAGTCACGACACTCCTTTACAAGCGTTTGTATCAGGAGATCAAACTGCTTCCCCAGCCGAATCCGGGGGGTGTGTTTTGAATGCAATTGAGGTTGAAATCGCTCGGTTGGATTGGACTCCTGAACTGGAATCTATTTGGATTGCTCAACACTTCAGTGGAAAAACGCGGAGTGAACTGAGTTTAGGAGAGTTAGTTCTCCTACTGCGACAATTGAAACAGTTACATCGAAGTTATTGAGAATGAGCTTTGTTTAGCATCAGAATCATGATTTGAGTTCCTTTTGGATTGGTGGTAATTTACATGCTGCTCTTAGCGCTTGCTCCACAATGCCACCTTGCAGGGAGTTGTGAGCTATTTGGTCTAGATAATACCCCCGCTGCCATAGCGCGCTACCGATACTAATTAAGAGTACTTCCACCAAAACTGTTTGCTGCCGGATTGAGATCCCTATTGAGAGATTGAGGGGAGAGTACTGGTTGAGTAACGCATGGAAGCCAACGGTGGCGAAGGTTAGGGTGATTGGTAGCCAGCAGAACCAGGGGAATGCCAGCACTGTAACAAAGCTGAACCATTGCTGCTCTGATTTTGACTTAAGGGAGTACCATATCCCCAAGCCAATACCAGCAACGCCAGCGGCAGCGGCAGCGACACCGACAGCATCAGCGGCAGCGACACCGACAGCATCAGCCACACGGACAGCGGCAGCGACACCGGCAGCGACACCGATAGCGGCAGCAAAAACGCCACCGACAGCGCTACCGACAGCGCCAGTGCCAGCGGCAATGATACCGACAGCGGCAGCGATAGCGACACCGACAGCGATAGCGACACCGACAGCGGCAATGACACCGACAGCGGCAATGACACCGACAGCGGCAGCGAAAACGCTAGCATTATTATTTGTCATAGCTTGAAACAAACATTCGATTTCAGGTCCGACTAAACGAGTACGAAATAGTTGACAAGCTTCCTTTCCAAACGTCATCAGTCCTAGAAAACCAAGTTTAGTGAAGATGATTGGTTCCCAAGGGTGTTCAATCCCCCGTCGCAGGGCTAACCAAAACACCATCAAAATACTGACTGAAAAAGCACTTAATCCACTCATTAAATGAGTGGGTTGATCGGTGAACACCTTGAATATGCCGAAAATGGCAACTATCGAAAAGAGGGCTGCAATGTAAAGCACGCCTCGGTAATGCCAGCCTGTTCGTAAATCGTATTGAAGGGATCGAAAGAGATTACGCCAGTCGGTTTGAGTGGGTAGACGTTGAGCGGTCATTAAGCAATCTAGCAGTCCAAGTTGTAATCTGGGAGGTAAGCCGGACAGGAGTACGCGCCACCGAGTTGATCGGTTCCGTTCTCCTAATGCACGATCCAGGTAGGTAAGTTGTCTTTGTTCTATACCAGGTGATTGGTTGGATTGGGATAGAAGTGCCTCTGCATGTTCGAGATCCCAGCGTTTTGGAAACGTGAGTTGGTTAATTGTTTCAATGGTGCAGAGCGGAACAACTAGACGGGGATCTAGTGTGGGTGTGGTATCAGGAAGTGGGTTGGGGAACTTGCTATAAACGAGTTCATAGGCAATTCGACCAATAATTTCAGGTAAATGAGATTCTTCAGAATTTGGGAAGGGTTGCCAGATCCACATCGCGAAACTCTCCCAATAGTGCTCCAGCTCTAATAGCTTGCCTCTGTCTACCAATGTTTCGAGGGGGTATTCTCGGAGTGCATCTTCTACTCCGGCTTGGGGAAGTAATGCAGCAAGATACCAGGCTGCGGTATTAGCCAGACTGGTATCTTGCTGCCAAAGGGGTGGTAACAATGCGATCGCTGCATCGGGCGTGGCGATCGCAAACAAGTCTGCCAGAGCGGTTGCTTGGTTTTTTTTAACTAGAGTAGCCAGTTCGGGAACGGCTAAATCGCCCATCCGCACTAATGCTTCACGAGCGGCTGGAATAGTGGTGTAGTAACGAGCCAATACTTTAGCGGCGTAGGGCAGGTTAGTTGCGGAAAGGGCAGCGGCGATCGCAGGATAACGGGTAGCCTCCTGAGAATTGGCGAGGGTTGTCTCTAAAAATTTGAATATTGCCTGACCACGAGGACGGGCATCGGCAGCGACGGACCCAAATGCCCGGATCAGGATGTCGTCTTGGGTTGTTCTGCCAAGTTTGGCTTTAAACTCGTTGATGATCGATTCTGCAAGGGTTTGATCGACCTGCTGAGCATCAGCCAGACATTCCAACGCAGTGATGGCATTAATAGAATGAACTGCCTCGATCAACTGAGTGCTACTTCCTGCCAGTCCACACCACAGCTTAACCACCTCTCGCCAGGTGTCTGGGTCTTTTTGGAATCGTGTCACCAGTCCATTGAGGTCGTCTACCAGAGCAGCAGCAGCAAAGTATTCTTGTAAGGTCAAATGAGCAAACTGATAGCGATCGCCGCTATCAATCTTTAGAAACAATCCGCTCCGCTCCACAATTTCATCCAGAATGAGAAGGGTATCGGTTTCAGGACTGCGGTTTAAGCTGGGCAAAATTTCTCGAATCTGGCTTAGTACTGTTGCATAGTCCAGGCTGCGGCGATCTTGATGGTCCTGCTGACTTTGATCCAGGTTGTAAAGGGCGAGATGCTGTAAGACTCGACGTTTGTCGCTACCTCGATAGTGGTTAAAGTCCCGCTGCCATTGCTCCAGCAGGATGTCCGTAGAGCGTTGATAGAATTCTGAGCGGGAATGGGGCAGGATAAATGAGGTGTCGGTATAAAGGTAGGCAATAATGGTGAGCAATAGGGGATTGCGAGCCAATGCCATAATGCGAGGACGATCTCTCAGGGTTTGGATCAGTTGATCAACCGATTTCTCTGGTGGCATCTCCTGTTCCCAAGCCCCTAAAAATCGGCGGATTTGTTGGTCGCTAAACTCAACCACTTCCAGGGTTTGCCGGGTAAGGCTATCAAATTCACCTCGATAAACTGCTGTTCGACAGGTAATTATGACACGGCAGCGATCGTGCTGTTCCAGTAAGTCTTTAGTTTGCCTCACCACATTCTGCCGAATTGCACTATTCACTTCATCCAAACCATCCAGCAACAGCATCAGCGTGCCCTGCTGTAAGCTCTGTTTGACGAATCGGTCAGCTCGCGGAAAATCGTTGCGCTCAAACGTCTCAATCAACGCCTGAATCAGTCCCTCTTGAGTTAATGCTGAATCGTTCAGGCGATGTAGTTCTAACAGGACGGGTACAGGTTGTTCTGGAAGATTGCCCAACTGTCCCCGACCATAGGATAGGGCAAGATGCTTGAGCAGCATAGATTTTCCAGACCCTGGAGGTCCTTTGACCATCAAGCGGTGATGACGGGCGATCGCTTCGTAAGCGTCAATTTGGTCATTTGCACTGGAGCCTTCTACCTTGAGAGGCACATAAACCTCACTCATGTTTAGCGGTGCACGATTGGTACGAAACGGGATATGCAGGTTTTGGTATTTTTCAACTAAAGCTTTACGGTAGCGACCCAACGCCACACTCCGGAAGAGTTTGCTACCTGCATATTGGGCGTAGATCCAATCATTGATTGCAGTAAAGAAACCTGTAATCCATTTAGTGAGCGTTTCTTTGAAAGATGCTCCGACAATTGCAGCAATGGCCATTAACAGGATAACAGCGGGTCCGTTTTCAAATAGCCTTTCCAGTGCTTTTTGGGGATCCCGTTGGTTGATTTCAGTCTGTTGAGTGTATGTGGCATCGTAAATCCTACTAATGTCAAGTTCTGCCCTTGATGGTGCTGTTTGCCAATTAGGATGCAAAGATTTGAACCGATCAATGGCAAAAGGGGTTCTCCTAGCAATGTCATCATCAGCATCGGTTCTGGCTAATTGCTTGATTTCCTCACACAAATCCTGGGGAGTCTGATAACACCCATCCGTTGATGATGAGCTTCCAGTTTGTGAATAACTTGAAGCTGCTAAACCAAAGATGATGGAAACAGCGAAAGTTAGAGTAAACAGGTTCAGGAGCAGATGGCGATTAAACTGGGTTCTGGCTAATTGAAGAGTCTGGGACAACCGCTGAATGAGCATACCTTATACCCCTAAAACTCCTTATGTCTAACCCTGTAAATTACGGATACCAATGATCTAGAAGCCATTCCTAAGCATTGCCATGCATATCTGATGATCCAAAAGTATTGATAACATCAAAACTACCGATCTCAGTAGTTCAGTATTGGTAGATACCTTTGATTCCGCTGTTAGCAACATCAGTAGAAAGAATACCTTCAAAATGAAAAGGTTTTGTAGTTCCAGCACGGCAGGTATATTCCCATTCCGCTTTTAGGCAGATGATGAGTTCTACCTGTATATTTAGGCACAAAATCTATTGGGTGAAGTATGGGGAAGCAGGGGTTCCATGCACACTCAAGGGGAAGTACCCCTGCTCCCCCTGTACTACACCAGCTTGCACATCGTTATTGGCTTTAGAGGCGTTGAAGCTCAAGTAAAACGGCTGTGCAATCTGCAAGTGTCATATCTGAACTGGGGCGATCTGTATGCTCCTGAATAAATGTCTCCACCTTCTTGGTGTCCCATCCTAACGGCTTAGTGTACCGCTTGATTGCGGCTGCCATGAGATAAGTCGGAATTGGATATTTAGCGATCGCTTCCTTCAGCAATTGGGGTTCTTCCAACCAAGTGGTGAGGTCAGGGCGGATATACCAGTCAGCCTGGGCTGGGTCAAAGTTTGGTGGTGGAGCAGTGAAGTAAATTGCGTCAAGTTCATCTTCAACCTGAAGCCAACCAACTTCTTTGGCGAGGAAGAGCCATTCCTCTTCGTCTGCCTCTAAAAATCGAGCGTTGTCCTCTGCTCCTTTGCTCAACGGGTTATAGACACCTGTTAGCCAAGCTAGGGTGTGTTGGTTAGGGTTCTTTTGTCTATCTTGCTCTAAAAAGTTTTCTATCTCTTCTCTAATTTCTGCTTGTCGTTGTTGGGAGTCAGTCTGCTTCTTCTGGAGTTTCTGGGATGCAGGTTTCCGAGAACTACGTTGCTTCGGTTGTACACTTCCAAATCCCCGGTCCATGTTTTTCCCTCCCATCTGTCCGTGAGGCAAAAATACTTCCTCTATCTTCTGAGTATAGAAGCAGGGTTTTGAATAAGACAGGCTTAGAGACCCTCCTGTACTAGAATTCTGCTTACTGTTAGCTTTACCGAACGCTATTCGCTCTGTTCTTGCAGACTACCCTTCCCAAGATTCACCACATAATATTACTCAGTTGCTGCTTTGTTTGACTGCAATTTTTGCTGAAGGTAAACGTTTCCCTTCACCTGATTTGACATAAACTTATTCTGTTGTTCCGAATTACTTCATGCCCACGATTGCCGTAGTAAATCAGAAAGGGGGAGCAGGCAAGTCTACGATTGCTGTCCACCTGGCACGCTGGTTGCAGCGCCAAAAGAAACCAATTTTGTTAGTGGATGCGGATGGGCAAAAAACCTCCTCAATCTGGTTGGAGTCCTTAGAGTATGAGATTCCCTTCCAGGTGCTACAAGACCCAGACGAACTGCTGGATCAATTACCAAAACTCGCTGACCAGCACGAATGGCTTCTAGTTGATGGTCCCGCCACGCTCAGTGAAACAACCAGGGCGCTTTTGCTCTGGGCAGATCTCGCATTAATTCCCTGTCAACCAGCAGGGGTGGATTTAGCCAGTGCCTCGGATACTGTGCGGCTTGTCCGTCAGGCGAAGGCAATTCGAGGTGGATTGCCCAAAGCAGCACTCTTTCTCAATAAGGCAATTAAGGGAACCAAGCTGAAGGATGAAGCCTTTACGGTTCTACAACAGGTTCAGGATGTTGATTTACTGAAAACAATTGTCCACCAGAGGCAAATCATTACCGATTCATTTGGTCAGGGATCGACTGTGTTTGATATGAGTGGAACTCCAGCAGGAACGGCACGGCGTGAGCTAGAGAGCCTGTTTAAGCAGGCGATGGAGGTTCTCAATGGCTAAGGAGCGGAAAAGCCTGAGTGATGCTGTGATGAAACGTTTTATGACTGATCCCAATAGTATTCAGTCGGAGCAGCCTTCTACATCTGTTGCGTTAACTTCTATCAAACTGCCTGCTAAGCGCCAGCCTCGTCGTTATTTTGATCCTGACAAAATGGCAAAGCTTGTGGCATCTGTCAAAGAACATGGTGTTCTAGAGCCAGTTCTGGTTCGCCCTCTAGGTGACGGAAATTATGAGCTTATAGCAGGGGAGCGTCGGTTGCGAGCAGCCCGAGAAGTTGGGTTGACTGAAATTCCAATTGTTTCACGCAAGTTCTCTGACCAAGAAGCCCTTCAGGTTGCTCTGATCGAGAATCTCCAACGAGATGACCTTAATCCAGTTGAGGAAACTGAAGCGGTTCTGGAGCTGCTAGCGATCGCCCTTGATATTAGTGCGGATGACGTAAAGTCAGTAATTTACCAAGCAGCAAACGCAAAAAACCGTAATCAGGAGTTGAAGGAAAACGTTTCCCTTCAACTAGAAAAGATTGAGTCTTATTTAGTTGAACTGGGAAGATTCAACCTTGAATCCTTCCGCAGCAGCCGTTTGCCGCTTCTCAACCTCCCGCCAAATATTCTAGAGGCTTTACGGGAAGGGAAGCTGGAGTACACCAAAGCCCGCATAATCGCTCGTGTGAAGGATGAGCAACAACGAGATGCTCTCCTAAAGCAGGCGATCACCCTGGGTTTCTCCTTGACTGAGATTAAAGCAAAGGTCAAAGAGTCAAAGGTCGATTTAGTTTCAGAGCCAGCACCGGAACAGGTATTGGTCGATCGTATGGGGGAACTGGCTAAGCGACTGAAAAAGAGTAAAGCTTGGGAGGACCGCAAGAAGCGCGATCGGATTACCAAGTTGCTGGATGAGCTTGAGCGTTTGACAGGTAAAGAATAGGACTGGTGCTGGGCTGCTAAGAACGTTTGATTATGCCAAAACAAACCTCCCTTTTCCCTGATGATTACGATGATTTCTTCCGGCATCTGAAGGAACGAATTCGTTCCACTCAGGTAAAAGCAGCTTTAGCTGTTAATCGAGAGTTAGTGCTGCTCTACTGGCAGATTGGACGCGAAATTCTTCAGCGTCAGCAAGAAGAAGGTTGGGGAGCGAAGGTCATTGAACGGCTTGCTAGGGATTTGCGTTTGGAGTTTCCTGATATGACAGGATTCTCACGCACTAATCTTCTTTATATGAGAGCTTTTGCGGAGGCTTATCCAGACGAACAGTTTGTCCACCAGCTTGGTGGACAAATTCCTTGGAAGCATAATTGCGTAATTTTGGACAAAGTAAAAGACTCAGAACAACGAATCTGGTATATCCAGAGGACAATTGAGAATGGGTGGAGTCGCAGCGTTCTCATTCATCAGATTGAAGGTGATTTATATAGTCGTCAAGGAGGTGCGTTAACAAACTTTCAGGAAGCACTTCCCGCGCCTCAATCTGACCTTGCCCAAAGCCTACTCAAATCTGAATACAACCTCGAATTTCTAGATTTACGTGGAAAGGCTCTTGAACGAGATTTGGAGCGTGCTTTAGTTGAGCATATGCAGAAGTTTCTGCTTGAGCTGGGTGTTGGGTTTGCTTTCGTCGGTGCTCAGTATCGCCTTGAGGTCGAAGGAGATGAATTTTTCGTTGATCTTCTCTTTTATCATCTTGGACTTAGTTGCTTTGTGGTGATTGAGCTGAAGACGACAGACTTCAAGCCTGAGTATTCAGGACAGATCAACTTCTATGTCAATGTTATAGATGACAAATTGCGTCGTCCGTCTGATAACCCCACCATTGGTATCGTTCTCTGTCGTTCTAAGAAGAAGGCTGTAGTTGAATATGCTCTTCGTGGCGTGAGTCAACCGATTAGTGTTTCTACCTACCGCACTACAGCTGCGTTGCCAGAGGAATTTAAGGAGAAGCTTCCCTCAATTGAAGATTTGCAGCATGAGATTGAATCTGTGGCTGCTGTAGTTGAAAAGAGTAATGTGGAGGATGAGCCAGGTTAAGTTCAACAGCTTCTTATCTTCTAAACTCTCATAGCTAAGGACTATTCAAAAATACTAGATAAGAAGCATCCGTATGAAGTGTTCCTTACGTGGAATATCTCCGGAACCCTCCTGGCAATCAATATATAGCAACAACGTAATTTGTTTCCATTCAACTTGCTGGTCTCTACTCGTTGGGGAGCAGCAAGTTGAAAAAGAGGCGGTCGCGTTCGCGTTCTCAAGTTTCCATTCAACTGATTTCCCTAGCGAGTGGGGACTGTGTTCTTGAAGAAAGGAATGGCTGAGCGTGTGCTGTTTCCATTCAACTGATTTCCCCAGCGAGTGGGGACCGGATAGCCCGCTATCGCGGCTACCAGGAAGACAAGATTAGTTTCCATTCAACTGATTTCCCCAGCGAGTGGGGACGTAACATCATGCGTTTTACGTTAGTCGAAAAATATGTGTTTCCATTCAACTGATTTCCCCAGCGAGTGGGGACTCGCACCCTAGAACAACTGCCAAAGCACCGAGGGTGCATGAGTTTCCATTCAACTGATTTCCCCAGCGAGTGGGGACTATTATGGCAAAGACTACTCGAAAGGCACTTAAAGTTTCCATTCAACTGATTTCCCCAGCGAGTGGGGACCCTGACGATGTTTACCCTGAATAGCTGTAAACAGTGTAAGTTTCCATTCAACTGATTTCCCCAGCGAGTGGGGACAACCAACGGTGAGGCAGAAGTAGATATGCCCTCACTCTAGTTTCCATTCAACTGATTTCCCCAGCGAGTGGGGACCTGGACTGCCACGCCGATTCAAGGCAAGGGGTGTCTAGTTTCCATTCAACTGATTTCCCCAGCGAGTGGGGACCTGGATTTACAGCAGAATTCAGAGGTTTCGTTGAGAGTTTCCATTCAACTGATTTCCCCAGCGAGTGGGGACCGGTCAACTCATCTTTGAGTGGGAAAAGGTAGCACAGTTTCCATTCAACTGATTTCCCCAGCGAGTGGGGACGGGTTGACAGAGCTTTCACCTGGAAAACTATCGGGTTTCCATTCAACTGATTTCCCCAGCGAGTGGGGACTCATTGATATATCCTTTACTTGGAGATCTAACTAATGTACGTTTCCATTCAACTGATTTCCCCAGCGAGTGGGGACTCGGGATGCCGTAACTCTGCTCTGCCTCGGTCACGCCAAGTTTCCATTCAACTGATTTCCCCAGCGAGTGGGGACTCAGGAGATCAAGAAAAGTGGAAGACGCGGCAACTGGTTTCCATTCAACTGATTTCCCCAGCGAGTGGGGACCCGAGGTGATTTTGCGATGAATATTACAGTTAACGTGTTTCCATTCAACTGATTTCCCCAGCGAGTGGGGACAAGTAATTCTCCCAAGCGGGCAAATAGTGACCCGGAAAGTTTCCATTCAACTGATTTCCCCAGCGAGTGGGGACCATTTTGCATAACGCCTGCGCTTTGGCTTGGGTCTGGTTTCCATTCAACTGATTTCCCCAGCGAGTGGGGACGTAAGAGGTGTAGGAGGTATAGGAGGTATAGAAGTTGTTTCCATTCAACTGATTTCCCCAGCGAGTGGGGACAAATCTGCTCAGTTGACCCAGAGCGAATTGCCTGAATTAGGTTTCCATTCAACTGATTTCCCCAGCGAGTGGGGACCCCTTATACTCTAAAGCCAAAGTCTGTAAAGTGTCCAAACTCCAATTGCGAGCCTCAATTCCAATCGAGAACATAACCAGTATCCGCTCTTCCTTTAAACCTATTAAACCCCTTACCTGAACTGCTATCGAGGCTCACAATAGATAACCTAGCTTTGGCACCAACGCTCTCAGCCTCGCACCCTCACACCACGATCGAACCCTGCCGCTCCGTTAATGGTATTCCACCCCAGATTTCAATTTGTCTTACTGTATGTCTAGATAGTGGATACATTCGCACGCTATCCTCCGGCTTCACTATCTGCTCCAATTGCTCTCGTAATTCACGAAATTGTTGTAGCTGTAGCACACACTCAAACACACTATATTGCACCCGTTGCCCATAAGCAGATAACACATTAGACACCTTCGTTCGGCGTTTCTGGCACGAGATATCATACGCTACGACATACAACAACATCATCATACCCTTCTACCGAATTCGATATGGCTCATAATTTTGCGTAGTCTGAGTGATGAACTGCCGGAATCGCTTCACTTGCCGATTCAATAAATCCCAACGAGGAACTCTGATTCCAGGAGACACCTGCTGTTGTTCCTCCATCCGCCCAATTAATGCTATCAGCAGTTTTTTACGTCCTGACTCATTTAAGTAGCATCCCCCTGTTGCTGGAAAGTCGAAATCATCAACTACACTCACCATCCGCCGATTCACTAAATACAGCACTAATGAATCTACAATCGGGGATCGAAACACCTCAATCAGGTCTGACGCTAATGCTGGATGTCGCTCACTACCTTGGTGCAAACAGGCTTCGTAGGGATCAAGTCCTTGTATCTCAATCAAGCTCAACAGATGATTCCACAGCACCTGATAGCCAAAACTCAGCATTGCATTGAGTGGATCGCCTGGGGGGCGTTTTGATCGCCCTACCCAAACAAATTCTGGATGGTCAATACAGGCACCAAATGCCCCAAAGTAGCTTGCTGCCCCTGCCCCCTCATAGCCCATTAGCTGCTCAGTTGAAGCAGCTTGTTGTACCTGTTGTGCTACCTGCTCTAACTGATTGATTGCCTCTAATAAAGCTGGGTTGTTGTGCCGTCGTTGCTGTCGCTGTAGAATTACCCGGCTATTCTTGAGCTTCGCGCTTACAATCTGCTTTGCAATTGCTAATCGTACCTCGCTCGATAATCCATACTGCTGACGTGCCAGTGCTCGATAGCCACTTGTGACAGGCAAGACTCGTCCATGACAGCGCCCCATTCGAGAGAGATAAGCGATCGGGATGCTGCGAAATAAACATGCCCGAATTAGCTGCGTCGTCAGTTGCGACTGCCCAAAGACAAGAATTTGCTCCAGCATTGGCAATTGTGCTTCTTGCAAGACAGTTTTACCCTGCTTCACCAAAACACAATCCTGCCGTAACGACACATAACAACCCTGCTGGGAAATGTAAAGTGATTCCATAAAACTCATTTCTCAAGTATCTGTAATAGAGACTCAAGAGCAGAGCGGTTGTTTTCAGGTGTGGTTTTTACGGATTTTGTGACGACTAGTACAACCTTATTCTGTAAATTCTCTACTTCTGGTTCAAAGATTTTAGTCTTGCAATTCGTAGGTGGCGATCGCAGGGTTGTGAAACTTAATTTGAGACGGCTTTCAGGAGAATAAACGAAATTTAATCTGAGACGAGACAGAGTGGAGAATCGAGTTGTACTACTTCAGCCTCAAAAGCAGCCACTTCAGTCGTTATTAGGCATTTAGGAATCGAAAACTCATTTGAGACGAAACGAAAAGGAATTTGAAACTCGACACAATTAATCACTGAACTGATTACCAAACGGCATTAATCGTGAAACTGTCTACACAAATCTCCTTTGCTCAAGACCTAGCTGCAACCAGCATCTTAGCCCCTAGACGACAGCTAGCGCGAGATCAGCGTCAATTAGTGAGAAGACACAACACTTACTGATATCGCTTCATTAACACTGCTGCTGCTTGCCTGTGTTTTTCTACCAAATCAGGTGGTGCAAGAACTTGAGCATTTTCCAGGTGTTTTGCCACCCAACGACCAAATTCATCGAGCGATCGCTTGGGTAGAGCAATTGCATAATCAACATAAGCAAATTCTCCAGTTGCGTCGTCTTTGGGACCACAGATAATCTTTTGTTTGGAATGCCGTTGCTCTCCTTCTGCAATAAAACGGCTGGCGGGTGGGAAAAAGCGCACTTTGACCTTAACCAGTGGTAAAGTGCCTTGGCGTTCTTGCCGTTGTTCCTCCAGATTGCCTAAACTCAGCCCCCATCCATTGCGTAAGAGTTGATGCGCTGCCTGTAGACTTTTGAGTTGTACGTCTACCTCCCGTCCAGTTATTTCTAGAACTTCAAGATGTTGCTTAAAGCGATCAACCCTGGAAACTGCCAAGTGACCATCCTCAATATTTTCTGTAACGAGATACCAGGCAATATCGTAATAGAGCAACTGAAGCGGATAAATCCGCCGATAATCAGGCTTGCCGTTGTAGAGATTGCGAAAGAAATAGATCTCAATCGGCAACCCCTGTACAATCGACTGCTCCAATTGCTCCAGGCTGTGAAATAGTGTATCTCGGCTTTGCTGCTTGCGGATCATTTCATCGGGGTCAGTTGGCACGATCGCCCGGTTAAACTGCGCTCGCACTGGATAAAATAAAGCTCCTTTACTCTCCAAGTTTTGACATCTCAAGCGTTGACTGAGTGCCTGGTAGATGCGTTTTGCCTGTGGGTCGCCCTGGTAAGTCGCTTGAGAGGCTAACGCATTGAGGACTAGCTGTAATTCCTCCCGATTCATTGCACCAGTGCCCAGGTAGTAGCCCCAGTCATGGCGGTTGCGATCTAAGATTCCATAATTTCGCAGCGTCCCTAAATCTTTGCGTAATGTATGGACTGAGTAATCAGGGAGTGGCAGATTAAGTTCTTTGGCGACTGCTTGCATGTGCTGTTGCAGTGTTTCTAGGGAATCTTGATCCTGGCTTGTTTTAGCGTTACGGCTCCCTACCCCTGGATATTGAACCAGCGTGGCAATCAACACCATGAGGCGATCAAATGAAGAGCGATCGCTGTAAAAATGCAGTTCTGGAGGTTTAGCCATAACCCAATGTCAAGGAAGTTAAAATATTAACGGATGCAAAGAGAATTGCGTGAAAGAGCTCATAGAGAAGAATTCCCCATTTCAGAATATATCGATCAATATTTGATATTGCTGGTTGGTGATTGGGAACTTTGGTTATAGTTGCGATCGAAGAAATGCGATCGACTGACCCACTATGGGAGAGCTTACTGTGTCTAGTTCTGCTGCAACTGTATTTTGGCAAGCCAAGATTTGGGGATTACTGCATGACCCAACATTGAGAGCATTGCATGATGGCGCTAAACGTGAGGAGCTACCCTTTTGGCAAAATCTAGCGGTAATGAAGGATTGGACAGAACGTGGCTGGAATCCTGAGACGTCAAGTCATCCATTTCTTAGGCATTTGGGTTTAGCTGATTTGATAGCTTCAGCTAGCGATCGCGGTGCTATTGGTGCAGGCTTGGAAGCGGCAAGTTATGGTGAAAAAGGGATTGAAATCTCTCATTTGCTTTCCGGTAAGAAGTTAAACCTTAAACTATCTCAGGACACTCATGAGCAATTGCGCCAATCTGAGCGATCCGAGTTTCTACAAAGTTTGGAGAAAACGCTTATACCAGAGGCAATTAAGCAAGAGAGCGACCCTAGAAAAGTTTTTTGGTGGCTTTGGCGTTGTCTGCCTGCTTCAACCTGCAAAGCTTTTGAGGATGAATCATTACTGTTGCTGCCTGCGGAAAAAGGTTTACCGGATACTTCTATTTGGAATCACGCCAGCTTAGCTTCTGCAATGGCAGGTTCCCTGACAGGTTATGATTTGGCGATCGATGATATTGAAAATTGGCAGCAAGAGGAGAAATCGCACCCTTATCTGGCTGCGTTTAGTTTCACCCCTGTTCAAGAATTAATTAAAGCTAGCCGCAAGATGCGAGACTTCTGGGCAGGTTCTTGGATCTTGCATTACTTATCTGCCAAGGTTTGTTGGGCACTGGCATGGAAGTATGGTCCAGATAGTTTCATTTATCCCAACTTATTTGAGCAACCACTGATTGATCATTGGATTTTAGAAAAGTTTCCAGAGTTTGATAGTTGGGTTGATACACCTACAGATCGGCATCTTTTGACTGCTGGATTTCCCAACGTTTTGATCCTTGTTCTTCCCAAGGATAAAGTACAGCCTGCGATGCAATATGCAGAAGAGACTTTGAAGCGTGAATGGTTACAAATCGGGCATTTGGTTTTTGAAGAATTGGCAGGAACTCGCCGCTGGATGCAGAAACTAAAAAGACTTGATGCTCTAACAGAAGACCATAAGACTTGGAAGGGCTGGTTGAATCCACAATGGCAGGTTTATTGGAGCGCTCTTGCCATTGGAAAAGAAGGAGAAGCCTTAAAAGGCACAGAAATTCCAGAAGAGGCAAAACCAGCCTTCAAACACTGGCTTGACACTCAAAATAAAGCTTTTGAAGTAATAGGAGAGCGTCAGCTCTTTCAAAAAGAAGAGCTTGATTTCATCAGACAGGTTTATGAACACGACCCACAGTTTAATGTCAATGTTGGTTCCTGGTGGTCTTTCATTTTTGGCAAAACCCGATCTGCACTCGCTGGGATCAAAAACTCTCGAACTTGGGAACTACCAGTGGTCTTCAGCTCCCGATCAACGGTGTCTGGTCTAGGACCTGCCGTTCATCCTGGGGATGACTGGTTGCCGGAAGGGGTTGTAAAAGACTTATGGAAGCGCCATGCAGGGTTATTTGACGGTAGAGAACAGCTCAATGCGACTGAAACCGTTAAACGAGGGCTGCACAAAGTTTTAACAAAATTATTTAAGATCGCTGAAAAGCAGATTGAAGCTTCGTACCCTGATTTAACGGCTGGAGTTGCAGGTTACTTAAAGACGCACCAGGACAACCCGCTGCATCTGGCATATTTTCATCAAGTTTGTCAGTCAATTATTGACCAATTACAAATAACTCCTACTGCTGTCCCAAAGTTAACCGAACAGAAATGGGGAGTTCCCTGGATTGATGAAAGTGCAAACGATTTATTGCAAAAGTACCATTCACGTTTCTTAAATGCTGGTTGGTTATCAGAAGAGGTGAACTCACCAAGCTCTGAAGCTTTAGAAAAACAGATTGATAAAGAGCAAGATCCTGGCATGATTGCTCAACTGAACCGTGATCTATTGCAGTTACGAAGAGAGTATCGTCAAGAAATTCAAACTGTTCTTGACCGGAAATATGCGAGTAACAATCCTGGTGACTGGTATGTACTGGCTGTTGGCGATGGCGATGGTATGAATGAATGGCTTCGAGGTAGCAAGCTAAAAGCTTATGAATTTTATACTTCATCGACATTATCTGTACCAGAGTCCCTAAAATCGACGTTTGAAAAATTTGTTAGGCATCAAAAGAGGATGGGTCCTTCAACTCACGGTGCTTTGTCGCGTGCACTACTAGATTTCTCTAACCAGCTAGTTCCTTATCTGACTGAGGAACGCTACGCGGGACGGCTCATTTATGGTGGCGGTGACGATGTTATGGCATACACCAACCTGTGGGAATGGGATAACTGGCTGTGGGATATTCGCCAGTGTTTTCAAGGAGAGCAAGACCCTGAAGAGCAAAGACTGGTACTGCAAAAAGGTAATACTTCAGATCCTAAAGGGTATTTTAAGAACCAAGGAGATTACTGGCTTTGGCAAGGTGATGCTCAAACGCTATCAAAGCGCCCTAGGTTTACCATGGGTAAAGAAGCGACGATCAGCTTTGGGGTAGTCATTGCTCACCATTCAGTTCCTTTGGCGATTGCCCTTGAGAGTTTGTGGGATGCAGAGAAGCAAGCGAAAAAGCATTGTTCTCCAGAAGGTAGCGTGAAAGATGCGGTGCAAGTGCGAGTTTTGTACGGCAACGGTAATTCTTTAGAAGCTACAGCCAAGTTTGATGTTTTTCATCAGTGGCAAGCGATGTTAGAAGTTGTTTCAGGTTTAGAACCTGCATTATTTGAGCAGGCTGCTCAAGTTTGGGACCAACATCCTGCCCCGGTCGTGAGTGCTATTTCGACATGGGCGATCGCTTTCTGCAATCGCAGGGATTTCTTCAACGATGATGACCAAAAACGAGCAGCATTTTGTGAGAAACTAGAGCGTTTTTTGGTTGACCTTTGGAAGGCGACAGAAGATAAGATTTCCCCGACTACAGGAGAGTCTAAACGCGATTGTGAAATAAAGGGCTGGCTCAAATTAGCTGCATTTGTTTTACGCAAACGACAAATCCAGATTCCAACCCAAAAAGGAGGGCAGTCCTGATGCATTGGTATACCCTCACCCCACTTGATGTTTTGCTCTTTCGAGACGCTAAACCGTTTACGCCGGGGGAGAGAGCCTGGGCAGGCAGTGTTTTTCCACCCAATGGACATACTATTGCTGGAGCAATTCGTTCTTTACTACAAACAGATAATGCTCTGACCCTGAAAGGACCATTCCTCTGTAAAGAAGAAACGCTGTATTTACCTCGCCCGCTAAACTATGTGGGATCTCAACGATTGTCACCTCTAACGTGGTTACAGGAACGCGATAGCGAGCATTCCAGCAAGCAGATGCAGTGGGATCGGCGTTATCCAACTCCTTTGTTAAGGGAAGGAGAGAGCAACCCCGATAAGGATGACCTCAAAGCCCAAGATGATCGGCAAGACTACCGCCAATATTTACCAGTTCAGTTGGTTCAACAGCTACTCAAGGGACAAACGCTCAGCCAAATGAACTGGAAGTGCCAGGATGGGGAGAGCCCTCAGCCCTGGACAATCGAATCTCGACCGCATAATACGTTAAAGACCGGAGAACGACAGGTCAAAGACTCAGATGGTTACTTTGTAGAAAATGCAATTCGTTTGCACCGAGGATGGAGTCTTGCGATCGCAGTTGACGAGAAGACGCATCAAGCGATTCAAGGTAAGGGCGACCTGATTACTGTACGTTTAGGTGGTGAAGGGCATCATGTTTTGATGCAAACCTGTGAGCCACTTAATGCTCAATGGAAAGAACTCCAGGAAACGTCAAAGGCAAATTATGACAAAGCAGAAGCATCCTTGCAATCTAATCCCAACCAAGCAAGGTCTTTAGCTTATCTGGTTACACCGGGAGTATTTGAGCGTAATCGAGATAAGGTTGCTACCTGTCGTGCTTGGCCTTGGGAATGGAACCTGACGCATCCACCAAATCCGAACCAGTCTCCTGGTTCTTTAGTCAGTGTTGCAACCGAGCGACCTGTACCGATCAGTTGTCGTTTTCGAGATGCTAGTAGCGGCAGTATTCCTGCTCCTCAAGTGTTTGCTGCCCCACCTGGCAGCGTTTATTACCTGGAACGCCCAGCGCAACTGTTTCAAGACCAACCGACTGTAAACGGCAAGCCAAATAAAGTGCATCACTGGCGACAGCTTGGCTACTCAGAAATGCTTTGGATTCCTTACGGAGCAAGTCAACAATGAATTTAGTCTATTTCTACTTACTCTCTCCCCTACACACTGGTGGAGCTACTCAAGAAGGCAACTTGCTAGGGATTGCCCGTGAATCCCACACAGAACTGCCTTACGTCCCCTCTAGTTCCATTCGAGGGAGATTGCGTGCCAGTGTTGAAGATCAAACGTTACAGTACAGTTTGTTCGGCAATGAAATTAGTGCTGAAGGCAATTTAGTGCAGGGAACTGTCTGGATTGGAGATGGTTCCCTTCTGTGGATTCCAGTTCCTTCTTTAAGTCATGGAGTGATTTGGGTCAGTAGCCCGATGCTTTTGCGGCGATGGGCACGGGTCAATGGGGTTGAATCTGAAATTCCTACTGACTACAGCACTAACTTGAACGGTCAAAAGCCAGTTTATTTAAAGGATGCCATCTTGAAAGCATCAGAACTTAAAGGTTGGGACACCTGGAAAAATTTTGTGCCCCAGGCTGATCAGGCTCAAGGGATTGAACGAGTACTGGTGCTGCCTGACAAGCATTGCGCCACTTTGATCCAAATGTCTTTGTGGCGGCAGGTCAAAGTTAAGTTGGACGAACACAAAACAGTTAAAGATGGTTCTTTTCGCTATGAAGAGGCAATTCCTCCAGATACACTAATGTACTTTCCCTGGGGAACTACTGCTCAAGCAAATGGGACGAGTGCTGCTGCCAAAGTAGACTTTCAGGAGTTGGTTACTCAACGTCCAATTCTACAAATTGGTGGGCAAGAGAGCCTAGGACGTGGCTTTGTACAAACCTGGCTTGGGAATAACTAGGGAGGTAACTTGTTATGGGATTTGATCCACGCACAATTGGAAAGCCAGTTTACGAGGCGTTGAGTGGTTTACGGAGCCTTCCTAATCAAGATGATGCTCGGCTGAAAGAGCAAAAGAACCAGGCAGTTGAGCTATATACTTACCTGTCTACCTGGGGAATGTTGCGTTTGAAAGCTGAAGAAGAAGCTATCAGTAAAGACAAGCCTGGCAAACGACAGGTTGTTGAAAAATTTTTCTTATGTTTAGAAGAAATCGCAGCTACTACGGAGTATCAAGGCTTAAGTTCTGAAAATGGACTTAAAGTTTTGTTGAAACTTGATACAGACGAGTATTTAGGTTTAATGGGATTGGGGCTTGCGATCGCCCAAGAATTCAGCTTTTGGGCAACAGCGGTTTATCACGATATTAAGGGGGAAGCGTAAATGGTATTTGAGCGCCCCAAACGACCTGGACAACCAAGTCCTGCGACGAACCGCCCAAATCCTGCAATTCAGCGTACTGGGGCAGGGCAGCCCAAGAAAGTGATTTCGAGAGGTGGAGGTAACGCTGGAGGCAATCGTAGTGGCGGTAATGGTGAGGGCGGCAATGGGGACGGCAATCGCTCGGTTCCTTCTCCCTGGATTGAGCATCCCCTTGATCCAATCCCTAACCCACATGCAACTGCTAGTTTTGTGGAATATTTGCGGTGGATGCGATCGCCTGACAGCCAATACAAAGATCCCACCAAAGTTCAGATCCTTCAGATGGCAGAAGAAAATGCCAACTACCGCGATCGTTTAACTCAACTGACCAGCCGCACTAAGCTGATTGCAGAGTCTCAAAAGGGAACAACCTTTCCTGTAAAGTGCCTCTGGCGCATCCGTGTAGGGGGGCATCGTGGACCTGAAAGCATTTTGCTACCTGCTTTTGATGCACTAGGGATGCCTTACATTCCAGCTAGTACCTTGCGTGGTGTTGCCAGGACTCAAGCGATTCGAGACTTGATGGCTCAAGAAAACCTGTCCTGGAAGCGAGCTGAAGAAGAAGTTGCTCGCAAATATTTTGGTTTTTTAGATAGCAAAGATGGGGGAGAGCGATCGGGTAAGGTGACGTTTCTCGATGCTTACCCAATTCCACAGCAGTCTGGGAACGGTGGTGGATTAGCTGTTGATATGGCGAATAATATTTGGTCATGGGATGCATCCGGAAAAGGCTTACTCTATTCACCAAACCCAAATCCTTTCTTTTCGTTAGAAGAAGCAACATTCTTGATTGGTATTTGTCCATCTAGCAATGGCAATGAGGAAACCTTGGAGCAAGTAAAGCAGTGGCTTAGTCAGGGGCTTCAGTCGGGGATTGGGTCTCAAGTAAATACGGGATATGGCAGCCTGATTAGAGCAGGGCAGGTTACTCCTGCTAATGCGTTCTTTGACGTTGAATTTACGCTAGAAGGACAGCTCATTCATGGGCGACAGAAATTCAAAGATGTAAATTCCCCTTTTCAAAAAGATCACAACGGAAAACTCCGAATCGATAATAAGGGAAATCTGAAGGTAGATAGCTCTTCTCATGCTGAAGTACGTCCAGTAGCATTTAAGTCCATGCTGCGCTACTGGTTTCGTGTTTTTGCATTGGGTGTCTTACCTTCTAGAGAAGTGCAACAGCTAGAAGCAACCTTGTTCGGAGCAATTAACCCCCGACAATCGCGTGGCTGGGTAACGGTCAGAATTGCAGATGGTCGTGTGGTGCAGCGAGAGGCTCGACCAACTACTCAGGGTAAAGATGATCCTTGTGGAGAGCAATCAGGACGCTTAATTCTTGCTTGCTCATCTGAAGCACCGAATACCCAGAAACGCGATATTGAAGATATTTTCAAAGCTTTAACTTGGATGATGTTTCATCTAGGTGGGATTGGACAGGGAGCCAGACGGCCTTGCTATTCGCGTAAACCTAGAGAGCGCGCACCTTGGTGGCGAGGCTCAACGTTAATTCCTGATGCAGAAGTTAGCTTTTGGAAGTTACCAAACGATGTTCAAGGCTTTCAGCAATTGTTTCGACAACGGCTACAAACCTTTTATGATGCGTTGGGTCGAATGGCTGATCGTTCTGATCGTTCTGTTAACCCTCGTCAGCCTTTAGAAGTAGGGCAAGTTCGACGCGATCGTTGGGTTGAAGCAGTAGATCTGAACTGTCGTATTATCGTCTGTAGCGGAGACGAGAACTTTGGCAAGCCCTATGCGCTATCTGTTCTTCACAGTAATGACTTGAAAGTACAGAATAATCGTGGACAAGTTGATTACGACGGTTATCTGTGTGGACAAGTTCAAGGTGGTGTGAAGCCTTCTCCCGTTTGGATCGCAGATTTGGGAGAGTATCAAGTTGTGACAGTGTTTGGTGCAACGCAAGATCCACGCAAGCGGTATATCAATGAATTGCGTCAGCGTACCAATCGTCAGAATTTTGTCCAAATTTTTCCATTGCAATAAGTAGTATTGCTTATTATCCCCTCATTTAAGAGTACGTTATGAAAACTCTCATTATTACCGTGGGTACACGCCAGATTGGTTGGCGATGTAAAGATGGTGTTGTGCGATCGCTGGGTGCAGATGGCGATCGCGGACACCCTAAACACATTGACCAGTTGTTTGCTGAGTTTGGAATAGAGCGTGGATATCACGGTGATGAACATAAGCCAGAGTTTCGCTGGAGCGTTCGTTATCTCGGAGACCTTCTTTATCGTCATTGTGTAAAGATCAATGATTTTTCTAATGTCGAATTGCTTCTAGATGGAGCGATTCTAGAAACTGCTATTAAAAATGGCTTAGACCACATTATTCTATGGGGTACAGATCAACCAGAGGAAACGTTCTGGAACTTCCGTCGAGCAGATACTTTGTGGTTAGCAAAGTTAATGGAAGGGAAGATCCGTCAAGTATATCCTCAAGTTGAGGTTGATGTTTGGAACCCGGTAGTACCTGTTAATAAAACGGAGGAAATCCGCCAAGAGGTTGAAGGCTTTATCTTAAAATATGCGCTTGATCGTCTTAAAGATCAGTCTTCGCAAAACCTTACTTTGATGATTCAAGCTAAGGGGTCTGTTCCTCAAATTGCAAATACATTGGAAATTTGTGCAGCTGCTTTAATGCGGCAATGCCCAGTGGAGCAAGTCATTCCAGTTGAACCAACTCCGTTATTTGAAGGTGAGACAGCGAGAATTGCAACTGAATTTAAAACAATTAGTTTAGGGCAATACTTCTGGCCAGTAGAACGAGAACGAATTGTTTCTGCTTGGAAGCGTGGCGATTTTACTGAGGCTGCTGTTTGGTTGGAATCGCACCGCGATCGCTATGAGTCAATTTATAAACTTGCAAGACATATCGCACTAGCTAGTAATGGAGAAGCAAAAGCATCTTTTTTGGAACTTCGTAACTGGTCAAGTTCTAGAGCTGTTGCAGGATTAATACCTCCATCGCAATTGCAAACATGGCGAGAGCAGCTAAGTAATTTGACACAAAAACAACCGATAGTAGGGATAAGTTATCAACTGGCATGGGAAGAAGTTTTATTTATTGAATTAGCACTTAGGCGAGCCAATTGTACGATTGCATTTATGCAATTTGCCCAATTAGCAGAACGGCTGTTGTATGTTCAGTGTAAAGCTAATCGTTGGCTACAGAACCAGGTTATTGTGCCCCAAGAGTCTTATCGAGGAAGACTTGAAGATTATAATGCCGGCTTTGGTGGGCTATTGCGTGGTTGGTATCGGGTTAATAAGTTTGACGCAAATCATCAATGGGTTAAATTGACAGATGCCATTCGTGAAAAACGTAATGAGGTTGTTCACCAAGGCAAGTCAGTTAATGAAGCTGAAATTCGATCGCTTTGGAGAAATATTGGTTGTGATGACAGCTTGAGTATATTTGAGCTGATGTTGCAGGTATTGCATAAAGTTACTGAAAATCAATGGAAACCACCTTCAAATCTGCTGCTTCGATCGCTCTATGAATGGGGTTTAGAAAAGCTGTCTTAGGAATCAATCGCTTCTCGCTAACTTTTTTCACTGTTCATCCAACTTTCACTCAAACCTATATTTCTCATCGCGTGCTGCTCAAGTGCGTAATTTATCTGTTGCCGCTGTTAACGGTTCCATCACGCTTATCATCCTACTGATCGCTCCGATGGGTTTAGCTGGGGTCATTATGAATACAGCTCTAGTGACGATCGCCTCTTACGACACGGCAACTGCTGCCGATCGCATTGTTTGTTATCTCACGGCTGATACCCAGCGACCCGAATTAATGGGTAGAGGCGATCGCCCTCACATTCAACGCCGCACTGAATCGAACGATATTGATCGCCTGTCCTGATTACACACCATTACTTTATTGTGCGAACACTGTACGTCTCGCAACAAGGTTGCTATGTGTCACTGAAGCAAGAACGATTGGTCATCAAACAAGGTGAAACAGTTCTAGATGAAGTGCAATTGCCTTTGCTCGAACAAATTTTGATTTTTGGGCAATCTCAGGTTACAACACAAGTGATCCGGGCCTGGTTGCAACGAGATATCTCGATCGCTTACCTGTCACGCATGGGACGGTGTTATGGACGGGTTCTCCCGATTGAACGGGGTTATTGGGCGTTGTCACGGTATTAACAGCAGTTGTTAGCCGTGGATCAGTTGGTCGTTGCTCGCACGGTTGTTCAGGCGAAGTTACGCAATAGCCGAGTAATCTTACAACGACAGCAGCGACGACGACCTTCAGAGATTGTTGCAGCTACGGTTCAACAGTTGGAGTATTGGATTGACTAGGCAGGACAAGCTGAAACGATTGAGCGATTGATGGGCATGGAAGGAATTGGTGCATCCAGTTACTTTGGTGCCTTTGGAGAATGCTTGAATAGCAATGAATTTGTTTTTTTGGCGCGATCGCGTCGTCCTCCGGAAACCTGGTGAATGCGATGCTCAGTTTTGGCTATCAGGTGTTATGGAACCATCTGCTGAGTTTGATAGAGTTGCAGAGGTTGCCCATATTATGCCTGTCTACATCGTGGGTCGGAACGTCACGCAGCCCTTGCCTCTGATTTAATTGAGGAATTTTGTGTGCCTGTGATTGATTCGCTGGTGTTGTATCTGGTGAATCGAGCGATCGTCAATGCGATGAGGATTTTGAATACCATGATGGTGACTGTTATTTGAACAACTCAGGGCGCAAGAAGCTTCTTTGGGCTTTTTTGCAGTGTATGGAAGAACAGTTGAAAATTGATGACAGTGAACAACCTCAGTGGGATCTCTTAACACAACAGGTGAAGGCTTATAAGCAATTCGTCTATAATCCTGCGCTGGACTATCAACCCTATCTGATTCGATGAATGCTCCTCTATATTGTGGTTTACGACATCCCCTGCGACAAACGCCGTAAGAAGGTGTCTGATTTATTGGAGGGTTATAGGCAGCGGGTGCAATACAGTGTATTTGAAAGCGTACTAACGGCTAGTAAATATGACGAGTTGCGTAAGCGGTTGAGAAAACGGGTAAAGTCAGAGGAGGATAGCCTACGATTTTACCCAATTTCGCATCATCCTCCGGTGTAGGTAGAGGTGTGGGGCGAACCGCCAGTGACAAAGTTGCCAGGTTCAACGATCGTTTAGGGGAGTTGCGAGGAGTCGGGAAAATGGACGAAGGGCTGATTCTCCCGTTGCAACCCTCGATGTATTGCTATATAGGCGTTTCAAGGATTTTGAACTATGCTATTTAGTAGTCTGGTTCACTCGCTGAACCGATCCCTCGCAAATGCTCTTTGGACTGCTTGCAGAACACGGGTTTTGGTGGAGGCTCTCCCCACTCGCTGGGGAAGCCAATTGAATGGAAACGCAGATTTTACCCAAGGATTCAGCCAGATATTGACGCTCCCCACTCGCTGGGGAAGCCAATTGAATGGAAACTTGTTAGTAGAAGATCTAGCACTATTCAAAGAAATCCTTTGCCTGCTCCCCACTCGCTGGGGAAGCCAATTGAATGGAAACAGAACTATGGACTTCAAATCAATTGTTCGCATCTTTGTCTCCCCACTCGCTGGGGAAGCCAATTGAATGGAAACTATACGATATGTCGATTTCTTAATTTCAGGCTGTTTTACTCCCCACTCGCTGGGGAAGCCAATTGAATGGAAACATACCAGCCAAGATCTAGATCTTTGGCGTTAATGTCTCCCCACTCGCTGGGGAAGCCAATTGAATGGAAACGTTGATTTCGGCGCAGTAGCGCTCGCTGATCCGCACAGAGTAGCTCCCCACTCGCTGGGGAAGCCAATTGAATGGAAACTCGGTTCTGCCGCTTCTACCACCCAGTCAAAGATAAACTCCCCACTCGCTGGGGAAGCCAATTGAATGGAAACCAGCCAGGAAAACAACGTATTCTTTGGCGGAACTTCAACTCCCCACTCGCTGGGGAAGCCAATTGAATGGAAACCTGAAGAGTCGAGTAAATGGGGGGAGTGGGAGCTTGGCTCCCCACTCGCTGGGGAAGCCAATTGAATGGAAACCAGAAGGCTTTCCAGGCTTCGATTCTACAAAAGAACTCTACTCCCCACTCGCTGGGGAAGCCAATTGAATGGAAACGGTTGAATAGTTGTCATTTTTAGGCTCCTTTGCCTCTCCTCCCCACTCGCTGGGGAAGCCAATTGAATGGAAACTTCTATTTTACTCTGTAAAGCTGTATCCGCTACTATTCTCCCCACTCGCTGGGGAAGCCAATTGAATGGAAACTCTTGAAGTTTGTGGATCTGGCGTTGAATACGGTCTAACGCCTCCCCACTCGCTGGGGAAGCCAATTGAATGGAAACTTTAAGAAGATCTTCAAGGATTGATTTTCTATCGTCTTCTCCCCACTCGCTGGGGAAGCCAATTGAATGGAAACTAAGGTGTACACCTAACAAAAGAAAACCATACTTACTCCCCACTCGCTGGGGAAGCCAATTGAATGGAAACTCAACTAAGGCTAACTCCGCAACTTGATCATCAGACTCCCCACTCGCTGGGGAAGCCAATTGAATGGAAACGTAAGGACGCTCAGCGATCGGATAGTTTCGCAGGGTGTAGGTGTACTCCCCACTCGCTGGGGAAGCCAATTGAATGGAAACCGGATGTTGTTTGACGATTAGCGATCGCTCCACCTGCTACTCCCCACTCGCTGGGGAAGCCAATTGAATGGAAACAATCACACGGGAACAGGGGATGAGTGCGAAATCGCTCAACTCCCCACTCGCTGGGGAAGCCAATTGAATGGAAACATTTATCAATTACGGCTGTTTAGGACCAATAGGACTCTCCCCACTCGCTGGGGAAGCCAATTGAATGGAAACACGTTTCAACCTTCGACGAGCTAACGCAGAATGTCAGCTCCCCACTCGCTGGGGAAGCCAATTGAATGGAAACGACCAGATCGTCATCTTCTGGAGTCTGTTCTGTATAGTCGTCTCCCCACTCGCTGGGGAAGCCAATTGAATGGAAACGTTATGGGCGCTAGTTATTGCAACATTGAATTCGCCTCTCCTCCCCACTCGCTGGGGAAGCCAATTGAATGGAAACTGATTTTAGGAGCTTTAGAGAGTTTCGGCTAACTATTCTCCCCACTCGCTGGGGAAGCCAATTGAATGGAAACTTCAACTGCGTTCAAGATCTCTTCCGTCGTGCGTGTGACTCCCCACTCGCTGGGGAAGCCAATTGAATGGAAACGCGACACTCTTTAGCGTTTCGGTCTTGCCTGCCCCGCTCTCCCCACTCGCTGGGGAAGCCAATTGAATGGAAACTAAGCTCCATCAATTGCTCGTTCACTTTTCGCAATCTCCCCACTCGCTGGGGAAGCCAATTGAATGGAAACTGCTGCTTAGGGACTCAGAGGTTGCCAAAGCTGTTACTCCCCACTCGCTGGGGAAGCCAATTGAATGGAAACTAAAGGTACAGGTACTACTAGTATCTGGATTATGGGCTCCCCACTCGCTGGGGAAGCCAATTGAATGGAAACTTGAATTCTTACCTGTTTCTCCTGAATTAGTTCTGATAACAGCTCCCCACTCGCTGGGGAAGCCAATTGAATGGAAACTGCCAGTTCTAAAAGATAAAGGCGATCGCCACACCTTTCCATCAGTCGTACTCCCCACTCGCTGGGGAAGCCAATTGAATGGAAACTGAGCTATTCTTCCGTAGACGTAGCTAACACGTGATAAACTCCCCACTCGCTGGGGAAGCCAATTGAATGGAAACTAAAAACCCATTTCTTCAGATGGGAATATTGATTAGTCACTCCCCACTCGCTGGGGAAGCCAATTGAATGGAAACCCGACATCTGCCGCCATTCGGTGCGCCATCTCGCCTTCAACTCCCCACTCGCTGGGGAAGCCAATTGAATGGAAACTTTCCTTATTCGTGCGTTTACCTGGTTCATGCTGTTGAACTCCCCACTCGCTGGGGAAGCCAATTGAATGGAAACAAATGCTCTGCCCAAAAGAACAGATAGTTCTTATTGGCTCCCCACTCGCTGGGGAAGCCAATTGAATGGAAACGTTACAATTGAACTTCTCAAAGTGAGACTCTAGAATCTCCCCACTCGCTGGGGAAGCCAATTGAATGGAAACTTTTGAAGCATTGGGTCAGGCAATAAAGTGTCTTGAAAGCTCCCCACTCGCTGGGGAAGCCAATTGAATGGAAACTCTAGGTCTTTTGGATGCCCGTCCAGGTAGGCTAACTCCCCACTCGCTGGGGAAGCCAATTGAATGGAAACTCAAGGTACTCAACCTGTAAATTGAACTCTTCAGCTAACTCCCCACTCGCTGGGGAAGCCAATTGAATGGAAACTACAGTACTCAATTTAATGCTGGATATTGGAAAATTAACTCCCCACTCGCTGGGGAAGCCAATTGAATGGAAACTCAATATCAATCGGGTTGCTCATAATGCATAGCACCTTCTGTCTCCCCACTCGCTGGGGAAGCCAATTGAATGGAAACTTCAGCAATCCAAAGCAGATCAGATAAAGACATTGACTCCCCACTTGCTGGGGAAGCCAATTGAATGGAAACGCGCTCGAATGTATAGGGTTCCCCAATCCCCATCCAAAACCCCTCTGTGACAATATGAATGAGACACCTGAATTGCTGCCTCTATTGGATCTTTAGGCACAACGCCTCCCCACTCGCTGGGGAAACCCATTGAATGGAAACCTTATCGTTTAGCCGTTCAGCCTTAGCAAAGTTTTGATTTCCCTACTCGCTAGGGAAATCAATTGAATGGAAACCGGTCAAGCGACAACCCTCGGTAGAGCGATCGCTTGTAAACTCTGCCGAATCGAGCGTTGCAGCTTCTATTCATCGTCTGAGGCAGCAGGATGGGGCATGGTAGTTAGTTATAAGTAGTTCCAGTGAGGGGTTGAGGACATTCAATCATCGCTGCTAGCTTCTCCGATCGCCTTTAGATACGCCTCAGCAGCAGCCTGCTTAAACACCCCCTTGGTGTAGCGCTTAAACACCCGATCGCTCTTAATCCCCATCAACTCCTTACCAAATAGGGGATCAACCCCTCGCCGTGTCGCCTCCGTTCCAAAGGTATGCCGGAAACGATGCGGGTTAATGTCTTCCACTCCTGAGATCGCCCCCAGTTTCTTCACCATCTTATGCAAGCCCTTGTAGCCCAACCGTTTCCCTGAACTCTTCGGATCCTGCGCCAAAAACATGGGACTCTCCGGTAATGGCTCAAACTTCTCGCCTCGCTGCCGTCGCCACTCCAGATACGCCTCTAGATGCTGCCTCGCTTCCCGACCCAGCGGCACCTCACTCACATTCTGTCCCTTCGAGCGATGTACCTTCAGCATCTTGCCGTTCCAATGCTCTACGTTTAGGGCAGAGGCTTCTGAAGCCCGCAGCCCGTGGCTGAGCACAGCTACAATCGCACGGTCACGCATCCGCGTCCGTTCATCGAGTTCCAGTGCTTCCCAAAGTTGGCTCAAATCCTCTGCCTCAATATGGTTTGCCTGGAGTTCCTCCTGTCGTTCCAGATCGATCGCATCCGTCGGCAGCGGTTTGTTCATTGGATAGCCATTGCTCCTCCTCAGCCATCCATAGAAGGATCGCAACGTGTTGAGTGCATGATTGACTGAGGTGGGCTTCAACCCCTTGAGCTTCAGTTCCCGGCGATACTTACCAATATCACTGGGCGTGACATCGAGCCAGGACTTATCGCACCAGGCAGCAAACCGAACTAGCTGCCCGCGATAGGTACGTCCCGTATTCTCTGACTTCCCGGTCTGGCGCAGAAACTCCTCAATCTGCCAGTGACGCATATCGGGTGGCTCTTCCCGATGAAGCTCCTCCTTTTTGCCACCATCGAGTGGCACGATCACGATTGGCAAAACAGGGTCAGAAGGGAATGAAGACATCAGGAGCGCCAAAGTTGGGTGAGTTTCAGGTAGAGATAATTGCACTTATCTCTACCTGAATATTGTCAGAATAATAATGCTATTTCTATGATTCCTGGCATCTGATAGATAATTGAGGCAGTTCAAAGGGCAAGGCATGGGACGGCGAACGAACGAGAAATGCTGGGCTTGCGCTCTGCTCACCGCAGGGGAAGCGCGAAAGCTGCATGACTCCGCTCTGGGTGGGGATGGCTGCTGGCGCGAGGGAACCTGCCGCAGTCGCCGCTCTTATTACCGCAAAGGGCGAAGTCGCCTGGCACAACGAAAAGTGGCGATCGCGGAGATCACGGTACCCATTCCCCAGATTGCCTATGTTGTGTTGCACACCTATGTAGACCAACCGCGTGAGTCGAATGACGAGGTCGTGATTCATTCGATGTGTGCAGAACTGTGGATTGGGGAGAAACCAGTAGCAATAACGCAACCCCAACACACCTTTGGGCTACCGCCCCGTCTGGTGAAGGAGTACGCACGGCAATTATTGGATGCCCTTTACCAACGCTATGGGAACGGGCGACGCAGTGGCTTCGAGCGGTTCGCCCGCGAAGAACAGCACTCCCTGTCCCAGTGCCCGATTCGTCCCTGCTCCTACCATGCTGAGCATCTTCAATTTGTGCAGGGGGAAGGACACGGGTGAAGGGGAAGCAGCTTGAACTTGATCTCTGGTCCCAGTTGCGACGGGCACAGCAGATGCCGGAGATGATTGAGGTAACGCAGATGTTAGATGCGGTGGAAGTAGCAGCAGCTCAACTGCCCGAGTCCGATCGCCTGCGGTTTGCTGGGGAAGCCTTGCTTCAAGTTGCCCAGATCTGTGAGACACGGGCAGAGTTATTGATGAGCGAGTGGGAGGAGACATCCCGCGATCCGGTTGTAGAACAGGGATTTTTTGACGACCTGGTGCGTCAGACGATGGCGGTGGATTTAAGTGATCTGATGGAGCCAACTCCAGCTCGAAAGCCTCGGACAAAACGGGCGAAATCAAGTGGGACTGAAGAGGGGTCAATCGCTGCAACGGTTGACAAGGCTGCTGTATTGGCAATGGTGGAGCAACTGGAGGCAGCAGCCGTTGAGGAGGAGAGAAAACAGCAAGTGTTGACGGTTGCCTATGACGAGAATGTCTCGCAGTGGACAGAGGCGATCGCCCAAGGATTGCAAGCAGCATTGCCAGATCGCGTCTCCTTGACTCAGTTGTGCCAACGCTTGGGAATGCCACAAGTGGAGGTTTGGCTAGCCGTATTGTTGGGTGAATTTGAGTTGGAGCAGGAGGGGGAGTTTTATGATTCTCATATTTGGGTGAGGCAGCAGGATCAGGAGAGGACTGCCTAAGATGTCCATGGTAGGGACATGCTTCATTGAGTAGGTGCCCTACACTGTGCACCCAATCCGGCTAAATTGGGAGAAGGATGAGGGTATGCGTTAATATTCCCACATGCGACCATTGCGACTACTGCTTGAAACCCAGGAGGCAGCCCGAGAGGTTGCCTTTATGCTGAGATGCAAGTACGACGGGTGCAACATGATTATGCTACCGCCGATGTATGACACCTTGGCGCTACGAACGGCAATCGAATTGATCGGAAGCGATTTCTGCTTTGACGGAGATTACTACCCCCTAACATTGCTGCAGTCCCAGGAGGCAGCAATCGATTTGAACGAAGAAGAAGCGTCCGAGCGAATCAGCCTGCAATCTCAGTTGTGGTGTGACAAATCTCCGTTCTGATCCCACTCTGCAGAAACATTGCCGAAAAGGACCATCGAGCTAGTGTTTGTAGTACGGGCGTAAGCTAGCTAATTGGAACCTTGAGCATCAACCATTGCCGAGTTAGGGTCATTCTCGGTAATGAGTACGTATGCACTTAGATGTAGCTTCGTTGCCTTTGTAATCTAGTGTAGAAACTACTTAGATTTTTAGCAAAGATTTAGTAATATTTATGCATAATAGCGAAGAAACGAATAATCTTGAAGCAAAAGTGCTTCTACCTCTAGAACGTCATGAGCGATGCTTTTGTCTCATACTCACGAAAAGATAAAGAATTTGTTCAATCGCTTCACGTCGCTTTTGAAGAGGCTAATCGAAACGTATGGATAGATTGGAAAGATATTCCTCCAACAGCTGATTGGTGGAATGAAATTGAAAGGGGCATTGAAGGTGCTAACGCATTCGTCTTTATTATTAGTTCAAATTCAATACTTTCCAAAGTTTGTCGACAAGAAGTTGAACATGCTGTTAGGCACAACAAACGCTTAATACCAATCTTGCGAGATGATGCATTTGATTCAACTAACCTACATGAAGCCTTGGTAAGGCACAATTGGCTCTTCTTTCGGATGGAAGATGATTTTGATAACGCTTTTCAACTTCTATGCAAGGCGATCGACACGGATCTTGAGTATGTACATAGGCACACTCGTCTACTAGTTCGAACTTTAGAATGGGAAAGCAAACGACGTAACGATAGCTTTTTGCTTCGGGGTGATGAATTAACAGAATCGGAAGAATGGCTCTACAAGAGCTATGAGGAACCCAAACCAACCGAACAGCAAGTAAACTACATCAGGAAAAGTCGTGAAGCTGAGGATTTGAACCAGCGGTTAGCTGCAGCTGGACAACGAGCCAAACGTTTAGTCCGTATTGGTTCAGTTATTCTAGGCGTAACTTTGAGTGTTGCGGCTATAGTTGGTGGAATGACTACATGGGCATTTCGCCAACTTCATGAGGCAAAAATTGCGACTAACTTAGAACGAGACGGAGCAGATGCTCTGTTACAGTTTGATGACTCTGGACAGCTAGATGCACTATTGTCCGCGATACGCACTGTACAAGACTTGAAGCAGCTAGTTGGTGAAGAACGGGCACTGCAAGACTATCCGACCATTACTCCTATATCCTCTGCTCGTAGTATTCTTGATAATATTCGGGAGCAGAATAAGATTCAGACATATCAGAGTACGCTATACAGCGTTAACTTCAGCCCTGATGGGAATACAATCCTCACAACAGGGCTGGATGGTACTGCTCGTTTATGGAAGCTTTCAGGTCAACTTCTACAAAAGTTTGAAGGATCTCAAGAACGAAAAGCAGTTGTAAGTGCAAGCTTCAGTCGCAATGGTGATCACATTCTTCTTGGTAGAGAAGATGGCACCGTTCAATTATGGGATCTGACTGGGCAACTAATCCGTGAGTTTATAGGGCATCAAAAAAATGTGTGGAGTGTGAGCTTTAGCTCGAACGATAAACAAATCCTTGGAGGATCTGAGGACGGAATAGTTCGAATGTGGGATTCATTGGGTCAGCAACTTGTGGCATTTAAGGCACATGAGGGCATAGTTTGGGATGTGCGCTTTAGTCCGGACAACAAACAGATTCTCACAGCAGGAGGAGATGGTGTTGCTCGATTATGGAGGCGTTCAGGACAACGGATGATTCTAGTTACTGAATTTAGAGGACATCAAGATGAAGTTACGAGTGCAAATTTTAGTCCTGATGGGCAGCAAATTATTACGGCTAGTAGCGATAAGACTGCTCGTTTGTGGAGTTTATCAGGACGTTTAAGTGAGGAGTTTAGAGGGCATCAAGATGGTATTTGGAACGTCCGATTTAGTCCTGACGGTCAACGCATCATCACAGGTAGTGGCGATGGAACAACCAGAATATGGAATCTAGCAGGAGAACAAGTTGATGAGTTTAGGGGAATTCAAGGAAAAATTTTTAATGCTAGCTTTAGCCCTAATGGTAAACAAGTAGCTGCTGTTGGAACTGATGGAAATATTTGGTTATGGATCCTTGAAAGTTCCCAAGTAACTCAGGTTCCTGTGAATCAAGGTGATATTGAAATAATAGATTTCAGTTCCAACGGTGAACAAATTCTTGTAGGTGAGAAGAACGGAATAGTTCAACAATGGAATCTTGCAGGACAACAAATTAACCAATTCAATAGCCATCAAGATGAAATTAGAAATGCTAGATTTAGCCCTAACGGACAACAAATTTTAGTAGTTGGAAAAAATAATATTGCTCTTCTGTATAGTTTGACAGGGCGACAGTTAGCCGAGTTTCGATCTCCTCAAACTACAGTCTGGAGTGCAAAATTTAGTACAACCGGGCAAGAAGTTATAACAATTGGTCACGATGGAACTGCACAACTATGGCGTCTTTCTGGAGAGCAAGTCAGCGAATTTATAGCACCTGAAAGTAAAATTCATAATATGGGTTTTCATCCTGAGGACGAGAAGGTTGTTACAGGAGACCAAGGCGGTAAAATTCGAATATGGAATTTTTCTGGACAGCAACTTTCTGAATTTAAAAGTTCTCAAGGTGGGATTTGGATTGCTAAGTTTAGTCCAGATGGTGAGCGGATTTTATCTTATGGAGAAGATAAAACTGTTCGGTTGTGGACTCTTGAAGGACAAGAGATTGCACGATTTAGAGGACATCGAGGCGGAATTCGTGATGTAAGTTTTATCCCGGATAGTGAACAGATTATTACCATTGGTAGTGTTGATAATACTGTTAAATTCTGGAACTTTGAAGCCCAACAACTCAATGAATACAGATTAAGCCAAGGCAACATTGTTAGTGTCAGTGTCAGCCCTAATGGACAAACGCTTGCGATTGCTGGTGATAATGGCATCATCTATTTCTACCCAATAAGAGATCTCGATTTAGAAGAACTTCTACAGCAGAGTTGTGAGTGGCTGAAGGATTACCTAGATAGCAATTCCAATGTGACAGATTCGGATCGTCAACTTTGCAACACACAACTAGCAGAGCAGCATTCTTTGCGGAGAGTACATTAACCTCAGCGGAGCGAGAAACCCCTTGGCTGAGGCTACTTAAACTTGCACAAGCAATGCCGAAAAAGCATCATTTTCGGCAATGATGTTAACTGCTAACGTCTCGCTTGAGAGGCTGCAAGTAGCCTTGAATTAAGCACCAAGATCTTTTGACAGCCCGCTCCAAACGAAGTGTTAGACCTCCTAACGCTATGTTTGTTTACGTACACTTTTGTAATCTTTTGATCAATAGTTATAAACTATGCATCAAGTTCTCAAAACTTTGGAAGATAATATCTTAACTATCATTACTTATGGGTGACTGCTTTTTAGATTTTATAGACATCTTTTTTCTCTGTAACCTGTTCCTAGGCAGTTGTTTCAGATAGCCTGGTTGCCCTTGAATCAGCTTATCCGTGGCATGGTGCATAGTTGTGCCAACCATTGTGGAGAATCTATTAATATCCTCATAGGTTAATGTTTCATCATCTAGCAAGCGTCGTGTGTAAGCTTGATCAACCTGATGTAATTGACGTAAATAAGCAAGAAAAATAACTTTTAAGTACATTAAGTGATCAACAGATTCACGAACTTTTTGTCTAGGTTTAGCAATTAAAATTCCATAAATAACTCCTAGAACGCCTGTAACTCCTGTTACCCCCACCCCTACCCAGTTATCTAAACTACCTTCGCTGAGTAATGTTTGCCTTGCGCTCAAAACAACCAATACTACCCCAATAGTAAAAACAGCTACGTCCATCAATGTGGCTAATGTAAAACCGAGTCGGGCCTCTTTAAGAGAAGTTTCAAATAAACTTCTGATTTTAGCTTCTGCATCACTAAGAGCATCCATATACTTCTTTGTAACGTCGCTACTTACACGAAGTTTTTCGAGGGCTGTAATTCCTCCCATTTCACTCAGAATGGTGCGAGAAATTTCTTGCTGTTGGCTTGAACCTGAAAGCATGGCTACTTCAAGCTCTTGAACAACAGATTTATAATCCATCCATCTCAATGCTCTAGCAAATTCTTCTAAGTAGTTAAGATGATTTGGTTCACTAGCAATCTCAACTATTCGAGCAACTGCAATACGAGTTCCAGCCACTTTTTCTAATGCTCTAGCGGCTTCCCTTACAATTGCTGGATTTGGATCAGTCAACTCCTGAATAAGTATAGAACTGCTACTTCTAGCCTTTAAATTGCCTAAAACAGTCAATGCAGCAGCTCGTAGACCATCTTTCGAAGGAGCACGTCGATAGCGACTAACAAAATTTACAAGTGTCCCAGCTACTTTTTCTGCATAAGGTGATTGGCTTTGAATTCGACCTAGTGCATAAATCGCTTCATAGGTTGGATCAAAATCCTTATGAGGTTTATCGACAATCTCACATAGAAGAGGTACTACTTCTGAGATAGTAACCATTCGGAGGGCACGAAGCGTAGCCCATTGCAGCAACTCATCTTGATTAGCCTCAGTAGATCTCAGATTTGGAAGAATACTACTTAGCTGCTCCTTCAAAACATCAGTTGAACAATCATCATCCTGTAAGGCTAAAATGGCAATCGCTAGTTTCCGCACCAAGGGTTCTTCATCTTTTGTGAGCTTTTCTATATCTGAGGCAAGCTCTTCTGAATGACATAATTCTGATTCAGCAATACCAGCAAGAGCCCAATAGCGCACCCATTTGTCAGGATCACTGTGAAGACAATTTTTCAACACCTCAATTGCTCTAGAATCGCAGTCATTGATCAGAGCTAGTGCATCAACCAACCATGCTCGAATCCAAGCAGCTTCTTTTTCTTCAGCTTTATCTTTTTTAGGACAAAACTCCTTTTGTAGTGCATCAATAATTAAAGAGCGGAGATGAGGGCGATTAATTTTTTGGTTTGAATCATTAAGAGACTTAAGAGACTTTGCTCTATCAGCTTCTTGACCATTAATCAATGCGTCAAAAACTTTAGCTGTAATTACACTTGAGGAGGCTGTGTTCATTTTGATGAGAATAAGCAATGTTGGCTAGATGTAGGAATAACTACTAAACGACAAAATAACTGCTTTTCGCTCTATTTTTACATCTGGTAAGGAAGTAAGGTTGTGTCGCAAAAAACAGCCAATGGTAAAGTAAGCAGGCTCAAACTTCCCTCCTTGCCCTCCGATGTCTACTACTGCTCTGTTTAAGTGGCGGCACTTTTTGCCCGAAATCATCCTGCTGAACGTGCGCTGGTATTGTCGCTATCCCTTGAGCTACCGAAACTTAAAGGAGATGATGGCAGAGCGAGGGGTAGAAGTGGATCATTCGACGATTAACCGTTGGGTGTTGAGGTATGCCCCAGAATTGGACAAGCGGGTTCGACCTCATCTGAATCCTACGACTGATTCATGGCGGGTAGACGAGACGTACATCAAAATTCGTGGAGCGTGGAGGTATTTGTATCGAGCGGTGGATTCAGGAGGCAACACGCTGGACTTCATATTGAGTGTGAAGCGAGATAGCAAGGCAGCGGCGCGCTTTTTTCGTAAAGTGCTCAAGGCTCAGCACACTAGGGCTCCACGAGCTGATTAATGTGGACAAGAACACTGCTTACCCAGTAGCAATAGAAACGCTGAAAGGAGATGAGACACTAGTTCAAACAACGGAGTTACGGCAGGTGAAATACTTGAACAATGTAGTTGAGCAAGACCACAGAAATATTAAGCGAATGACCAAACCCATGATGGGTTTCAAATCATTCAACAGTGCGAGAAAAACCTTGAGAGGACTTGAAGCAATGAACATGATTAGAAAGGGACAAGTGAAAGGAGTCGAACAAGGGGATAGTGTGTCTGGAGTGAAATTTATCGAAGCGATCTTTGGAATTGCTGCTTAGAGATATGCAAACGACACAGTTCGTTCGTCACTCAGAAGTTTTTGCGACACAACCGCTCGAACCGTCTGCTCGTGACACTCAAAGATCTCGGCAATGGCAGGAACGGTCTATCCTTGAGCATTGAGTCGGATCATATGAGCTCGGTCTCGCGTCCGTTGCGGTACTGTTGCAGCAATCCGCAACTCGCTCAAGGTGCGGTCTTCTCCCTGAGTCAAAACAAGATGAATTGGAGCAGCCATAGAGTCTGTTGTGAACCAGATTTACATAAGCGTATGTTGAGGCAAAATTACAAAAATTTTCTAGAATTCCTGCAGGATATAGCTTTTAGCCGTCACGTGGCACTGAAAGGTAGCGAAGCTACCTTTGCCCCAAAAAACACTTATCCTGATTACACCCCCATTACCTTACACAGCTTGCCAGTTATGGCTGTGGTATCTCGAGATGATAGGCAGGATCATCTGGGGGAGTCAAGAATTTCGAAACTCGACTATCTGCTAATACAGCTCTTTTAAAAGCTGTATGGTTAGAAATTGATGACGGAGCCACGTCAAATACATTCAGTATTCTTGGATCTGAAGCGTGACGAGATACCCTTGTTGGACCTATAGCAATTATCTTTGCCTCCATATCCGCTTTAATCTGTGTAGGACTCCTACGAGCAGCTTTGGATTGTACATAAACATCAATTACCTGATCCCCAGCTGCTCCGTACAACCTCTTCTGAGATGCAACTCCAAGATTTTCAAGATTGTTAAACATGACTCGGGCTTGTTCTGCAGGTGTTCTGGAAGTACTTGAAATTAATGCACTACTTAAGTTTGCTGTTTGCAAAATATCTTCCAACACCTTTCGGGAAAAAGAAGTAAGATTTTCTGCTTGTGCATTTTGTCCAAATCTAATAGTTATAGCAGAATTAACTGGCAATTCTGTTCTAGGCTTGTCTTCTTCAGGTTGCGTAGCCAGATCCTCTTTACACTCGGCTAAGCTCTTCATCCGCTTTGAATACCATTTAGCTCGGGCAATAACATCTGAACCGTAATCGTTCCCAGCTGTGCCGCGATCGATACCTATTCTAGTTTGAACGTTTGATGATCCAAAGTTGTAGGCAGCTGTCGCTCCTTTAAGAATGAACTCATCCTCCCAACCGCGATGCTTTTGTATAACTTCTTTGCGCTTAGTATCAAAGATTTCGGCACCCTGATTGATATGTATTTGATTTGCTGGATCGCTGTTGACTCCAGCTTGCGAATGATAACGTTTATCCACCTGCATAATGCCAAAAGCATTACCCCTATCTCCCAAGCCATTACGATCTAGCGCGCTTCCAACATGAGATTCTCGACTAGCAATAGCAGCGAGAAGAGCTGGAGGCACATTATATTTGACGGCTGCTAAATAGAAGCGTTCTATAATAGGCTGGACTCTAACCCAATCCATCTCAGCCATTTTATTTGAAGCAGCAATTCCTCCTGCCATCCCAATCTGATTTCTGGCAGTTGTATTTGAAGCACCTGTAGTTGGTGCTTTATCTAGGGCAAGATCCCAACGATCAGTGAGGATAACTAAGCTTCCCGAACTAGCTGACCTGTTCCCATTTGATTGAGTGCGTATGGGCGGTGGTTCAATGGGATTAGTTGGATTGTCTAAATCTGGTTGAACAACTCCTAGTCCCAAGCCCTTTAGAGGCAGTGCTCCTCTTGGCCGGTCTGGTTTTGGAGGGATGGGAATCTGACGAAGAAAGGCATCAAGCAAACGCACATCGCTCATATCCTTCTGTTTATTCTTACGCAGTTGGTCTATAAACCTTTGTGCTAAGTCGCAGCCCTGTTCAATAGCCAAATCCATGTTAAATCCACTATCTGTCATAGATCCCTCCAGCTACTGCGAGGAGAAGGAGAAGGAGAAGGCAGCTGCAGTAAATTAACTTCCTGCGGTGGAGTACTTATAGATTCAGTCACATCAGAAGAAAGCTGAGAAATAGTTTCGTCTTTGGTGCGGCTACCAGATGACGAACCAAAATAGTAGCCGAGTACGGTACTAAACCCTGCTGTTAGAGTACCAATTAGTATATTGATAAGGCTATTGGTATTGTCATCTCTTTCTTCTTCAGGCTGGTAAAATACCATCGTGCAAAGTAACAATGTGAAAGCAAAAACGACAAATGTACTAAGGAAAGGAGGATACCAATCTCTCTTACCCGTCGCTTTGGTAATCTCTACTTCACGGGAGCGAGCGTTGGCTCTGTCGGCATACTCAGCTTGATCCATCTGCAGCCTGACGCTAATGAGATATTGCTGATAATTGTCCTCCAACTCCCTGAGCTTAATGACTGCCTCCGGATTTGTTTGGATATTTCTAGCGATTTCTTTCATTGTTGAATTACTTTCAATGCCTAAGGCATTGGTAATCAAGCCTATTACCCCAGCGGCGAGACCGGGGGGACCACCTATTACCGCCCCTAGGAGTGGTACGCCAATTTCTGCCAGATCGTCGAATAATGCCATTCCTCCCCCAAAATACACTCTAAAATTTGCTACCTACTTCAGTTCAATCTTAATTACCAACCATTAGTAAAATGCTCTATCACGGGCTTTCACCTTCAGAAGAATCCTCTCCTTTGCCCCTATCATCATTTCTCAAAGAATGAACAAGCTCAAACAATGAATGTCCTAACTTTCCATCTAGCAGGGATTGAATAAACAACATACTGCTTGCAGAAAGCATTAGCTTGTTAATATCTTCTACATTGCCATTCGGAAAATTGTAGATATTGGAATCTCCTAGAATTCCAGCTTGGGGAGCTAATGCTTGAGCAATTTCAATAAATTTGGGTAACTCAGGGAGTATCTCTCGGATCAAATGCACTGTGCGGTCAGCATGGGTAGCTGGTATCAACTTGTAGCGCATACTATCTGCATTTGCTAAACGTTCGATAACTTTTGCTTCGTTCTCGACTGAATCAGCAGCTATTTTTGCCTTTAGTTGTTCACGTAAAGCTTTGGCTTCTTCAATCGCTGTAGTAAGGCTTTCTTCTGTTTTGGCACGCTCAATCTCTTGTTTTAATCTTCTTTCTTCTTCCTGGATAATTGAGATTGTGGCTTTGATCTCAGCTGTTTCTATTTCTTGATGAACTTGATTTCTGAAGGACTCTATCTTTTTTTTGATTTCCAACTCTTTGGTTTCAATAATTTCTCTCTGCAATAATTCAGCGATTTCTAGTTCATTTTGTAATTCTTTTTCTTTATTGTGTCTGTATAGTTCAAGCTCTAGTTCGTGATTAATTTTTCCTTTTTCAATTTCGATCTTCCTTTTTTCGATCCTTTCCAAAGAGTCACTTATCTCCAATTCTTTTATTCGCATGTCTTTACCAGCATCCAGCTCAAGCTCCTGTATTTTTTTTCCTGCAGTCACTTCTTCTTCTCGAGCTTTAATAGTTGCATCTTGAATGATCTTTGTTCGATATGGAATTGCCTGAGCATCAAAATAATTATTGGCTACATATTCAGAACTTTCATCAATTTCACCAATGACGATATCTCTAACCTTCAAACCTAAAATACCTAAAGCCTCTAATTTTTCTAGCTGCTTTTTAGCTTCATCACCAATATCTGATCTATTTCTATAGAGTTCATTTAGTGTTTCTGCTTTACTAGCCTCTCCTCGAATCACAGACGCTGCGCGCTTTTTTACCGCTTTCTCAACAGCTACTGCTGAAACACGACCCCCAAACAAAAATTCTTTAGCTTTATGTCTATCTTTAATAAAGACATAAATAGTTGCTTGCACATTAGATCGTAGATTATCTAGAGTGCGAATATTAGAGACTTCTATATCGACAGCAAATTCTTGATTGATATCAACTTCTTGAATTGGTTCTCTTGAACGTAATGCTTGAAAAGCTTTTATGAACTGGCCTTTTCTAGGAAAGAGCTTAAACAGAATTAAAGTGATCACAAAAGTGATCACTAAAGTGATCCCCGCAGTCAATGCTATTGGGACTAAAGGAGAATTCTCATGTTGCTGTTGAGAGGAAGAATCCGAAGTAAACTGCGCCACATTGAAAAATTTAATTTGATTAGTTTCCATTACCATTTTTTCGTAGAGCTAGTTGGTAGCATTACAGTAGTTATAAGTTGGGTAGCTATAGCAACAAAATTAGTAAGTTATAGAGAGAAGGACATAACGCCTTGTGTATGGGCATTGGTTCCAAAGCTGATGGTCATAACAGAACTACTTGGCACGATTATCTCCTTGTGATTGCTGTACAAGCCCACGAAACAGAAACTGACTATTGCTCAACAATTTGGGATAAGTAGCTGCTTTGAGGCACATTGCTCTTCAGAGCGATCAAGGTTTAGACTGCAGAACAATCTAGCATTTCAATTTTCCCGTTTTTATTCCCAAAGGGGGATGCATGGAGTTCAAATTGATGTATCTAAAATCGCATAAAGTCTATTGGTGTCAGTTAAAACACTTAAAAGTTAACAAAACCGGATTAGAGCTTGCCGAGAGGACTCCTACAGATACTCATTTCGTCCAGGAGGTAGGCAACGCTTCTACCGGGTGTAATCAGGATAAATGTTTTTTGGTGCCACCAACTCTTGAAGCCTTTGCTTAGTCAGATTTCTAGAATTAGCTATTTTCTATGCAAATTCCAGCGAGGAGGCACGTAGAATCAGTCCTTCTTAGCTTTTGTGGCACCAAATTACAGCTATCCTGATTGCACCTCTTGAAACAGTTATACCGAAGTCATTGATAATGAAGGTCCCCAACCCATATCTGATTCCTTCTGGCTTTCAAACTCAGCTAATCGGAACGTTCAAAGTACCTTCCAACTACTGTTCTCTTCGGAAGTAGTGGTGATTGGTGGAGGGATCTCTGGTGTGAGTGCTGCATACTGGTTAGGACAACTCGGCGTTGAGACGGTGTTGTTGGAGGGGCGAGGACTAGCGGAAGGTGCAACTGGACGAAACGGAGGACATTTAGCACCCGGTTCATTCTTACTTTGTAGTCAAGCGCCCCGTTAAGCAACCATTATTGTTTTGATGAATTTAGATTAGCTGTACAGTATCTAATTTGACATCTAGGGAAGGTCTGGTAAAGGTCTGATAAAAGTCAGTTTTGATAGAAGAATTAGTCAGAACTGGGTACTCAAAGGACTTCTAGAGATTTTTAGAAATGCCGTTACCTAAAAAGGAAAAAGCTTGATTCTCAGTATTGAAATTGAGCTACGTTAAATTTTGTTTCACATATTAACAAGATTACGTAAGTTCCGTTGTCTCTTCAGCTTCTGATTAACTAAAAAGTTAATATCTTTGAAAAATTTTGGAAGTACCAAAGTAAACTCTAGACTTGGAACACTAGCTGAGGCTTGGAAGCCGGTATTTTGCAAGACCAGTAATGAAAGCTTTGCATGGTCTGCGATCTCACTTCTGTTAATCAACCAAGGGAAAGTTCGGGGTAGTCCGATGAACAACTTTGGGTTGTGTCGCAAAAACTTATGTTAAGCGACAATGCAGATGACGGGTAATGACGATGCCCTTGGCGGGTTGTCACCTTGCATCGATGAGATCGCTCATTGCCATTTAGAGTGCAAACCGCACCTGTAAATAGAAAGACACTATTGGGCAATTCCTGTGGAAAAGGAGAAGCCAATAGTGCCTAGAAAAACAATTAAAAGTTATTAACCACAGTTCCATACGGATAAGAACCATGAGTGAAGCGATCTTCGTTCAAAACGGACAACAATTGATTCGTATGGAACCCGATGAGTATAGTTGTGAAGAAGACTTCCAGCAGTTGCTTACAGACTTCCCTGATCTTCTCGCTGGAGAACAAATAAATCGCACCAGTCCCCGTCGCTGGCTGTTTATCTCCCGCGAAGCAGCGATTCCTTCAGAAGAAGGCGGAGGCGATCGCTGGTCGCTGGATCACCTGTTTCTTGACCAAGATGCAATTCCCACCTTAGTTGAGGTCAAGCGTAAGAGTGATACGCGGCTGCGTCGGGAGGTTGTTGGGCAGATGCTAGACTATGCTGCCAATGCTAGTCTTTACTGGTCTAGTGACATCATTCAAAGCCGTTTCATTGAAACGACCCAGCGACAAGGGTACGAGGCTGATCAAATCCTTGCTGATTTCTTAGGTGGAGCTCAAACACCAGAACATTTTTGGCAAACTGCACAATTGAACTTACGGAGTGGGAAGATTCGTCTTATTTTTGCTGCTGACTGGATTCCCTCAGAGCTTCAACGGATTGTTGAATTTCTCAACGAGCGGATGAACCCAACTGAAGTTCTTGCCTTAGAAATCCGCCGGTACAGTGGAGGGGGTCTGAGTACTCATATCCCTCGATTGATTGGTCAAACAAGCGTAGCACAAATCATCAAACAGCCAGGATCTGTTGCTACCACTCCTCGAAAGATATGGAATGAAAGCACGTTTTTTGAAGATGCGGCTCAGCACCTTGAGTCTTCACAAGTAGAGGTTCTTCGTAAAGTTCTGGATTTTTGTAGGAACGAGTGCGCTGCAAAAATCGATTGGGGAACCGGTCAAACCTACGGTTCCTTCAATCCTAAATTTAGAGGCATTAGCAACCGTTCCCCTATTACGGTTTTATCGATTGGGACTCTTGATCTCAAACTTAGTTGGCTATCCGATTCTTCAGAAGCGATTGCCTTTCGAGATATTTTTTGTAGGAAATTAAAAGATGCAGGGCTACCGCATGAGTTTAGTGACACTCAATATTCATCTTCTATTCCCATCCAGGAATGGAGCCAGTGGAGCGATCGTTTGCTTGAGGTCCTTTGCTCTGCCCTCAGCGAACAGCAAAGTGGTTTGAATGCTATATAGGAACGGTAGGAACTCCTGTTTAAGGTACAGCTCTGTGATTAATTTGGGAATTCTAGTAGAAACCGTTTAACCTATAAAATCTCCTTATGAAGGGGCAATTGCGATATTAGACAATCAGTTCTCATTCAATAGACAGTAACGGTCTTTCAATCCCCATCTTCTCGCTCTGACGGCTTCTAATGCTTTCAACTGATCTTTTATTCGCTTGGTCTAACTGGCAACCATTAGAGGGCTGCTGGCGCGGTTCTTTGATTCTATCAAAGCCAGGGCTTTACCGAATTCGTCGTTGCGGTAGGTCAGACTTAGACTACATCGGGCAGACCGGTTCAGGCACAATGACCTTGAGAAAACGGCTAGGGATGTTGAAAGGAGTTTACGCAGATGTAATGCCGTACCGTGACCCACATACGGCTGCTCCCGCACTTTGGGCACTGCGTCATCATCTCAACTGTATGTTTGAAGTGTCGGTTTTACCTCTGCAAGGAGACACTTCATGGCGCAAAGGTCTAGAAGCCTTGGCGACTAGTTTGTATCGCCAGCAGGAAGGGCGATCGCCAAACGTAAACTTTGGCAGGATTTTAGAGGGCTATTCCATCTCGTCCTCCAATAACAAAAGGTTGGTAGACGCAGGAAAGCGGTTTCGAGGTGGTTTAACCAACCGAACGGAAGCGAACCATCTTCCCAGTATGCCTCCCGTTGGAAGCTTAGTGGATGATCCGCGCTCCTTAAATTGGTGTGGTCATCAATGGTCGCAGTGGCAGCCTTTATCAACAGTGGTGCAACAGCTTCCAGCGGATAAGTACGGGCTATATCGCCTTCAGAGTGCTCATCAAACTGGATTAGTCTATATTGGTCAGGGGCTTGTAAAAGCAAGGTTAAACATTCATCTCAAGAAGGCATCAAAACCTCCTGAAAAACAAGATAAGCAAGGGGAAGTATTTACCTCTGCAGAACCTCTGGAATGCTCTTGGGTACTTAATCAGGACTGGCATCTCCATCAACGCTTGGAATTGGAGAATGATCTGATTGCTTCTCACCTTCTTGTAACTGAGCAAGTACCTGCTGCTCAGTTTATGGGATAGGAGTATTGATAACCCATGATTTGAATCATTGGCTTTATTCTCTTTCACAACTTGTGGAGTTACAAAGCTTTAATTAACTCTACTTTAGAGCATTAATCTCCTTGTCTTTTATTACGCTGAAGGTGCATAAACCAACTAATTGCTATCTGCTATTTATTAAATGTGAAAAAAGTAATTTTCTTCAATATTGGTTGGATGGATTACTATCAGGGAGTTACTGGTAGGGACTCTCTTCAGAAGGGTGGTAAGTTTCCCAACGAGAACGAATACGGCTATGAAATTTTCAACTTCCTGCCGTTCAATGGACATATGTACGGTTATGTTCAACCTAGTGGTGCAGGTGACTACTTTAGTCGATCAATTAATATTGACAACTTGGATGCATCTAAGCAAAATTCAGTTGACAACGTTTTATCTGTTTGGCTAGCAAGTCATCCAGAAAAAGGCGGTACCTGCTGGGTTATAGGTTGGTACGAAAACTCAACAGTCTACCGCACTTATCAGCACGCACCTGTTAATTCCGATAGAAGTTTTAGAGATTCTAAATCTCAATTTGGCTATTGGGTTTCAGCAAAAGAAAAAGATTGTGTATGCTTGCCTATTGATAAAAGAACTTTACAAGTCCCCAGAGGTAAAAATGGGATAGGGCAATCAAATGTTTGGTACGCTCGGAGCCCAGAAAAAACTACTGTAGAGTTTCGTGAAAAAGTAGAACAATTAGTTCTCCATTATCGAGCTTCAGAAGTTATCCAATTAATTGGAGTTCGGCAAAAATATGACCAGGATTTTGTTGAAGTTAGCACCTTAGAAGATGCAAAAGAGCGAGTGTTAGCATCGATAGTTCGCCGTCAAGGGCAATCCCAGTTTCGCCAAGAGCTTATAACAGCTTATAAAGGAAAATGTGCTATTTCAGGTTGTGATGTGGAGCAAGCTTTAGAAGCAGCACATATCATCCCATATAACGGCATACAGACTAATAATACTTCTAATGGATACTATTAAGAGCTGATCTACATACTCTATTTGATCTAAAACTAATTACTATCAATCCAAGTAGTATGAAGGTTTTAATTTCACCTGAATTAATGGGGACACAATATGAAGATTTTGAGCGAGAAGAACTAATGGTTCCTGATAATATAGCTGATAGACCAAACACAGAAGCAATTAAAAGCCATTATGAAAGATGTACATGGACAAAATAAATCGAGACTGTACAGTTTTTGGTGTTGTCATTAACTTCTATTTCACTTTTGTGTCGTTCTCTTTCCAAGTTTTTGCATTTCTTTGCGATTACCTCAGCCAATTGCCTCAAAACCTACACACCAACGCTTATAGCTTCATCAACCCTTGAAAAAGGCGATCGTTGCTCTTCTTCTCTCTTCTTCGATCTCTGTTGGACTTCTTTATCTCTTCCATTGAGTTTCATTGCTATAGTCACTCCTCTCCTAATAGCTCTCGATTCACTCATAACCTCTAACGCGCACTATGCTTCGGTTCTAGCTCTTCCCACGTCTGTTAAGAAAGATACGACTAATGCGTAGCATTTGGCAAGGAGCATGGATGTGAGCTTAAAGATAACCGTATTGAACAAGGGGTTGGCGAGGGGACGACCGGAAATTTATCATACAGATCAGGGGATGCAGTATACGGCAAACGAGTATGTGAGATTGCTGCAACAGCACGGCGTCAAATTGAGTATGGCAGAGGTCAAACAGGCATGGCAGAGCGGATATGCAGAGCGATTAATGAGAACGATCAAAGAGGAAGAAGTTGACTTTTTGGAGTATCGGAATTTTACAGAATCGTATGAACAGATTGAGCAGTTTTTTGGGAATGTGTATATGAAGAAGAGAGTACATTCATCATTGAATTATCTAATACCGGATGAATATGATAAAGAGATGGAATGAACAACAAAAGAAGAATGTGATATAAAAGAAACACTTCCTTAAAGTCTTCTATTTTCTGTCCGAATCCAAGAGTCACTTCAGTTTGTCTTCTTCGCCGCTCTGCCGCGGGGAAGCTATCCCTACTAGATTGAACACTCCAAATCTCGTGAGTTTGCTTTTGAGCAATATATAAAAGTTTCTGACAACGTTAGAGGTGCTAGAACTGCGCAAGTAACAGCCGTAATTGAGGAACTAGAAAAACTGAAGTTACCGCCCATTGAACAAGCAAGTGGCAGCCCATTACTATTACCGTCTTTGTCGCCATTACCATCACTGTAGAATTCAACTTTTAGTAAAATGTCTTCATTTCTGCAAAAAATTTTACGTACATTCTTGTGCTGCTTACTACTTTCTCTTATAAGCTTCAGCACTATCTCTAGCTCCGTTCTAGCATCTGAATTAGAAACGGAAATCGTAGATGCTACAGGAAGAGGGTGTCCTGAAGGAATGAATTTTCTTAATGTGGCGTCTGGGGGCGGTATTAGTTTCATATTTAAACAATTCTCAATCAAGGCTGAGTCAAAATCAACAAAGCGTAATTGTAAGATTAATGCAAAGTTGCTTGTGCCTCAAGGAAGAACTGTTTTTGATATAAAAGGGAGTGTAACTAATGGACATAATCTCCTTAGTACAGCAAATGGTAAAGCAGTTGTAGAAGCTCAAGTTTTTCTTGAAGATGTTGTGCGGCCTGTTATTAGTCGTCAGCTGAGAATAGACGACATACGTCCAGATGGTGTAAGCGAAGTGCTCATTGAAATGCCTCTTGATGAGCAACTGCCTAACTTATTGAAACAAAGCATCTGTATGAAAACAAGTCAATCTGACTATACATTACCTATTGTTGTCAATATTTCGCTAGAATCAACAGTCAATGGAGTTGGTTCAGCAATGGTTGATGCCTTTGCATTGACATTTTCCGAAGAGACATGTGGGCTCTAAGTAGGCATTGAGCTGAAATACATGCAAATCAAAGCCGAAGTATCTGTACCGAGCAGTGGATTCCCGAGGCAATACCTTGGACTTTATGCTGAGCGCGAAATGGGATAGCAAGGCAGCGGCAAGGGTTCTGTCGAAAGAATTTTCAATAACGAATGATCCACATCATTCACGTTGCTTTATGCAACAATTCCAAAGATTGATTCAATAAATCTTACTTGAGATACGCTATCCCCTTGTTTAACTCCTTTCACTTGCCCTTTTCTAATCATATTCATCGCCTCAATTCCGCTCAAGGTTCTCCTCGCACTATTGAATGACTGGAACCCCATCATCGGTTTCACAATTCGCTTGATCTGACGATGATCCTGCTCAACGATGTTGTTCAAATATTTGTTCTGCCTCAATTGAGTCTCTTTTTCAATCGTCTCCTCTGCTTTGAGCGCATCCATTGCCACCAGGTACGCGGCATTCTTGTCCACATTGATGACTCGCGGTGCTTGCGTGTATTAAATGTCAAGCTCCTGGGGCTCTTCTCAGCTTTTGATACTGCTGGCGAAACATTGCTTAACGAATGAAGCCGTCTCACCAAGAATCGCTTAAGTTATCTGAAAGTCAGTAACATCAGGGAATTCGCTTAATGTCACTACATCCACAGGCGCAATACGTTGTGCCCCCAGAAACTGCTAAGGTTGCTCATGCTATTTTCCCAACTGGCAACTTGTGTGTCAAGATGGCAGCGACCTTGCACGAATTTTTTAGTGATCAACACTTCAATATCCTTTACCCAGATCGAGGGCAACCTGCCATCTCGCCTGTGAGATTAGCTCTAGCAACCCTTTTGCAGTACCTTGAGGGATTAACAGACCGACAAACAGCAGATGCTGTACGTAGGGTCGGCAGCCCGTTTGACTACCGCTAGGATGCCCAGTACCTGCCGTAGGATTGGTTCTGTCACTCGGGAGAATGCGCGAAAGCTGAGGCGCTGAAGGGAGACTGATCCACAGCCGCGATCCCCCAGCAGAAGGGCTTGGATTGGTAGAGGGTTTGCCTAGCCTCTTCAACCAGGGTGACAGGAATTGTCGTTCAATCCTTTTGATTTCCCAACCCACTGCGTTTAGGCTTCACAGCCAATGCCGTCTTTATCTCTATCAAACTTGTGGGGGTCAGGTTGCAACACTCTAAAGTTGGTGGCACTGACATCGGCACAATCGAGATCCGGTGGAGCAGGAGCAATGCAAACATCTGGGTAACTCGGATCACAGTTCTGCTGTGCCCTGCTAGGTTGAGCAAATAGCAGCACTAGACTAACGGTGAACGCGAGTAACGCATACAAAAAATTCTTCATCTCTTTCTAAACCCTAACTTTCAGCGTTTAGCGTGCCCAGAACTAGAGAGCTCTAAACAACGGTGGGATACGCGGTAATAATGCAACCCAATATGGCAGAGCTAATCGGAGGAGGAAGGCGATCGCTCTCCTCTTCCTTTGCCTCAATTCCCAATGACAACAAGAGGCAGGATTGAGGAAACAAACCTGGGAATTCTAGAGCGTTACTGTTCCCTTGTTTTTTGTGAATGGCATTCTACAGAGAGTCCAGGTTAGTCTATCGCAGTACTGCTCAGAAGCACTCCTGGGAATCCGACGATCAGCAGCTATGGAAAGGAAGAGAGCAACCTTACTCCTGACCAGATGCAGTCTGTCATGGAGTGTACTGCCGCAAAAAATTTCAAAACGCTATCTAAAGTGTTGTAGTACGTGTGTTTCAGATCTACTCGTAGTGCTTCCAAATTTTTTGATTAATACAGAGCTTCGTTTAACCCAAGCGTATCTCTAGAAGACCTTTGAGGAGCTTTGCAGAGTTAGAATTTACACCAACTGCGCAACCTTGATCAAGATCATGGCAAGTAATGTCTATATAGACAGGAAAACAAGTCACAGAAGTAGAACAACAGCCTTTTGAGGGGAAGCGTACTGAATAGGTAGAAGCCTCAGCACATTTTCAAACTCAAAAGCTATCGTTAGCCTAGATCCATAGTGCTTTACACTACAACTTACTGAATTTAAAGCAGTGAAATTCCTTTTAGATACCAACATCATCATTCCCGCAGAACCAACCTCATTAGAAAATATTGAAACTGATACACCATTAATTACCGAACTCCTGCGACGTTTAAGCGAAGGCAAGCAAGAGTTTTACATTCATGATGCATCTAAATTCGAGCTAAGTGGGGATAAGAATAAGCAACGGTGGGCAATGCGGAAAATTCTGCTCGATAAATACCCATTACTACCTAACCCTCCAACAGTAACAAAAAGAATTCAATCTGCCTTTACAATCGACAACCTTAACAAACATGACCGGATCGACTTGATGCTTTTGTCTGCTGTAGATGCAGATGCAGTTGATTACTTAGTAACAAGCGATATAGGACTAAGGAAAAAGGCAGCTCGATTAGGGTTGGAAATGAGAGTTGCAACACCTGATGAAGCTATTTCAATCGTCCGAGCGCTCTTTCCAGTTACACCAATTCCACCTCCTGCTGTTCATAGTCGTTATGCTCACGAACTAGACATAGAAGAGCCTATCTTTGACTCTTTTCGATTGGACTACCCAGAGTTCAATGAATGGTTCAGAAAATGTAAGCTGCAACATCGCCCCGTTTGGACGATTGCAACTGAGACTGGTAGCATTGGCGGAATTTGTATCATCAAACCTAATGACCATCCGGAGTACGAGGAAATACCAATACCGAGTTTAAAGATATGTAGTTTTAAAATTGCTGAGAATTGCCGTGGCTATCGTTTTGGTGAACTGTTGCTGAAAGCAGTTTTTGATTACGCAGATCAGAACCAACAATCGTCAATCTATATCACAACATTTGAAAAGCAAGTTGAACTTTTAAATCTTTTGGAGAACTTTGGTTTTAAGGTTCTATGTACATCGGATAGAGGTGAATCTGTGCTTCTCAAAGTACTAAAGTTTTCAAACACAGACTACAAATCTTTAACTCCCTTGGAGTTCAATATTAAGTTTGGACCTAAACAGGTTAAATTTGGTGGAACAAATGCATTTTTGATCCCAATTGTCCCCAGATATCATCAAATTCTTCTTCCGGAGGCAGAAGCACAATTAGAATTTTTACCAGGACAGCACCCCTTTGGAAATGGAATTCGTAAAGCTTATTTATGTCATGCGAAAATAAGACAGATTTCTTCTGGAGATGTCGTATTTTTTTACCGATCAGGAAAGTATAGTGGTATTACTACATGTGGAGTAGTTGAAAATGTAATTGTTTCTGACAATTCTGACGAAATTGCGCGTTCTGTTGGTAAAAGAACTGTTTACACTTATCCTGAAATTGAGAGCTTGTGCAATAGAGGTAAAGTACTTGTAATTCTTTTTCGCTTATCTTTCTCTACTACTGAACCGATTTTACTAAAAAAACTACTAGAAGAAAGAATTATCAAGAAAGCCCCACAATCTATCATTAGCTTGTCTTCCGAATCAGCAATATGGTTAAAAGAGCAGATAACAACATAGTATTAATGTCAATCCATCCAAAGTTTGCACGATTAATTCTGGAAGGTAAAAAAAAGGTAGAATTTCGCAGAACAAGTTTTGCATTTCATGTTTCCTACGTCGTTATCTATGCAACCACCCCAATTAAAAAAGTAGTTGGATATTTTGAAGTCAAAAGAATTCAAGTTGCAAATCCAGAAGAGTTATGGCAACTCTATAGTGATGTTGGGGGTATTGAGCATCAGGTTTATCAGAATTACTACAATGATCTTGATAAAGGGTTTGCTATAGAAGTGGGTAGGGTTTATCAACTCAATAATTTTCTCTCGTTAGATTGCATTTCAACATCACTAATTGCTCCACAAAGTTACATGTATTTAGACAAAAATCTGTTTAACTCAATCAGACTAAATCAGAATCTTTTTTAGCTTTAGTATGGATCAGTTTTAATCCATAAAGACAGATCGAAATCCACCCTGCTCAGTTCAGTTCAAGCCAATGCTGTTGTGGCTGAGTAGTAAAACTTGCGCAATTAGCAAATCAGTTGCACGCACTTTAGACTTTTGGAGCCACTATTATTTGAGGCTTTTAGATCTTTAAACAGATCAAGTCAAGGAGCATCAATCTCCTACTCTTGAAGCTCGAAACGTTTGATAGCGTAAGGTCAGGGGTTTACGCCATTCATTTACTAATTGCGCCAAATCATTTGCTTATCCACATAGATCTATCTGTATAGGTAGTGGAATTGTCTTGCCGCCAATAACAGAATTTACATTTTTCAGTAGGACTACCTTATCTAGCAGTAAATGGGAGTTTATCAATGGCATTTTGTCCCTATTAGCTGCAATTCCTACAGGAATCTACACAGGATTTAACCGTGACAAATACCAAGGTGAGTGTTGCTGGGTTAATTAAAGCCTTACAAAGCTTGATAGGAGGATATCAAGCTGCCAAACAGTAAATGAAAGTCAAATAGAAATACGGTTTAATGAACCTGAAACTCGTCTAAAAGGCTTGGGTGACGGAAGCGATTTTCAAATGATAGATGGTGTACTCGACAGGCAAAACGAGAAATAGGCTTTGTTCATTAAGCAGACTACTAATGCTGCTGAAATTATTAACCAAGGTTGTTAGTGGGCTTGCAAAGGTCACTTGCATTTACTCAATTAAAACACCTATATAGATAGCCTATACTGTGAGATCATCTAAACGAGCATAGAATGAATAGAGTATGGACAACAAAGCTCTTGTTTTGAGGGAAATTGAAGAGAATGAGCTTTACGCTCTGATTTTAGCAAAGGGACATTACGATACTGCTATTGCCTGGGGGAATGTGCATCTGTATTTAGGAATGCCAAATACTACTTTTGCTGCGTTAGCGGGTGCTTCTGCTTTATCAAGTTTTGATAATAGCAACTTGATTGCAGGGATATTATCAATTATTGCCGCCATATTGGCAGCAGTGTCAACTTTCTTAAATCCATCGGATCGAGCCAAGTCCCACTTAAAAGCTAGCCATGACTTTGAACGTTTATACAAGAGAATAAAAATGTTGAGAATTAATGCCTTTGACGATGCGGTAACGATGCAAGAGCTAGCACCGAAATTCGACGCACTTCTAGAGCAATTTTATGATTTAAGAGATGCAAGTCCTGCTGTTCCTGATTGGGCTTACCGCGGTGGAGCGATGGAAGCAGAAGTAATACGTGGAAAGCAGAAACAGACTTGAGTTTGTTAGTACTACTTTTACCATTTATCCTAGCAGTATTCCTTTAGAACGAAGAGGTTAGTTCGCTGAGTTGATGAACGATTGCTCTCCTCTCACGTTTCTCCAAACAACGCTAGCTATTGAGAACTAAACAAGCTTTAAGCAAAGTTCTTATTGATTGTGTCGTTTGCTGCTCCTATTGCTTCAACAATCAGGTACGACAATTTCTACAGAAAAGCGATCGCCAGTATAAGAAACGATCGCCAAAGATGTTCTACTTGAAGACTACTCAATCTTCTTAATTACCTCTAATTCCTACTCCAGGAATAGGTACAGCATACGTGATGTTTCCTATTCTCTGTGAAATAGAATTAGCTTGCTTAACACGGATGTTATATTGATCAATTGCAAAACTGTAGTTTGAGTAAAAAGCTTCGTACTC
>NZ_JACJPJ010000020.1:0-45198 GCF_014696015.1 Oculatella sp. FACHB-28 | reverse complement strand
TCGAGTCGAGCATCGGGGATAATCAGCGGCTCATCAGTTAACACCGCAAAGCTGCAAAGCGTGTCGTCACGCGGCACTTCACTTGCCCCAAAACCAACGCAGGACTTAAACCACGCTCTCGATTCATCAACTAGCGAAATAAGCGCAATCGGCATGTCAAACAGCTTCGCTGCCAAGCGGGTAATGCGATCAAACGCGGCTTCAGGCGGCGTATCTAGAATCTTGTATCGCCGCAGTGCTGCCAATCGTTCCGTTTCATTGGCGGGTAAGCGAGGCAAAGGTAATGGAGATTGAGGTGATGCTTCAGTCACGGTTTATCAAGCAAGAGGGGCTAAGAGATTGCAATGGAGGCAGAACAGCATCAGCCTTATCCAGTTTCTTTTGTTAATAATGTGTGAGTCATTCTTAGTGACATGATGGTTCTAATTACTTCCTCTGGCTCAATCGGCTTAGCGAGATGTCGTTGAAATCCGGCTGAGAGCGCTTTCTGATAATCAATTTCCCCAGCGTAGGCAGTCAGAGCGATCGCTGGAGTTTGTCCTCCCATTTCAGGGGAAAGTGTTCTAATCTGCTGGAGTAACATGTAGCCGTCCATGTCGGGCATCCCAATATCGCTTAACAAAACGTCGGGTTTAAACTGAGGCAAAACAGTAAGAACCTCACCGGCTGAGGCAATGGCTATCACGCTTGCTCCGGCTTGCTCTAGCAAGAAGGCAACAAACTCTCGGGTATCAGTATCATCATCAACCACTAAAACCTTAATACCGTTTAACTCCAAGGACTGCTCAATCGGAGCGCTATCCTGGTTGGCTAGTGATTGGGATATCATGATCGGCAGCTTAACGGTAAAAGTTGCCCCTTGTCCTTCACCAGCGCTATCTGCCTGAACTGTTCCTCCATGCAATTCGACTAAGTGATGCACGATCGCAAGTCCTAACCCTAATCCCCCAAACTGGCGAGTGGTGGCGCTGTCGGCTTGACGGAAGTAGTCAAACACATACGGCAAAAAGTTAGGGGAAATGCCTTTGCCTGTGTCACGGATGACGATTTGAGCATGAGTGCCAAGGCGTTGTAGCCCAATTTCGACCCGTCCTCCTGGGGGCGTGAACTTAACTGCATTTGAGAGCAAATTCCAAACCACTTGCTGCAACCGGGACGCATCTCCCCAGACCTGTCCGGCATCTAGTGCAAAAGCTGTCCGTATCTCAATGGACTTAGTCTCTGCTGCCAACCGTACAGTTTCCATTGCAGCTTGAATCGTCGCAGTTAGATCCACTGAACCCACGTTGAGACTGAGCTTACCACTTAGAATGCGGGAGATATCAAGTAAGTCTTCAATCAGCTCAGACTGCAATTTAGCATTGCGTTCAATGACTTTCAGCGCTTCTGTTGTCTTAGCCGCATCCAGTTTTCTCGTTTGCAATAACTTGGACCAGCCCAGAATCGGATTCAGGGGGGATCGTAACTCGTGAGACAGCACTGCCAAAAATTCGTCTTTGACTCGATTGGCAGTTTCTGCTGCTTCCCGCGCTTCCCGTTCGCGCTCCAACAAGTGTTCGCGCTCCTGGCTTGCTTGCTTGCGCTCAGTAATGTTTTCAGCAAAGAGGATAATGCCACCGATGGCTCCTTCACTGTCATACCAGGGAAGAATTTCCCAATGTAACCAGTGACTTGAACCATCAGCCCGAACATAATAATCCTCTTCACAGCGCTCCGTTGCCCCGGCTAGACACCGTTGATGAACCTCCCGCCAACGGTCAGGAGTATCACTCATCACCTCATAATGAGATAACCCCCTGAGATCGCTATAGGTTGGAGCGTATTCCCGCATCCACTGGCGACTGGCAAAGAGATAGCGCATCTCTTGGTCCAGCATCACCACAGCCGTGGGAGTATGTTCAATGAAGCGTTGCAGGGTTTGATTGGCAGACTGCACGCGGGCTAATAGATGTTCTCGTTCTTGCTCTGTCTGTTTGCGCTCTGTGATGTCCTGCACGACACCTAGCATTCCTATCACCTGCTCTGAAGCTCCATACTGGGCCCGTCCCTTGGCAGCAACCCATCGTTCGCTTCCACCCGGCTGGATCACTCGGTATTCAATGTCATAGTCACTCTGCTCGACGATCGCCTGCTCAACCTGTAAGCGCGCCCGCTCTTGATCGTCTTCATGCAATAGAGTTTGAATCTGCCCCCAAGTCAGATGAGGACCGGGTGGAATGCCAAAGATAGTAGCGGCTTGATCTGAAAACGTCACAAGGTCTGTTGCCGCATCCCAACTCCAATCTCCAAGCTTTGCCGCCGTTAATGCCACGCTTAATCGCTCAGCACTGTTCCGTAGCGCTGCCTCTGTGTGCTTGCGCTCGCTAATGTTAAGCAGGGAAACCAACACCCGATCATAGGGTTCTGCTTTAGGTGGGAAGGTAATCGTCACCCACACATCGAATCGGTTTCCGTGTAGAGTTCGCAGCACCGTCTCTGTTGTAAAAAAGGGGGCTTCAGTTGCAATTGCCAAAAGTTCTCCGGCAAACGCTTCTTGAGTTTCAGGGACGAAAATTTGCTCCAGAGAACTCAACAACTCTGCCTTGTCTTGAGCCCCAAACATCTGCAGTGATGCTTGATTCACATCCCGCAGATGCACCTTGCTGGCTGCCTGTTGTACAAATTCGGGATGCTCCACAAAGTATTGATGAAAGTCCTCAACACCTGCTGCTTTAAGTTGGTCGATTGCTGCTTTGACCTGGGAGAAGTCTTCTTCCCAAATCGAAACACTCACCGTCTCAAAAATATGGCGGTAGCGCTGTTCTTGAGCGGCTAAAGCGACTTCTGCTTGCTTGCGATCTGTGATGTCGAGTGCGGTGCCGAGGAACCCGACAGGATGTCGAGCCTCGCCCTCGCCCTCGAATTGTGCTTGTCCATTAGCTGACACCCACCGTTCGGTTCCGTCGTCCCAGACAATACGATAGTCGATATCGTAGGTACCTGATGACCGAGGATTCAAGGCTGCACCAACAGCGGCTGCTACACGCTCTTGATCGTCCGGGTGAATGCGCTCAATCACCTTGGGAAGGGGAATCGTGACAGCGTCTTCTGGCTCACCCCAAATCTTGCGCATTCGCTCGTCTAGTTCAACCAAGTTTGTGTTTGGGTCATAGTGCCACGTACCCAGTTGTCCTACCTTAATCGCGAGCCGTGCCTGGGCTTCGCTTACTCTCAGTGCGGCTTCTGCCTGTCTGCGTTGGGCTTCATTGCGTTTCTGCTCGATGATCGTGGCTTCAGCGATTTGACGAGCACAACTGCTTTGGAGGGCGGCAGTAGCAAAGTCGGCAAGGCTGGTCATCAGGCGCACGTCTTCTGCGTCAAAGTGCCGCTCATGCTCATGAGACACAATCCAGAGGGTGCCTAACGGGCGATCCTCAGCTAACAAGGGAATAACTAACTCTTCAACGATTGCAGGTTGTGTTTGCTGCAAGTAGGTAAAGTATCGCTCTGGATAGAAATAAAGCTGAGGTGTTCCTTGCTCCAGGCAAACTCCACAGGGACTAAAGTTAACTGGAGTTGTCTCCCCCTGATATTGGTTCAACGCTCCGGCCAAAGCCACCCAGCGAAAGACCTCTTCTCCGCTCGCAGTCACTTCTAGCAAACTGACTCCAGCAGTTCCAGCTTGACAGAAGTCTTTCGCAAGTGTCACCAGCTCGTTAAGCAGGGTTTGTGACGATTGGGACAGGTGACGTGCCAGAGTGCGAAGCGCCTTATTCTCAGCCTCTAAAGCAGGAGTTCTGGATGTTCGCCGAAGCAATTCTTCCGTAATAAGAACGCGCTCCAACTCAACTGGGTCAGCCTCACACCTCATGGTTTTGCGTCCTTACTGGAAAGTACTGCTGGAGAAGTAATTGGCTGTATTCTTGCTTCTCACCAGATGAGGAACGGTGTATCTCTTCTAAAAGAGCTTTGATTTGTTTGAGTGCAAGTAGGGAAGGTTGAACATGACCGTTTTCCCAGCGATTAATCGTGCTGTAAGCAACGCCCAATAGGGCGGCGAATTGTTCTTGGCTCAATGCAGTGAGTTGCCGAAGTTCCCGAACGAGTTTGCCAGACGCTGGTTGTTTCAGTGCAATCCTTGCTTGGAATGGAGAACTTTGAGGTGGAATTTGCATGAGCATCGGTGCGATATAGCATCTGCTATACCTAATTTAGTAGGAATTAAATGTAGTACCTCATCTATCTTGAGATATAGCTTCACTACATGAATTGATTAGTGGTTGTGCCAGTAAAGTTGGGAAGAACCTAAAAAGCACGTTAAATGACAATTGTTCTTAGAGCTGAAGTCCTAAGTATCTACATCCATCAAACGAATTAAGTGACTAACCCACCCCGTAACGCTCGCACGGCTGCCTGAGTTCGATCATCAACACTGAGTTTATTTAGAATATTACGGACGTGGGTTTTAACTGTGCCAACAGTGATGTAGCACCGTTCCCCAATTTCGGCATTGCTACATCCTTCCACAATCAGTTGGAGGACCTCTAACTCTCGGACCGAGAGAGGAGCAACTGCCAAAACATCACTATGCTCGTTATCTGCTGTAATCTCGATCGTGTTGGGTGGAGCAGCGGTACTTGCATTTTTTGCCTGAACTTGACTGGTATGTTCTAATACAACTCGGGCGATCGCTGGGTCAATCCAATTATTGCCCTCATGGGTGCTTTGAATCGCTCGAAACAGATGGTCTGCATCTACATTCTTCATACAGTAGGAATCTGCTCCAGCGGCAAAGGCAGCGAGGATATCTGCTTCATTATCTTGCATCGTCAACATCAACACTTTCGTTTGAGCCGCATCAGCTAGCTCATCAGTCAGCGACTCCCTGAACTGGCGTACCAACTCAATTCCATCAATACCGGGGAGATTAATGTCTACGATGGCAACATCTGGTCTAGCTCTCATCAGCAATTTCAGACCTTCAGTCCCACTTGCAGCTTCTCCGATTACCTCAACCTCAATCTGCTGACTGAGCATTGTTTGGAGTCCCATTCGGGTGAGGTCATGATCTTCAATGAGAGCAACGCGAATGGGAGCCATTTGAAGTAGCCTGCTTGTAGAGTCAGTGCTGATACTACCAAATAACAGCCATCGGGCAGGAGCGACAGCTACAATCCGTGCTAAAGAGAAAGTATTTATTAAGCCCTAACCTACCGGTCAGGGCTTTGTTTTTCTATGTGCCGACCTTATAAAGTAAAGTGTGGTCGGCGGTTTTGATATGGCTGTATCATCCTGCTTCCTCTGGCTCTGAGATAGTCGGGAAGCTACCCGTTTTTATGGGTAGCTATGAGTAGAACTGGAAGAGCGATCGCCCTTCCCCACCGGGGCATCCTAACCCTAATCATTTGGTGCCTGCAGCGAATCATCTGGAATAGAGCGGTAAACAAAAACCCCAGCAGCAGCGCCAGGGCAAGGTGATTGTGTAGGCTCAGAGTTCCCTTATCAGGGGAGGTTGGTAACGGGCGATTGCCACATCATTGAGCAGCGTTGGGGCATTGGCACTACGCACGGCTGTAAGCAACCCCTCAGCAAGGTTTCAGAGACAGTCAACCCGTCTAGGGAGAGAATCAGACAGCGCGAGACGAAAGCTTTTGCCCAGCTTCGCCGCCGAACACTTGAAGACTACGGAGCCGAGGTTATCCTAGCTAACTCTGCTCGTGAAGCTCTAAGAGGGTTGAGGTAACAGCGTCCATACATTTTGGTTAGCAATGTCAGGCTTCCTGAGAAGGATAAACGTGGTCGATTGAGCAGATTAGGAATCTGAAGGGAGCCTGGAGTGAACTCCCAGCTATTGCTGTAACTTCCTACGCTAGAGAATTTAATGCTGAAGAAGCTTTGAGAGCCGGGTTTCAGCGTTTTACGTCCAAGCCAGTAAACCTTGATGAGGTAGTTGAGGAGATTCTTCGACTTGTTGGATAAGTGGCAGGTGAAAAGAACTAAGATGATGCCTGATACTGCAATGCATCTACCTTAAGACTGAATATTCTATTCTGTTAAGCAAAACAACGATAGTCAAAGTTTTCGCGAGAAAATTGAGATTTCTCCACAAAATTCGCCAGAGGTCTTGATTTATGCTCCCAGATGGCGACTTAAGTCTGCATGGTTTGAAGGTGCTACTTGTAGAGGACAATGTGGACAACCTTCAACTTTCTACTTTCCTGTTTGAAAGTTATGGTGCGGATGTAATAGCCGTTAGTTCAGCGAGTGATGCCTTTCAAGCTTTATTGGAGCGGCAACCAGACATCTTAGTTAGTGACATCGGACTGCCTGACGAAAGCGGCTACACTTTGATCCGCCGAATTAGAGCATTATCGGTTGAAGAAGGAGGGCAGACGCTAGCGATCGCATTAACGGGCAGCGTCCAAGAATCGGATCGAAAGCAAGCGCTTGCAGCAGGATTTCAGCAGCATCTGTCTAAACCCGTTGGTACGGATACGTTGCTAAAAACAGTGCTAAATGTGGTTTCCACCAAGATTGGATAACAATACGGGGTGTGGTTAAACTCAGCGGAAGCTTGAAAAAATCGAGCAGTTGAGTAGATAGATGGGACGAGCGCCTTACCGTTCGGCTCAAACAAACGATCCCCTATTGGGGGTGATGAGCGAAGCTGTCGTGAAATGCAATTAGGCTGAAACCAGTGCGGACGCGGGAATTGAGAGCAGTTTGCATGTACTAAAAATTTCTGTTGTATCTCTCATTTGCCTCTACTGGCTAACGAATTTACGTTGTTTCAAGCTTGGGATTTGGTCTAATTGCATTTGGTGACAGCTTCGCTCTCATCACGCCTACTTTAAGAGCCAAGGCATCTAGTACGACAGCGAGGGGAATCCTCACACGGATATCTGAGTTGAGGAGTAGGGCGATCGCAAGACTGTTTAAGAGGGAACACTGCTACTGAAATGATTTGAGCTTGACATAAGGTCTAATGGTCTTGCTTCCCTAGCAAAAAATCAATCATCCCTTTGCCATGATCGATTGCTCCTTTAGCGGTTCCAAACTTGCGTTTGGAAATTACAGGAGAATTGCCTTCTAAGTTGTAGCTAAGCGTCCAGATTTCTGTTTCTTGATTTTGAGTAGCTTTCAAAACGTACCCACGATAGAAAACTCGGTGTTCGGGTTCTGGCTCTCTATTGGTAATTCTATCGGTCATACGATCCCTTTATAAGTCTTGGCTGCACTCAGTCCTTAGAGTGAGCAGCAGATAGGCTCTCGTATCTAATCTAAGTACATTCCTGTACACAAGGGTTTACATCTTTAGGTGGAGCCTCTTCCAGTGGTTCACCCCCTGGAACAGATCTCTGCCATATAGGAGAAACAAAAAATTGCCTGATCAGCCTTCATGGATCAATTGTGTTTTCCACTACGGCTATGCGAAATATAAAAAATAAACCTTCCTCATCTCAAGCGCTTTTGACAGGGCTGACAGTGCTTTTAGTTGAGGATGAGCCTGATATTGCTGAGCTTTTTACGTTCATTCTCCAAGAGTACGGAGCCGAGGTTATTCTTGCTAGGTCTGCTGTCGAAGCGCTAGGAGAATTAGGACAACGACAACCAGATGTCTTGGTCAGTAACGTTAGGCTTCCTAATAAGGATGGACGCTGGTTAATCGAACAGATTAGACATCTGAAGGGAGTGTGGAGCGAACTCCCAGCCATTGCTGTCACGTCCTACACGAGAGAGGTTGATGCTGAAGGAGCATTGCAATCAGGTTTTCAGCATTTTATGTCCAAGCCCTTAGACCCAGATGAGTTGGTTCAAGAGATTCTTAGGCTTGTGGGGTGTAACCAGCGTAACCTCTAACTATGACGAGCAGTCTATCCTAAGATAGAGAACCTTTCAGTTTGTTAAGCACAACAACGAAAAGCAAAGCTTTTTGTGGGAATATCAAATTTTCCCTACAATTTCCATCGAGGTTCCCGCTCCATGTCCCCCGATGCTGATCTCAAACTAGATGGTTTGAAGGTGCTGGTCGTAGATGATGATGGTGACAATCTCCAATTTCTTGCTTTCTTATTTGAGACTTACGGTGCAGAAGTAGCAGCAGTTAGTTCAGCGAGTGACGCATTCCAAGCAGTTCAGGAGTGGCAACCAGACGTTTTAGTAAGTGATGTGAGAATGCCTGACGAAGATGGGCACATGTTAATCCGCCGAATCAGAGGATTAACGGTTGAACAAGGGGGGCAACTGCCTGCGATCGCCCTAACGGCGAATGCCAAAGAATCAGATCGGCTGCAAGCGCTTGCAGCAGGCTTCCAACAGCATCTGGCTAAGCCTGTTGATCAAGACACGTTGCTACAAACCGTGATGGAGATGGCTGCTAGCAAGATTCGATAGCAGCCATCTCTATTAGGAAACAGGAGGATTGCGTGTTTGAGTAATCGGTTATAGCTGTTCTTTAGAGGCTCGTTGTGCTGGCTCTAAATCAACAGGGTAAATTCCAACTACGAAACGACCATCATCTGCGGTACAAGCTACGGCAGTTGTAATTGGGTCAACAGCAGCAACAGTCAGTCGCCGTTTGCCGTAATCCTGGAGAACTTTTGGGTCTTCGCCTTTGTAATAAACCTGGTCTCCCTCTTGGAAGTTCATAACAGTCAGACATTAAACACCACTCTCTCAAGTTAACAACTGATTAAGTTTGCGAAATTAAGAAAATTGGTAGTTGAAGGCAACAACAAGGCTTTTTAGCCCCTCTTCAGCAATTTGCCCCCTGGAATTAGAGAGCCATGACTTTCACTAATCGATGCTTTGAGAATGTCTGGATTCAGTTCAAGAAGTGGCGATCGCTTCAGACCACGTACCAGCTAGCAGGGGAACACGTCACCTTGAGTTTAGGAACTGATGAGAGAAGGTGGCACCTCTATCAGGTGCAGATCAGTACACAGCTTTATTGCCTGCATTATGATGAGCTGCCTCTTTGAATCAATTCTCTGATGCTGGTAGTGTGACTGCGGTAGGCGTCTGTCTTTGAATATCGTTCTAGCTGATCTAAGCTAATCATTCCTTGCTCTGCTAATGCAGTTACTTCCCAAGGCAGTAGAGCTTCTAGTTTTACGCTCTCAACAAAATATTCATGAGTCTGACCTCGTTTTGCATTAAGCGCTATAACCTGCTGTTCAAGAGTTTCTAGATCATGAAAATCAGCGCTTCTGGCTACGGTATCCGTAGACCTGGTTCGGCAAGCCAATCTGAAAAAGGTATCTTTCATGGTTACGAGGGTGCAAAGACTCAAAACCGACAGCCGATGAGTAGGTAAATAACCCTTCACCTAAAGTAACACTATGTAACCAAGTTCAAACCATGTTCTCGATGAACAAAAAACTGATGTCTTCTAGTCAAGTGCAACTATCTGCTCAGCGCTGAACCAATCCTCCTCAATTGAGCAGGTCTTTCCGTCTGTAAAATAGACTCCGTATGCCCACTCTTTAGCTTCTGGATAGAAATCAAGACCTACAACGTAACCAGTTGAACCTTTAGATGTTCTAACCTTCTGCCCTATGTTAAATACAGGTTTTGAGAACTGAAAAAATTCTGTATCAACAATTTCAACAGGTATCCTGCTCACTATAGTTATCCAAAGAGTTCAATTCCAATTCAACTATAAAGAGTAGTCTATATATTGCCTTCATTGGGAAAGAAAAAATTAAAAACTTCATAGAGAACTCATTGATTCTTTAAGAAATTGCGATCGCACTAAAACCGATCTATTTAATAGAAACCCTCTGCTTTTGTAGCAGAGGGTTTTGTTTTTCTAGGGTGTAGATAAGGTGTAGATAAGGTGTAGACAGTCCACTTCTACACCTTGTATGGTGTAGGCGAGTGTAGATAAGGGGTGTAGAAGGTGTAGAAACCTTGATACGCAATGGCTTTAGCCAAAGTGTAGAAGGTGTAGACAAAAAGGTGTAGGTGTAGATAAGGGACTGTCTACACCCTGTTTTTGGCACTTCTCAGGATGCTGTCTACACCTTCTACACCTGTCTACACCTCCTCAGTTTTTTGCTAGTTGATTTAGTCGGGAAGCCATTTGAATTTTGTTGTCTGCGCTGTTTCCTCAACCTCTAGCCAGCCATCCTTTACAAGCTTAATTAGCTGTTCCTCTAACCGTTCAGGCTGCGAAACTTTGACTTTCATCTGAACAATTTGTCGCTTTGTGTAGAACTGATCGGGATGCTTTTCAAACCATGCAATAAGAATCTGTTCATCAGTTTCAGGCATAGACTTGTCGACCGGATCGACTTCGCCAACTACATCGTCAAATAGCTTCTCTAATATCTCCAAGTCAGTTCCTAATGCGTTAAAACTAAATCTATCTGCGCTGTCTTTAGGCTCACCCAATAGGGCTACAACTGCCTCTAAATGATGCACTAGCTGAGTATTAGATTGCCCCTGGCACAGTTCAGGAAAGCGATTTAGGAGCCATACGACCGGATCGGTATGCCCCCACTCATTTAGCTCGGTGAGCATCCATTCAGGGATGCTCCACTCGAACGAGTCATCTCCACGAGTCACGATGTAGCGACCAGTCGGGCTGCGATCGCCCAGCTCGTCTTCCTCATGAATTGCCTGGATGCTGACACGCTCAGACCGCCAGGCTGCGTCAATGTTCTTCAGTCCGTGCGCTCCACTGGTGTCTACCTGGCTAATGCCAATCAGCGTCCCGCAGGTCTTAGCTAGTTTCATCAAGGCAGCATTGAGCAGGGGGTTCAGTTCTAGTTCGTAGGTGCCATAGGCGGCAAACATCTCATCAAACACCCAGCCCTCGCCCTTCAGAGAACCCTTTGGAGCCGTGCTGATGCGTCGTGCTACGTCATCGAGCGCAAAGGAGTAACCTTCTGGGGAATCTTCCATCCGGGCCCAGTGTAGCGGGGCAACATCGCTATCTGTTGAGAAGTAACCGATTGCATGTCCCATGCCCATGCGAGCGATCGCCAGCAGAGTCGCAAGGGTGGTCTTCCCGCTCTGACTATTGCCCCAGAACCAGCAAAAGGGCTGATTGAGCAGTGTTCCAAGTGGGCAGCCGCTCTGTGCCATTGCCTTTAACAGTGCCTTCATCCGTTCCCTGACATCTGAGTAGATGGTGAGGTCGGGTGCGTCTGTCTGCCGGTAAGCCTGCGCGGGCGACGCGGTTTTTGGAGCAGCGCTGCCATAACGCCCCAAATGGTTGTGAACATTGATTTCTGGATTGAGGGCAAGGTTCACAGCAGGGCGATCACTTAGCTCTGTTTGAGTAGTGCTGCCTTCGACCGCTGGTAGAGCTGCGCCTGGTCGCTGTAGTTGGGCAGTTGGAGCGGAATCACTTGGCTCTGCGGACTCTGCTGCGATCGCCGCTTTCACCTCAACCCAGTCCAGGGCTTTGACATCACCTAAAGCCATTCGCCGCACCATGTAGGCATAGCCCGCAAGCCGATCTTGCGCTGGCAACCGCTTCAATAGGTCAGCGATCGCCGGTTCATCATCCACTAGAACTGCATACTCAACCCGCTGCTCATAGGGCAGGAAATCCATTACCCGCATTAGCTGCTGCTCTCTGGGGGATACTTCCTCCCCTGCCAGTCCAAAGATGCTCAGAATGTCCCCTGCCCCAATTCGACTCCCCGGCAACAGACACAGCTTGCCCGAGATTTGAAAGTCTCGCCAAACCGTACCCAAGTAGCTAAACCCAGCAATACCAGCCATCACTCCCACACCGGGCAGTGGAGCCACAAACGGCAGGGAGATGGCGATCGCCCCTAAGCTGACCAGTCTTGCCCCATCACAATTACTACACTCTTTGTCTGCGCTGCGCTGCAAAACTCCAACGCGATATCGCAGCGCGTCTAAGATCTTCCCCTGAAGTAAGTAGTCCTCAAAATTCATCGGCGTTAGTCCCTAAAAGCATTAAGTAAGAGCGGGTTTCCCCGCTCCGTTCAACAGTTAATTAATCAGCGGTCTTGGTCTTGCGAGTGCGGTTGAAGTCCTCCACCGCGTCCCAGAACATCGAGCCGGAGAGCTCAGCCGCCACCACCGACAGAATGAACCAGACCAGGCGGGAGAGGGTGACTCCAAACCAGTAGCCGAAGGGATGGTTTTGATAGCTCATGATGATGTCCACGGCATAGGTGGACAGGATCACAAAGCCTTGCTTGCGAATCTCTAACATCCCGGCTCGCTTGTATTGCTTCCATCGAACACCAACAATATCGATCGCCTTCTTGGGCTTGTCCGGTAGAACCTCACTCTCTACCTCTCTCAACCGCTGCTTCGCAATATTGATAGCAATGCCTCGGAATACCCGCGCTTGAATAGCGTTGATGACAGCACTGAACAGGAATGAGAACCAGAAGCTGATGGAAAGGGCAGCAACAACGATGTCTAAAGGATTGGCATCATCGCCGCCATAGGGCTTCAGCACAAAGCTAGGGGCACCGGGATCTAGCACCTGCCAGTACCCTTCAGCCGACACAAACACAAAGTAGATGGTGGCAATCCCGTACAAAATCGCTGCCCCCCGGCCGGTCACCCACAGGTAAATGTGAGGCAGAAGAGTAAGCACATCGTGCATAGCATCTAGAGCAACGTCTAACCCCTCCCACCCCTTGGACTCTGGCTGATCAAACTCACTCTTTCCCCTCGTGTTAGCAGGGCTAGAAGGGGTAGAACTACTTGGTTTATTCGCTGTAAATTTAGCCATCTTGCCGCTCCCTTGCCGCTTCCAGGCGATCGTTGATTAAGTCACCGACTGGGGATGATTTGACGTAGGCAATCCCAATCAGGAGAAGGATGGTAGCGAGGCACCCGGCACTAATTCGGGCGTAGAACTGGTGAGTCATGCCTTTACTCCTGCCCCATTGCCTGCTCAATCCGCTTAGCGAGCCGCTCATCAACCTTGAAAACTTGCGCCCAGGCTTCACTCACCAGTTCACACTCTGCTTGGGTGCGATCGCCTCCAGATGCCAGGATTGCGGCAACCTGAGCCGCTAACGCTTCCTCGACTCCTGCCTTTTTGAGCTGCTTTAGGAATTGCTCGTGCAGCCGGTAGGACGTTTTAACCTGGTTCAGCAGCGCCTCGGCAAAGGCGAACTGACGAAACGGCTCGAATTCCTCAAGCCCCTTCAAAATGCCAAATATCTCCATCGAGCGAGGGCTATTGTGATCCGGCTTCCAGACATCCTCCATCGTTTCGCCGGTGCTGTTGAGGTGATAGGCAAAGATGCCCGTTAAAAGGAGCAGCTTTTCATCTACGTTGAGAGCTTCCAGCCTTGCGCCGTAAAGCTCCTGAAGCGTGTCAAAAAACTCGCCTGTAGCGCCTTGATATCCGAGTAATTCTGCTTTGTGAGCCATGATGAAAGAATCTCCTATGAATTTAGTGTTTGTGGGAGTTGCCAGCCGTTGATCTGTGGTGGAGAGGCGGCTGGTTAATCGTTGATCCGTCCTTGAACCAGTTTGGTCAGCCCAAACATCAGTAGACAAATCGACCCGAGGACCATTGCCGGGAAGATGGCAAGTGCCAGCAGCTTGAACACCCAAGGCAGTGCGGCACCGATTAAAAGCGCCAGCAGCGCAGCGACAAACAGTTCAATCAGGGCTTGACTGTTGAGGTTTCGGAAGAGTAGAGCGGCAATGAGTTTGAGTTGCTGGTTCATAGCTCGATGGGTTCTGTGAACCGGAAATCGGTAGGTACAGATTCAGCAGAAGGGGCGAGCGCTGGCGAAGGGACTGCTGGCTCCATAGAGGGACGCTTCCCGCCTAAATAGTCCTGCCAGTAACAGCGAACGATCGCCTCTATTGCCGTCCTGGTACTGCCTAAACCTCTCTGCTCTGAAACCGTTTGGGCGATCGCCTCTACATCTCCTGAGAGCCGAATAGATGGCATGTGACCTCCTGTCATGTGGGGTGGATGTTAATCAAAACTCAGTTCAGCTAAAGCCTGGATAGGGTTCTCTGGCTTTTGCTCAGTACTAGTAAGTACTGGGGTAGTACTGATGGATACTGGCTGTATGGATGCGGGTTGAATTACTTTTGGGGTCGGTGGATGAGTGGTACTCCGTCTTGCCTGCATGATGAGGTCAGAAACTGCATCATCAATGGAGCAATACTCTCCGGCTTCAACCAGTACCCGGCAGTACTCCCAAGCCGTTGCCGTTAACTGTGCCGACCGGGATTTTTGAGCCATTTCACACCCCAACCAGGCTCATCTGATGCTCATAGGAGCCGCGAACAGATGCAGTCTGAGGGCGATCTGGAATGGTGAAAACCTGCGCTACCTTCGGCTGAATTGAGCTAAGCAATGCAGCACCGCCACCCGTTAGGACAATGTTTGTGATTGCCTGGGATTGGGCGGCGTAATTGGTTCTGATGTAGCCCTGAAAGGTTTTGAGGTATTCCGCGACGTACTTTGCTTTGATCGCTTGCCAGTTACTCTGATCAATCTTGCCGAGCGTGTCGCACTGGAGACAGCGAGAGATCAGCGAAATGTTAATCGTTCCACTGGCATCCGTTGCTAGTGTCCGAACCGCTGGGTCATCGGCGATCGCATTCACCAGGTTGTAGATGCCCAAGTTATCGACCGGGCGACCGTCAACAATCTCACCAGAGGCATCAATCAGGAACTCTTCAGCCGTACCAAAGCCAAGCTCAATTAGCAGGGTTGAGCCAGGGCGGAGGGATGGCTGAAGCGCGTTGTATGTGCCCATTCCTTCCAACACGGGGAGCACTTGAGTCACGACGCAGCGGATTTCAACCCCGTTGCGAATGACTTTGTATTGTCCTTCTAGAGCAGCTTTGAGGGAATCTAAAGCTCTAACATCCCAGTGAGAGGACACCACGATTAGATCTCTGCCATCGTCGGATGGACGCAGGCAGGCGGAGAACGCCTCGCGAGCGGTTTCAATCTTCGAGCGCCCATGAATCCGAACGTGCTGCCCCTGGCAAGCTAAAGCGCCATACCAGCGGGGAAGCTGCCCATCAATGACTACAATGGGGTTCTCTTCATCGTGCCGGGCATAGGCGGTCGGATTTTCCCGGTAGCCCGCCTGGATTACCAGCGTCCCCTCACTGTCGTGGCGCTTAATCCAGCTATTCGAGTTTTCAAAACTGACCAGGCGCGTATGTTTGCTCCTGGTGGCGATCCCTGTTGCCATTCTTCTCTCCTGAATTACTTTGCGTCAGCTTGCGGTCGTTCGCTTGCATTTGCCGCTTCTTGTCACAACCTAGCAAGGTTTTGTTAGGATTACAATAGGTTCTAATCAAATTTGTGAGAAACTAACAAAAATTACCCTATTTTTTACTAGGAGCGTATGATGTCCTCAGAGGTTCACAATGATCCAATGGCAAAGGTTACAGTCACTGCGTTTATAGAAGAAGAGATTAAGGAAGGGCTTAAAGACCTTGCTGACGCTGAACGTCGATCGATGTCTCAGATGATGGCTGTCTTGATCGAGAGGGCTGTCCTTGAGGCGCGAGAACAGGGGAAAATTTCAGATCCTAATAAGCAGGACAAGTGAGGCGATCGCCATGACCCAAGCGAGACTGTTGACCTATGAAGAGTATTTGCAGCGTCCCTACGACGGTAGGCGCACTGAGTTTATTGATGGGGAGATTGTGGAGTTGAATCCGCCCAGGGGACGCCATACTGACATTGCGATGTACCTGTATCGTAAGCTAGAAGGCTATTTTGAAGATCAGGAGCTTTTGCTAGTGTCAAGGGTTTATGCCGCCCAAGTGCAAATTCCTCCATCGGGAGGGAAGATTCGCGGACGTGTACCTGATGTGTTTGTCTGCACGACTAAGCAATGGGACGCACTCCAAGACCAGACCGCAGTGTTTAAGGTTGGCAATCCGCCACTGATGACGATTGAGGTTGTCAGCCCTGGCAATGCTCAAGTAGACATTGGAGCCAAGCGAGCAGAGTATGCAGATGCAGGCGTTCAAGAATATTGGATTGTGAACGCTTTGGAAGGCTATATCTCTGTTTGGACATTAAGAGGCAGATTCTATGAAGAGTTCGGCACATTCTCTGGCGATGAGACTGTGTACTCTAACGTCTTCCCAAATTTGAAGCTGTCCGTTGCTCAAATCTTTAGAGCAAGAGGCTAAACAAAAACCGCCCATCATGAGGCAAGGGCGGCACAAATTCTCGATTCTTCTGCTCCAACAGCATACGCTACGTGTGGAGGAAAGTCGCAGATCATATCGTAATCTAGCGCTATCAGTAGTACAAAACGGTAGACAAATAAGAAATTCAAGATTACGATTCGATTATTAACAAATTTTCTGATGTTTCGGGTATTGTTTATTGCGGGTGTAGCACACCCTACTAGGAGGTTCGGATGCCAGGCGTTTCAAACGTAACCAAGACCATATCGTTTCGATTGCCTCATAGCTATATCAACGATTTGAACAAATTAGCAAAGAGAAAGGGAACTGATCGTTCTGCGTTGATTAAAGAAGCGCTTGAGGCTCAGTTCGGCTCAGAGCTTGCTGAGATTATCGTCTCTGAACCTAGTTCAAAATCTCCGGCTATCCAACAGGGGTCGTGACCGTCGCCACACGCTAGTTGGCTTCTTTTTACGTGTGCTTAAAAGTTGAAAACCCCCAAGCTGCGAAGTTTGGCGACAGAACAGCTTGAGGGTTTTGATCTAGTCCCACCCATAGGGTGGAAACAGTCAAATGTTTACTTCAATATATCGTAACCCGTCCAACGGGGGCGATGTCAATGTTGGCATCGTGAATTTTGGATTAGCGCGAGGAGGTGCAGCATGGTAAGCACCTCCAGAAAGCCTAACCAGAAAAGCCAAAAAGATGGGGCTTGCCCAGTATGCAAGCGCGACCACGACACCGATTGTCGTTGGTTCGACGATCTGAAGACCGTTCTTTGCTACACGAAAGGGCAAGGCGGAACGAGCAGTGTCCCAGAGCCGCCAGACGAGGTTAACGGCTATAAATGGGTTGGCAAAAAGCTAACTAGTGACGGTCGTTGCGCTGTCTATGTCTTGGAGGAACAGCGTCCACAGCCCCGATGGGAGAAACCTCAACGTCCCGCTGGACGTACCCAGTATTTGTACCACGACGCAGACGGCAGTCCCGTGGTGAAGGTCATTCGCAAAGACGACGGCAACGGCAAGAAGAGCTTTAGTCAGTTGTACCGATTTCCAAACGGTAATTGGGAGCAGTACAGCAAGAACGACAAAGGCAAGCTAGTCAGCAATATGCCTGCTGAACTGAAGGAGCAGTTAAAGCGCCAGGTGCCGTTGTACAACCTGCCATCTGTCATGACGGCGATCACTAACCGTGAACCGGTCTTCCTGATGGAAGGAGAAGGGCTAGTAGATAGGCTGACCGCATTGGGGTTGACTGCTACGACCTTGATAGCGGGTGCTGGCAAGTTGCAGGCGTACAACCCGGATGCGCTGAACGTGCTGAAGGGCGCAACTGTTGTTTTGTGTCCTGACCGTGACCAGAAGGGCGTGTCTCACATGGAAGATGTTGAGTCAGCGCTAGAGGGAGTGGCAGCAGAGACGCGATGGCTATATGCGTACCCTGATGACAGCGATCGTCGCAATTGGGAACGGCTTCAGAAGGATGGTGGAGCGGATGTTGGGGATTGGATTGATGGACTGAAGGCGGCATGTGCGGAACAGGTAAAGGCAGCAATCGGGGCAAAGCGGGAGGTTAGGTTTAGCGACGCTATTGATAACGTAGTTGCTTTCCCAAATCGACAGTCGAAGCCTGGAATGAACCAAGCCGAACTCAACCAAGAAATCTCCAACTTGGTTGAAGCAAACCCTTCTCGATATGAGCTAGAAGCCGCAATTCAGGATATTGCAAGTAGGTCTGGGAGACAGTCTCGTGACATTCTTCGCCTGTATGAAGCAAAGCTCAAAGAGGTTGAAAGCGCTGATACTCAAGACCTTTCAGCGGCAGAACTTGATCTGCTGCTAGGCGCTGAAGCCAGCAAGCTAGATATCAAAAAGTACCTGCCGGATCGATTGTCTTCCAAGATTCTGAAGCTGAGTCAGCTCTTGGGGCTGCGCCCAGAGCTTTACCTGTTCTCATTGCTTTGCACGGTTAGTTCAATCCATCACCCTGAAACGACTGTGGTTCTGAACCACGCTATGGAATTTGAGGTTTCGCCAAACCTGTTTGCCATGATCGTTGCAGAGTCATCGCAGAAAAAGAGCCCAGTTGTTAAATCGGTTGTGACCAAACCACTGAGCGTTCTTCAGGCGAAGACGAAGCAGAGCTACGATTTCGCCTTAAAGCTATACAAAGAGGACTACAAGCGATGGGAGAAATTAAGTCAGGAGTCTCAAAGCAAGAACACTGACACCGCTGGTCGTGCCCTTCATGAGATGGAATCGAGGTTTCCAGACGGAGAACCACAAGAACCACACAGACGAGTATTTTCGTTCACCAAGGCTACAGCTGAAGGCATTGACCAGCAAGCTTCAAAGCAGACTGATCACGGAATGCTTTACGTCCGCGATGAGCTGGCAGGGCTGCTGAAATCCAGCAATCAATATCGAGGTGGCAAGGGTTCTGATGACGAAGATTTGCTTGAATACTACGACTCGACTGGACAAACGACGCTAAGGGCTGGCGGCATCGAAAGAGAAACAGAACACATCCTTTTGTCATTGTTTGGGTCAATCCAACCCAAAGTATTACTCAAGCTGATGAAAGATTGCGAAGACTCGAACGGAGCTTGGGCAAGGTTCCTACCTGTGGTGCAACCTTTGACAAGTTCAACGATGTTAGACAACTACGACGCACCTTCAGGGTTGACAGCCGAACTGGTTGACCTTTACGAAGCGATCGACGCTTTACCCAAGATCGAGTTCGTTCTGGAGAAGTCAAGGGCATTTCGCCACTTCATGCAGGTGTACAACCAGTTGGAGCAGAAACGAGTTAATGACCCACTTCCTGCAATGCGTACCGTTTGGGGAAAGACAGAAGGACGTATTGGTAAGATTGCCATCAACCTACAAGTCATCAAGAACTGGGCAGACGAAGTTGAGCCGTCTAACCCGGAGTATCGGATCATCACACTCGAAACCATTCAGGCAGCTACAGAAATCGCCCTGTTTGGAGCGAACCAGTTTGCATCGCTCTACACCCAGTTTGGTGTTGGTGGAAGTTTGGGCGTTAGCGCTAGCCTCTCTCGCTGCATCGAATTGTCTCGGAACGCTTGGAAACAAGGCAAAGACGGTTGGATAAAAGCCAAGGATGTTCAACTTAACTTTGACAAGAAAGACCGACCAGATCCTGGAGAAGTTCGCACTTGGTTTGAACAAATCGCTGCTATGAAATTGGCTCAGGGCAAAGGAGAACTGTCTGGCAGCGGTCGCAGTTTGAAATTTAGATGGATAGACAGTACGCAACTGTCACAAACAGTAGGTGAGTCACCTACTTTCTCAAAACCCTATCAAAGTCATGGGGTTCAACCTACTTGTGACAGTTCATTGGTAGGTGAGCCACCTACCAATGAAATTGCCTCAAACCAATGGTTACGGGTAAATGGTAGGTATAGTAGGTCAGTTTCTGACCTTGATTTTCAAAAAAATATTCCCACAAATTCTCTAGAAAACGCACCTACTTTACCTACCATTAGCTCTAACCCTAAATTTGTAAGCGTTTCAGCAGTAGGTGATTCACCTACTAAAGCAGTAAGTTCACCTACTTTCTCACCTATGTCGTTGCTTTCCACCGCCTGTAACCTTGATTCTGCGAGGGCTTTGAAAGCCAACAAGAAAGTAGGTGGTTCACCTACCAATGTGGTTATGGTTGAGCAAGAAGTTGAGGACTGCGAGGAGCCGATCTCCACTTCTGTAATTCGGGTCGGCTCCAAAGTTGGGAAAATCGGCAAGATGGGCTGGAACGGCTCCATTGAGTCGATCGACAGCGATGAGACAGCTTGGGTGAGATGGGCTGGAGATAAAACGGCTGTTCCAGTAGCCTTGAATCTACTGAGGTTGCTCGACTAGTTTCGTGGCGTGAGCTAGGGTATGTCTGCTGATTGTCCTAATTTTGTAGAGGGGTTGTGAGCTATTGCACTTCTGAATTTTGGTATGTCGTTGCCGGAGAGAAGCGTTATGCAGCGGAAAGTTTCGATGAATGCTTAGCATTTCTGGAGGAACGCTACGGAGTTACGTTGACCTTAGAGGAACTAGAGGACTGCGACTTAGTAGGAAGTGTTAGCGGAGGAGAATGGCGTCTCGTTTGCACTGAAGTTGACTCATCGCCGTTGAGAGAATCCTCTAAGGAGGATTGGATTCTGGTTGCAGATGATGAAGGTTGGATTGGTCAGCTCGGTGCGTGTCTGGATGCATTTGCTGAAGAATCTTGTCACCTTGAGTCTGGACAAGCAGAAGCCAAACTGCTGAGTAGCCTCTATTACGCATAGATTGCTGATAAACATTGCCGTTTTGAGGCATTTTCGGCAACGTTTTGTCCAAACCTAAGCTTGCTTTAAAGCCTTTGCAGCCGCCTCCAGTATTAGGCGTGCTCGCTCCCGAGCAGCTTTCTCTATCTGTTGCAGGCTGTCGTCAGTTGAAGGATTTACTACGACTTCAATTTCTACCAACTCCCCAGAGAGTTCAGGGTTTGGATTATCAATGTTTGCACCAAGGCTGACTCTAATGCTGCCGTCCTGAACCGGTACATACTTTGTGACGGTGAAACCTTCACCATGAGCGTGGACAAATTCCATATAGCTTCCTCATTGGGTTGTTCCTGAAATTCTGCCAAAGGTTCTTATGGATTTAGAGGCAGCAGCCATCAAAGACATTGACGGCTGCTGCTTTACTAACTGTGCCTTAAAGCTTTCACTGAAGCGGCGATCGCTAAGAGACTCGAAATTAGCTCAGACTTGTTTCAGTAATTTTCAATCAGCGATCGCGCTATCACGAGTCCTCGCTTGCGAGGTCTAGAGGACCTGCATGAAAGCCAGTTATAGCTATACCTTCAGTAGCAACATTGGGACCATAGACAATGGGGTGCAATCTTTCAAGAGAGCTGTAGACAAAAACATTTCTGTTGGAATGAGGTAGTCCGTAAACCGCCATAGAGTCTCCAGTTCTAAGGTAGTCTTCTGCTGCGGCGCGTGGCATACATGTAGCCATCAAATTGCTTCCAACACCGCTGTAACGGTCAGCGACAAAGAAAACGGCATCAATCAGTGCTCGCAAAAATGCTATGGGTCCGGCTTTCTTCTTAGCGCAACGGCGGATATGCCGCCAGATAGCATGTTTTTCGTCTTGTCGAAGAGTTTGTCCTGCGCCAGCAATAGAAAATCCTTCCGAGCTTTGCCCCCATCCATTTATACGAATGAGAAACTCATCGGAGGGCTGAGCAAGCCATTCTCCGTTCCCATCTAGAGCGTTTGAAATTGTGCAAAGCAATGGCTGCAAGCCGTCGTCCTCAGGAAGCCTGCACCAGCCTATACCCACAAATGCATGCCGCAAAAAATGTTCTGGACATCTCTTTCTCCTAAGGTTTCTAAATTCTTGAGTGGATTGGGCTCGAACACGTTCGCAGGCTACTCCTAAATCCTGAATTGGTCCGTTTGCCAAAGTTTGGGCTAGCCATATATCGGTTCTCTTTCCAGAAATTTCAGCTAAGCCGGTATAGCAAAATGACATTCGCCCGCCAACTAAAGTGGACTTGTTACTTTCGTCATCAACAACGACACCCGAATTCAATCCACCGAGCATTGTCAAACGGCGATCGGAAACTTGGTAAATGTATTCTCCTGATGTGCATGTGAGGATAAAAGTCATTGGTGGAGCTTTCTATATTGGGTAAAAATTTGCTCAAGTGTATTCTCACTTCTCAGCTACTTGTGTGACAGCGATCGCTCCCTCAACAGCTCAAAGCACTCGCTTCAAACTTCCAAAATGTCGCGATCGCACCCTGGACCCCAAGTAGTACGAAGTCCACATCCAATCCAAACTTGAGTCCGAGTTAAACTCAGTGGAGCAGCCATTCATCCCGCTGCCACACAAAGACATGCAGAGTGATTTTTCTCCCCTCCCAATCTCTGACAGGAGCTTACACCAATGGGCAGAATGCCTTTTGGAGAAGCCCAAAGTTCTGCAAGATATAGTTCTTATTCCGGTTCCTCAATCCCTATTGTCTCTTCCCTATGAGGCGCGCCGACGATCGCCCACTGTGCAAAAGACATTGAATGAGTGGGAGAGACAGATTCGAGAAGACGATTTATGTTTCGGGTTTGAAGAACGCTGTTGGATTCCACGAGTTGAAATTTATATTCCCAATACCCCTCACGGGCAGCAGCTCATCCAAATTGCAACGGAGATCGGCAAGATTCCTCTTCTAGCAGGTATCGTGCCGAAAAATCAAGAACAGGCCTATTGGCTTAAAACGCTCCACTACTTTTACCAAGCGAGAGGAATTCTCTTTGCTTACAAGCTGCTCAGAGGAATTCCAAACCCAAGCAGCACAAAAGGCGTATTTCAACAGTATTTTTCAACGTCTATTATCCGTAACCTCAAACTCGTTAACGAAGTCGATATTGCCGAGTATCAGCTTATTAGCGCAGGTGAGCCCTATCTTAAAAGCTGGATGGCTGGCAGGCAACAACCCTATCCATTTCAGGATCCGCTTCAACTTTTCCTGGAAATTGAAAAGCAAGCGTTTTTACAGGGGTGGGAACTGGGACCCAACAATGCTGGCGATTGGGTCTCGATTGAAGACCAGAAAGACCTGCTTTCTGTCCGTGTTTTCTTGCTTCAACAATTCCAGTGGACTGAATTCAAACGTATTGAGAAACGTGGAACTTATAAGGAGCAGGAGCGGAGATATTTAAAATTTCTCCAGAAAAACGGCTGGTACGGTCGTTTTATCCTCGCTCTTCGTTCTCACGGCGAACCTAACCTCGAAGCTCTGCGCTTTCACAACGGACCTAAGCTCGAAGAGCCTTGGAGGCAATACGTTGAAGCTTTAAGGGATAGCAAGATCGCCTACATTGATGATTTTTACTGGCGTAAAGGGTTGCCCTATAAACGCAAAGAAAACACGGTAGAACCTAAGCCTATTCCCTGCTCATCAATACCGCCTGATCAATGTAACTGTCCTTTTCGCAGCTTGGGGACCGATCTCTCGGCTTCAAATTGCCTCAAGTTGTTACAGGAAGCAACGAAAAAAACAGCAGAGCGCGCTCGAGTAAAGGGGAGCCTCAATTCACTTGGCTATCTACTCTGGCTTTGGGCTTAATATTCCTTAATCGATTCCTGAAAGCAGATTTTTTCAAGTTTGACTCTGCTTAACTGTGAATACAGATAGCAATTTCTTTGAGCAATTGAGTCAAAACAAGTAATCAATTCGAATTCCTAAGAATGCGAATTTGACAGGCTTTTATGCTCAAAAAAATTAGCTTTTTGCTATTAGTTGTGCAAACCCACTTCCCAAGGGGTATACACAACAACGGTTTGTAGAAACGACTGAATAGACGTTTTGTTCGATGACCTATCACTAATTTTTGAGGTAAAGAAAATGCAGCGAAGAAATTTGAAGGAACGTTACTTTACTAAAGAGAGCAGAAATGTTTCTGATTCCGAAACTGTGATTGGCTACGCGAGGGTTTCCACGTTTGATCAAGCCGCGAACTCCAACGCCCTCGAACAGCAAATCAAGCGACTTAAGGATGCCGGAGCAACACTGATTATTGCAGACGCGCAGACAGGGAAAAGAGACGATCGTCCAGGTCTAAAGGAAACAATGAAACGCGTTCGAGAACTATACACAACAACGGTTAGTAGAGACGACTGAATAGATATTTTGTTCGACGACCCATCACTAATTTTTTGAGGTAAAGAAAATGAAATTGAGGAATTTGAAGGAACGTTATCTCATTAAAGAAATCAGAAATGTCCCTGATTCTGAGACCATAATCGGCTACGCGAGGGTTTCCACGCTTGATCAAGCCGTGAACTCCAACGCCCTCGAGCAGCAAATCAAGCGACTTGAGGATGCCGGAGCCACACTGATTATCGCAGACGCGCAGACAGGGAAAAGAGACGATCGCCCAGGTCTAAAGGAAACAATGAAACGCGTTCAAGAACTAAGAGCCACTGAAGTAATTGTTACGCGTTTAGATCGTCTAGGAAGGCGGGTTCCAATTATTCGCAATAATGTTCAACTTTTTCAGGAAACTAATATCAATCTAAAGGTGCTTGACCAAAATATTGACCTCCGTAGTTCCTACGGAATGTTTACTGTAAATCTTTTAGCTAGTTTGGCAGAGATGGAGGTCGATCAGATATCCGAACGAGTCAAGCATGGAAAAGCGCATCGGCGCAAACAGCAACTAGCTTGCGACTCCCTTCCTTTTGGCTATACTACCTCGGAAAATCGCTATCGCTTGGATCACACCCCGTTCTTGTGCTTATTAACAGAGCGCCCTAGCAACTACCAAGAACTATCAAAACTGGGGGATCTCACCCAACTTCCAGGAATAACGGTTGCTCAGCTTGCTCGTAGTTTTGTCGAGATTTTTTTAAAAACAAAAGGAGCAACACCAGCTGTCAGGGCGATGAATACACAGTTTGGAATTGGACATTCTCCAACCAAGAAGAATGGGAACGATAAGAAGCCTAATTTGACTTCTGTAGGGTTCAAGAAATGGCTGGGAAATCCCGTTTTGCGCGGACATACAGCTTACAATAAACGGATTAAAAGTCCTGATGGCAGGCGTAAAGAAGTTGCGCCGGAAAACTGGACAATCATTCACGATACCCATCCAGAAGACCGAATCATATCAGATGAAGAGTTTGCCAAAATTGAGGAAATCTTTTCCTTTAATGCGACTCGGTATAGTTGCAACCTTTACAACTATGATCCAAACAATTCAAACTCATACACGGAATATGCCTACTTGCGGGGTTTAGTTTACTGTGCTGAGTGCGGCAGTAAGTGTTACTCCAAAACGCGATTAAGCAAAGATAACAAAACAAAATACCATTACTTTGCCTGCCGCTATGCCCGCCAGGGGTGTACTAATTTTAGAGGAACTCGTAAGGAGTTGATTGAAAAGGCTTTAATCAATTCCTTCTTGCAACAATCAGTAGTTCTTAACTCTACTATTCCTTCACCATCCGACACTTCACCTATACCGATCAAATCTTCTAAGGTTCAACAGTTAGAGAACCGCTTAAGGCATCTTGAGGCAATCTCAGATTTTGATCCTGATTTGGAATTACTTAAGAATAAAACTCGTCAGCAGATTCAGGAAGAACTCAACCCCTTCGTTCATAACGCTCTGGACACAAAAACAGCAGAGGAAATTATTCAAGCCGGCAACAACTTGTTGATTTGGTACACCCTTTCTACAGACGAAAAAGTGGACATATACCGAAAAATTGTGCAACGCGTCACCGTTTACAACGGTGAGATTAATTCGGTTTTCCTCCGAACTTCTCAAGGTCACGCTTCAGCTTTACAAGCTCCAGATTAAACCACACGAACAAATTACCGGAAGTTTAGGAGGTAGCAGGATGAGCACGCAAGATTTGTTTTACCTTAACCAATTGCGCTATGAAATTGCGATGCAGAAAAGCCTAAAACAATGGAGGACAGGTCCAGTCATATATGGTGATGAGTGCCCCCATTGCGGTTCTGCAAACTATAAAAAGTATTGTGTTGAGAACGGTAAACAGCGTTACCGATGCCAGAACTGCAAGCGACGTTTTAATCAACGGTCTCGATTTGAGTGCAATTGCGAAGTTCCAGGTAGAAAGCCTCAGTGCCATGATTGCCCGGGCTTTCAAGCTTTTCTTAAGGTCTTACAGCAGAATACTGAATCTCTGCGCGATCGTTCGCTTGAAGAGTTAGAGCAACTTAACTAAATGAGTTCGCTTTGCTTAAATTTGCACAACCTCTTGCCGAAAACGAATAAAGAGTGGATTGGTTTAGATGCTAAACATTCAACCAAGGAGATTACTAGAATCTTGAGTCTAAGTACTTTGCAGCTTCAACGATCAAAATTTTCTGTTACTAAACGAAGCCTATTAGGGGAGTTCACCATGCAACGTAGGGTAGTTGGCTACGCACGAGTTAATGCTGACGACAAACATAGCCTGAACCTTCAAATCTCGCAGTTAGAAGATGCTGGGGCTACACAGGTGCTATCAGACATTGGGTCGGGCATGTCAAAGGAACGGGCTGGCTTGAACCGTTTATTGGACTTGATTGAGGCTGATCAAGTTAAGGAGGTTGTGGTCACTCGCATTGATCGACTGAGCCGTTCTTTGATTCAGCTTCAGCCACTCTTCAACGTCTGCCAAGGCAAGGAAGTTGCGATCAAAGTGCTGAATCGAGACGTTCTACTGTTTTAGGCTGAACAGGGATTCAAGAGGGATTGCTTCTGTCGCGCAACTGCAGGAGCGATCGCTCCACAAGCTTGCTTAGGCTTGCCCATTTTTCTGCCTAAAATGCCTCTTTTCGGCAGAAAAGTTGTGCACAATGCTTCGCAATCTGTCAATCTTACAATTAGTCTTCACGGATCAAGTGGACTTCTCACTCCTTGTCCCCCTCGATTTAAGCCATGCGTGTAGATCATGGTAGTCTTCACATCTTTATGTCCTAGCAACTCTTGTATGGTTCGAATGTCATAGCCACTTTGGAGTAGGTGGGTTGCAAAGCTGTGGCGAAAGGTGTGGCACCCCACCCGTTTTGTTAACTTTGCGGCTCGAACAGCCTGCTTAACCGCTTTTTGAATGCTACTCTCATGCATGTGGTGGCGGCACATCCGATCACTACGAGGGTCTTTGGCAAATATGGCTGGAAGGAAACACGAATTGCCATATCCACTCTCGATTGGCGTTAGGGTACTTCCGCTCCAGCGCAAACGGCAGAGGGATAGCTCCAAATCCTCGCCCTAAATCCTGCTGATGTTGTCGCTTCACTCCCACTAAATGATCACGGAGTTCATTGGCTATACTCGAGGGCAGCATAGTGACGCGACTCTTGCTGCTCTTACCATCTCTAATAATGATTTGATGCTGTGCGAAGCCAATGTCTTTGACTCGTAATCGCAATCCTTCGCTCAGACGCAATCCACCACCGTACAGTAACTTAACAACCCGTTGAGGGACACCATCGATATTTTGGATAACGGTCAGGGCTTCTTCCTTCGTTAAAACGGTTGGTAAGTACTGAGTGCGTTTAGCTCGAATGGCATTGACCTGAGACACTTCTAGCTTCAGCACTTCCCGGTACAGAAATAACAGTGCATTCAGTGCTTGATTCTGAGTTGAAGCTGCAACTTGTTCGTGCACAGCCAAATGAGTCAAGCATGCTTCAATTTCAGCCCTGCCCATGTCCTTAGGGTGCCGTTTATTGTGAAACAGGATGTAGCGGCGAATCCATTGCACGTAAGTTTCTTCGGTGCGGTAAGCATAGTGCTTGAGCCGAATCGCATCTCGCACTTGATCCAATAGCTTCTTAGGAGGTGGCTGCATGAGAGGGTTGAGTAGGGAAGGTGTTTAATGTAGCAAATGATACTCATAAATACGACCGTACTGCGTGTGAAGATATACGGAAAAATTCTGCCGATCTACCCAAATCAGCCTATTATGCAGAATCATTCTGTCGATCCACCTGTTTTGGAGTGATATACAGAATCATTCTGCCTATTCTCCGAAGCTGGGTGAATAGGCAGAATCGTTCCATTTAATTAATAGTTAGACCGCAGTCTCAGTAGGACAAAGCAGATGAGGTTCAAATGAGTCGTAAATTAGGACAAGTTTTTACTAATTCTTGCTTTTTAGAAGAAATTGGAGGCAAAAAAGAATGGCTCAAACTCCTAATAATCAAGACAGTGCTGTTGAAGAGGCTAAAAGACTAAAGTTTCTTGGATACTCTTTTTCAGCAATATCTTTCATTGTATTTGCATATATACTTCTGTTTCCTGCTGAGAAAGAGCTAAAACAGCAAGCGATATATTGGTTTGCCTCTTCTTTCGTGGCAGCAATTATTCCAAACGTTAAGCAGTTCAAAATTAAGGACGTTGAAGTTCAATTACAGGAAATATCACAAAAAATAGAAGACAATAAAAATCTCATCGAGCAAAGAACCGAAGAACTTAAGGAGAGTTTGTTCTTGAGTCTTGAATCAGTTAGAGAGCGGGAAGAATCTTTACCCGAAGAATATAAATCAAAAAGAGAGCAAAAATATCAGAGATATGCAGAGAGACTGAAAAACCTAACTACAGCAGAGAGGTTAAAGGAACAAAAAAGATTTACTCGATCTCATCTAAATAATATAGATATGGATATAGCTGATTTGAAGAGAATGCTGCAAAAAGCTGGACTATATCAAGGTTTAATAGATGAGGTGTTTGATGAACAGTTAGCACTATCAATTAGTGCTTTTCAAGAAAAGTATGGAGTGACACCCATCGATGGAACTGCCGGACCTAAGACTTTGAGTAAACTTAGTGAAATAATGAAGTAAGAATAGGCGAATGAGAACTGAAAGACAGATTTGGCAAGACATAAACTGTTTTTGTGTTGGTCTAACAACGCCCATGCACGTCGACCGCCAAAAAATAGTCGGTTTGACACGGAGATTACCTGCGGCGGGTGATGGGCAACGTTATCTCGCTTGGGTTATGGGTGATGGCAGTAGTTTCAAAGCTATCTGTTCGTATTTGAGATCAAGTAAGATTCAGAAGGTGATCATAGAAGCAACCTAAATGAAGCCTGAAGTAATCACCGCAATCATTGCGGCGATTGTTGCAATTACTAGCGCAATTATCAGTATTTACGGTCAAAATCGCATTACCCGATTAACTGATCGACTTACAAAGCAGCGAGAAGCCGAATCGCGTGAAGCTCAGACGGCTGCTTTGATGTCTAAGTACCGAAACCCCTTATTGCGCTCAGCGATTGATCTTCAGAGCCGCTTGTACAACATTCATCAGAACAGGTTTTTGGAGCGTTTCTATCATCAGTCACCATCTGCACAGAGCTATGCGATTAACAACACCCTGTACGTTGTGGCGGAGTACCTTGGATGGGTAGAAATCTTACGCCGGGAAATTCAGTTTTTGGACTTGGGTGATCTGGAACTGAATCGTCGCTTGAGTGAACTACTGGTTAATATCAATCAAGCATTTGCACACTACAAAGCCGGAAGCACTTTTCAACTCCACAATGGTGAACAGCGAGCAATTGGTGAAATTATGACAGTTCCTCGTTCTAATAGTGAAGCTATTGGATATGATTGCATCGGTTATGCGATGTTTGTGAAGAAAATGAGCGATCCGGAGTTTGCGGATTGGTTTGTGAAGCTGAAAGATGATATTGATACGATGGGAAATGCACCAAAGGTTGAGGCTGAGAGACTTGTATTGATTCACAGTAAACTCATCGATCTAATTGATTTCCTTGACCCTCATCACGTCAGAGTGCCCCCAAAGTACCGGACCAGGATTGAACAGAAATAAAAACCTTGTTGACAATTGTGCTAGGGCATAAGTCAAATCGGTAATGCTAGGTCGCGAGATAACAACCCCAATGCACACCGACCACCGAAAGTTTATCTGTGAGCACCAGAGATTGTCTACGGCGGGTGATTGGGAACGTTAGCTGGCTTTGTTTACGGGTTAAGGGACATTTGAAGATTGTCGGTGGGTATTCAAGACTCCATCAGTGTGACGATTACCGGATAGGCATTTTCATAGGACAGCCAATTATCATTTAGCAGGAGAGGGCTAGACTCGTGGTTACTGATATGGCTCAAATTACTGAAACCCAACGATTACTCATTCGAGAATGGAACCCTCAAGCAGATGCAAAACAAGCTTTTCAGATGTACAGCGATCCGAGAGTAACAAAATTTCTTGTCACCAAGGTTGGCAGTGTAGAAGAAGCACAAAAACTGCTTGAACGGTGGGTTAGTATTTTTGCAAATCGCAACAATGGCAGTGGACAGTGGGCAATTACGCTCAAAGAAACTCAAGAAGTGCTTGGAATGATTGCGCTGATGCAATTAAGGGATGCAGAGGAGTTGACACAGGACTATGAAATTGGATGGCATTTGAAACAGACAGCATGGGGACAAGGATACGCAACAGAAGCAGCAAGGGCTGTTCTTGAATATGGTTTCGATTGCCTGGAACTACCAGTGGTTTACTCAATCATGCATCCGGAGAATGTTTCCTCAGCACGAGTCGTAAAGAGGTTGGGAATGAATCGGGTTAGTCGCACTAATCGATATTACAAAACAGAGCTTGAAATGTATCAACTAAAAGTACATGTTTGGAGGCAAGCAGTATAAGGAATTGAAGTGTAAGAGGCACCAGCTAACAATCCGCCTGCACCCTGACCGTTGAGAGGTTATTGGTTGAGTCTCAGAAGTTATTGGCGGCGGGTGAGGCGGAACGTTAGACCGCTATCTACTACATTACGACAGTACTCTGAAGCTATTTTCAAGTGTGAGGTATTTTTTGACGTAACAATGAGGATGCAAGTAAAGTTAAGAAGTATAAGTCATCAACTTTGCTTAAGACTTTTAAGAGTAGACTGTTTTTTAGGTAGCAGTGTGATCTATAACCTTCAAGGCACTCGTTGAGCTAAGGAGGAGCCAATGCCTAAAGAATATAGTCAAAAATTACGAGAGTATGAGTGGAGGTTTCTCGAAACACTACAGCAGCAGGGTTTTATCAGTCCTGATCTTCGGGATGATTTAGACCGCTTTCGGGTGTATTTAGACATCAATCCCGAACATGCAAACGAAGTTGAAGCTAGGGTAGAAGCAGAGTATAAGCAAAAACAACAACAAGCTAGAGAGCAAGATGCGACAGAAGCTTTTAATATGTTGTGTGTTCTGTCAGCTGCTGCCGCAGTCTTTTCATACAGCATTGCGGTGACTGTAACTGGAGGTGCAATCATCCCTGCATTAATCGTTGCTGTAATCGTTTTTATTGTAATTTTCGTAGGCTTAGGTAAGTTGCGTGATAAGCAGAGTTGAAGCAAATGCATTAGTTTGAACGCTTACTTGCTTTCGCACAAAAGCAAGTCAAATAAAAGCGGAACAAGTGTGATCGCTCACCGGTAGGTTAGGTTAATGAAGGAAACCCAACAATTCTTTGGCATTCTACTTCACCCGCTTCAGCGATCGCCAGCTAACTCTTGCGTGTACCGGACGGACTAGCAACCTCTGGCTTCGTTTCAATGTGAGCTGTCGCCGGTAACGCTCGCCGTTAGACATCCAAACGTATTGTCTGCCGACAAGGAGTGAGGGAGTGACCGAATCGAACTTGCTGGGCTCAGATCCTGATGACGATTGCGTGATTCCACACGCGGTCGAGCCGGAGGCACTAGAGCGCTACTTGCTTAAGCGCGGTCCGTACGATGGTGCCGCAGAGATACGCTCGTACGTGGAGGATCAATCACCCGGTGAAGGTGTCACATATCTCGAGCGCATCAGCACGGAACGGGTCATGGGAACGGATTATGAGGTGTGGGACGTGCACACCTCGGGCGAGCGGTACTGGGTCGTTACAAGTCCAACTAACCTGTACGCCCAGCGGCTCTTCCCAAGTGCCGACTACACGCTGTCGTTCCATATTGGGCTTATGGCGCGCGTCATGACTCGGCGGGAAGTACGTGCTGACGAAGATCGTCGAGACCGACTCGTCACAGCATGGCGACGGTGGACTCAGGCTGCCGAGGCGCTCGACCAGGCGGACGAGGCCGAGGAATTCCAAGCGGTAGGGATGCGCTGCCGCGAGTGTCTCCTGTCCTTCGTCCGCGAAGTCGTGACCGACGAAATGGTCCCGCCAGATCAGGAGCGACCGAAGAGTGGCGATTTCATCCACTGGTCTGAGCTGATCGCGAACGCCGTAGCAGGAGGCGGCAGCCAAAAAGAGGCGCGCTCATACCTGAAGTCGAACGCCAAGTCGACTTGGCAGCTCGTATCATGGTTGACGCACGCGTCCGGTGCAAATCGGTTCGATGCCGAGATCGCCCTGGAGGCGACGCACGGCGTCCTAGCTGCGTTCAGTATGGCCATCGTGCGTTTGGAGCGGGGCATTCCGGCACGCTGCCCGAACTGCGGTTCGTACAAGGTCGGATCGCGGGAGGTCGAGGTGGAGGCGGGAACTTGGCACCGCCTGGCGTTCTGCCAGTCATGTGGAGCGTCAGAATCAGCTCCCGGCTCGTCCACTCCCGAATCTCCCAAACCGGGTGTCTAACAACCCTGGTGTAGCGGATTTTCTGAAGCCGCTTGCTGTGCCGCAAAGTTCCTAGCAACCGCTAACCAGGAACGTTAGGCAGCTTTATCCTCTGGTTGTGGCAGTACATCAAGGTTATTTGTGGGGTGCTACTTTTAATGCAGCATTAAATTGAGCAATCGAATATTTTCAGTAGATAGGAACTGCTTGTGAAATATTACATCTACATTTCTCGCACAAAAGTTGATATGCTTTACGCTCAGCTTCCGCCTGAATTCCTAAAAGGCATCTCTGCGGAACTTACAATTAATGTTGGTGTTCTATCTGGAACTCTCAAGGGAACCCCAAATGAGAATGATGGTAGTTTGCCCCAGCGGCTTCATGCGGTGAGTCAATACATAAATAGGCATGAAGATACTGGTACAGTCACTTCACCAGGCAAATATATTTCTGGTACGACCTCTCTTAAATATGGAATTGTATCTGAGTATGCCGCTGATATTGTTTTTTTCGGCGGCATTGTTAGTGGAAAGACACTTGCGTTAATTGGCTCAAGTACGAGTGTTATTGGTGAAGCTGATCGTGCTGATGCTAATCATTCTCTTAGTTACTACACCTTGGAGTTTTTAAAGGGGGCAATTGAGACCGAAGAAAACAGAGATGAGCAATCCGATGTTTTCTCGAAAGCTGCATGGGCTGGGTTAAAAGCTCTTCCTCCGATAACGTATAATCTGGAATTTGTGGCAAAGGTGTTACATAAGGAAAAGGAGTTAGTAATTGGTACTCCAATCTATGTAGCTATGGTCGATTGAGCTAAACTTGCTGCCTAACAATTCGGGTGCAGCGGATTGACCGAAGCCGCTTGGGTTAGATGCAAAGCTCTTTGCAACCGCTGACCCGAACCGTTATGCTGATTCGCCTGTCTTGAATGTACAGTTGAAATTTGATGAATATTGCGATCGCCTTCGATGAACGCGAGCAACACTTTCTTGCATTTGTCTTTATGGAGGTTTTCGGCGGAGGTTCTACACGCATAATCCAAAATATACTGGGACCTTATGTCGAAACCGCACATAATTTGCAACCAAAAGTCCGATTGCAGGCAGAGGCGGAATTACCGTCAATCGAGTTGACAGCCGATGAATGGCGGGTTATGTACGAAGCATTAAATGCTGTTATCTATGGACTTGGACCAAGTGAGTTGCATACTTGCACTGGGTACAACCTTCAAGAGGCTTGTAATATCAACCTCAGAATCTGTGCTGCTGTATGGGACGCTCGTGGAGTTGGAAGAGCATGGGTAGGAAGTTAGAATGATTGCTGACTCTGATTAACGAATTGATGAAGGAACTGCAATAACTTCATACTCCAACACTTACGTTGCTTCAACGCTCGCTGCATAACAAGTCGATGAAGCGGACGATTGAAAAGCTGTTGGTGGAGTGACAAAGAACCTATCAGCCGCTTATCTTGGTCGTTAGGCATCCTTTTACCCCATCTGACGTAGTAGCCCTTATAGGGGATTCAGAAATAATGTCTCCAAACCTACGAGAAAAAGCTCAGCAATCTGTAGAGACTCTCTTGACTGATTTGTCAGTTGATAGCTTCGAGCTACATGTAACTCGTGATTTCTGGGATAGCTACGATGAGAATGATTTTCTCAGTGCCTATCAAGAGGTTGAACAGTATTACCGTGAATCAATCACTTACGTTTCAGAAATCCTTGGCTGCAATGGAACGATAGTAAAATGCAGTGAAAATAATTTTCCAAACTGGTTGCATGTGAATGAAGCTTGTTTTTGGTATCTAGACGGGCGAACCTTCGTTTTGTATTGGAAACATGAAGATAAAGAGCTTCCTGTTATTGTATGGTTATATGCCTTCGATCCAAATTCGTCATCTCATCGTCTCCTCGATTGTGAGGTTGAGAACCAGTTTTCATGCGGTATCTATTATGATTCCGAAGAAAATAGGATTAGAATGCTTGATGCTGATGATACTTCTACTGAGGTTAGAAACATTATTTTTAATTGCTTCTGCGCCTTTCCAAGTAAAGGAATCGCAGAGGCTTTAATCCGTAATAGAGATAAAGACTACGGAAGCTTCACATCTGAAGAGGTTTATGTCAAGATTCTTCAAAAGCAAAAGAAGATAAATAAACTTGGTGATGCATATCCACTCACTCCTAATGAATTTAAGTATTTTGAGGGCTTGGATGAGGTAGGGATAATCACGCTTTTAAATTCCCCAGAGACAAGTCCAGCGTTACGAACAAGAGCTGCTCTTAAAGTTTGGCAGCAGCCATCACTAGCTAAGGTTAAAGCATTAGAACAAGGTAAAGACAGAACCTTCGATCGGCATGTTATTGAGGATATAGGAAGCTTTATTAGTGAAGCCAAGCAACGACTTCAGAGAATGCGATAATTATTGTTCAAGCCGCGACTGCCTAAGATCGGTGCAGCGGATTGAAGAAAGCTACTGGTGCTGAGTTTGAAGGGATCGGTAACCGCTGACCGCAACCGTTCGACCGCTTCGTTGCAGTCGTTGGGGTGTAGTTTGAAGGCGTTTTGTTAGTCTCTGAAGTTAGAGCCGTTGAGCGGACCGGTGAAGCGCGATCGCGGTTAAGGTCTGTTTCGGCGATCGCACTCTAGATGTTTATTGGGTCGTATATCCCCCGTCAACAGCGAGAGTCTGTCCAGTCACAAAAGCTGCACCATCCGAACAGAACCACATTACAGCACTGGCAATTTCTGAAGGTTTGCCAAACCGTCCTACAGGATGAACGGAGAGCATATAGTCTCTAATTTGGTCTGAAGAACCTGCGGAAATGGCGTGCATATCTGTTTCAGCTACCACACCAGGACAAACTGCATTGACTCGAAGCCCTAACTTGGCAAACTCCAGAGCAGTTGCTTTGGTTAAGCCGATGACCGCATGTTTACTGGCAACGTATAGTGGCGCTCCAGCGGCACCAACTAACCCGAAGCCAGAACTATTGTTGATAATCACGCCTGCACCCTGTTTCAACATTTGTGCGGCTTCATACTTCATCGATAGCCAAACGCCCTTAACGTTGGCATCCATCAAGCGGTCATACTGATCCTGCGTTTGCTCAATGAGGGAAGCAGATTCACCAAATGCTCCGGCGTTATTAAATGCAAAGTCGAGACGACCAAAAGTAGCGATTGCCTTCTCGACCATTGCCTGAACATCTGCTTCTTGCGTGACATCTGTTTCGATAAAAACGCCTTGACCGCCACTGTTTTTTACAAGCCGAGCAGTTTCCTCCCCTTCTTCCTTGCGGCGACCCGCAACCAGAACACTTGCGCCCTCTTTAGCAAATGCGATCGCGGTTGCTCGACCAATTCCCGATGTACCGCCTGTAACAAGCGCTACTTTGCCTGCAAAATTTGGCATCAAAACACTCCAAGAGTCATAAGTTGAACAACATCAACAGTGAGGAAAGACATCCCCGTTGCTCTCTCAATTTTGAGCAGCTACAATCTGAAACACAAGTATGTACAAGAAAGTGCTGTACTTACTAAAAGGTGCGTGTCATGAACTCTTCATCCTCTCAGTCTTGCGCTTTCGCTCAAGCTTCTGGTGTCCGCAGAACGCTTGACCTCGTTGCCGATAAGTGGACGGCGCTGGTGATTATGGCACTGATTCACGATAAGAAGCGGTACAGTGAATTGCATCGAAAAATTGAGGGCATTTCGCAGAAAATGCTGACTCAAACGCTACGGAAGTTAGAAGAAAGTGGTTTAGTTCAACGGAAAATTTATCCCGTTGTTCCGCCAATGGTTGAGTACTCTTTAACGCCGTTAGGCAAAACTCTAGTTGAGCCACTTCAAGCTTTATGCCGCTGGTCGTCTGAGCATTTTCATGAAGTTGAAGCTGCTAGAGCAGTAGTCGTTGATGTAACAGCCAATCAGGAAGATGAAGTTGATCGAGTGGTTGTTGGATAGCCTGTATGTAGTGGTCGAACAATCCCAATGCACCGGAACAAAGTTAAGTGGTTCGGTGAGTTGCAGAAGTTGTCGGTGTCCAGTGATTGGGGGCGTTATCTCGCTTCGTTCAGTCGTGTTGAAGTTTATGTAGACTTAAATCACGGTTTCAGATCTCTCATTCCTGTATGAAATCAGAAGATGTTTTGCAGATTGTGACCTGGTTAGAGCGGGCAGAGATTCCTGTATGGTTAGATGGTGGTTGGGGTGTCGATGCCCTGTTAAGTCAACAAACACGATCGCACAGTGATCTCGATCTCGTAGTTAGGTTGGAGGATGCTGGTCAGATTGAACAGACCCTCGCTATCTATCAGTTCGCTATCATACTGAATGAGTTACCGACGCGGTTTGTGATGAAAGATGCTAACTGTCGTAGTGTTGACTTTCACACTGTCCAACAGGATAGTAGCGGACAGTTGATTCAAGTCCTACAAGACGGCTCGCCTTTTCATTATCCACAGGATAGTTTAGCTGGACAGGGCAGGATCGACAGCAATGTGATTTCTTGCATCACACCTGAAGCGCAGATGCTATGTCACACAGGATACAACCCCCAAGCAAAAGACATTCATGACGTTCGGCTATTGCAGCAATACTTTAATCTTCCACTTCCAGAAGAGTATGTTGGTGTTGTGACAGGCTCCGAGTAGTCATGAAAGTGAAGCAACAGCGAGATAACAATTCGATTGCAGCGGACGAGCAAATTTTCTTCGTCTATCGTTCTGGTTTTATCGTCGCCGCTGAATCGAACCGTTAACAGTCAACAACACTGCCGAAAATGACGCTTTTTCGGCATTGTCGCTTATCTTCATTCTCGACAGAATAAGGTTTTAGGCGTGCTACACGCGATTGCTCAATGTTCATTTTCGGCAATGTTACTGAAATAGAGGTGTAGTTAAGCTCAGTGGAGTGTGTGACTGCTCCACTGAGTTTAACTACACTCAAAAGCCGTGTTCCCGCACGGCTTAGTTTGTCGAGTGAAGACGATTGTTACCTTTACCCCTACTACTGAGAAGTCTTCGTGATGATTTCATAAACATGCAGGTGAAATTGCTATTTTCCTATTTCACCCCCCGGTTTCTTTGGGCACTCTAGGGAAGATTTGTGTAACCCATGCTCTAGGAATTTATATGGATTTTATTGATCAAATCAAAGCTCTTTCAGTAAAAACCCAAAGCATACTAAATGATATCCGTACAGAGGAAGCTACAAAACAGTATTTAGTGATTCCTTTTATTCAAGCTCTTGGATATGACGTTTTTGACCCTAAAGAAGTTGTTCCAGAGTTTGATGCAAATGTAGGAGCCGCAAAAAAATATAAACTTGACTATGCCATATTCAAGGATGGTAAGCCCATCATTTTAATTGAGTGCAAAAGCAAGGAGGAGAAGTTTGCTGATAAATGCCACGCGTACAGTCAGCTCTTTCATTACTTTGCGGCAACGGATGCCCGAATTGGAGTTTTAACCAATGGGGTAATTTATCGCTTCTATGCGGATTTAGAAAAAGCTCACAAAATGGACGAAAAGCCCTTTCTTGAGATTGATATGTTGAATCTCAAGGAAGTATTAGTTGATGAGCTTAAGAAGGTTACAAAGTCTGCTTTTGACATTGATAAGATGGTGACGGCGGCTACTGAACTGAAGTATGTAGGTGGCATACTAGCCATGCTGTCAGAGCAATTAACTACTCCTTCAGAAGATTTCACTAAAGTGTTTTATAGCCAACTTTGCCCTGGCAAGGTGTTTAGCCCCACTGCAAAACAGCAGTTTGCTGATTACATGAAAAGAGCACTGAGGCAATTTGTAAGAGAGCAAATTAGTAATTTGCTCGATGCTTCAGGTTTTACGGATGGCTCTCCGGCACAATCTCATACACAGCCTTCCGATTCATCTAGCATCACTGATGATTCTAGTCAGTCAAAGGCAGGAAATAAAATTGTGACTACAGAAGAGGAGATGGAAGGATTCTATATCGTAAAATCCATCCTTCGGGAAATCGTCGATCCTAGTCGGATTGCATATCGGGACGTTCAAACCTACTTTGGAATTCTGCTGGACGATAACAACCGAAAACCCATTTGTAGGCTTTACTTAAACGCCCAAAGCAATAAACGTATTAGCTTTTTTGAGCACGGAGAGGAAGAAAAGCAAGAGGAGAAAATTTCTATCGACACAATGGATGATATTTACAAATATGCTGCGCGGCTAAAGGCAGCGGTAGAGTATTACGAGAAAGCTAAAGTTTAACGGGAATGGCGACCGCCACTTTTGTCATGTTTACAAGTGCCCCTCCACACACGAATCGCTCAACTTTCAGACTGCTCCTGCAAAACTGCTTCAATTAGTTCAATTAGTCCAGGTAGAGAAGCTGCTAGTTCCTTCTCTGCTGGTGTCTTGGGCTTGCTCTGCTGCCACTGCTTCAGCTTAGGCAATGCCTGCTTGAGTAACTTGCTAGGAAAAACCTCGCCACTTGTCGGGGTTTCTGATTTGCTCAAATAGCGCTCAACCGTCCGCAGGCTCTTCCCAAAGATTACCGATAAAGCAGGCTTGAGCCGTTTCTCTCCCTTCTTAGGTCTACCTGGTGTGTCCTGGTAGCCAGCAGCCCTCAACTTCTCGGCGATCGCTACTACTTCAGTTCGGCTATAGTCCCGGCGCTTCTCGTTCTCAGAGAGCTCGACTTCCAGACTTCGATCAGGTTCTGCCTGAGAATCGAAGTCCATGACCCTAACAGGCACCCCATCATTTGGGAATTGGCCCTTGTAAGCATCTCTGTTCTGTTCCCTGAGCAGGTGAATTGCCGCTCGACGGTGCCCACCTGCGAGCAGCCTGCCCTTAGCATCAACGGTAACCGCCTGCACCAGTCCTATAGCTGCAATGCTCTCTGCTAACTCCTCTACGTGCTTTTGGTCAAGCGGGCGGGTGTCTCCAGCAACTCTATCCTTAATGTCATCCAACGGGATTGTTGCTTCAATTCCAGACCGCTGCTGTTGCGGCTGCTCCTTTTCCTGCTCCCTGTCCTTTTTCTCTCTAGCTTTTGCCAGAATCTTGTCAAAGTTTGTCATTTTAGGATTTCTCGCCCCACTGACGTGTAATCCTTCCAAGCAATACCTGCATTACGATCGCCGCGAACATCCTTAACAATAACTCCCAGATTTTCGGCTCTCTGATAAGCTGCGTATCGTCTAACGCGGGACTTAAAGACTGATAGCCCTGCCTTGGTCAGGCTCTCCTGAGCCTTCTCAGCTTCTCTGCTAGGTGGAGGTGGGCATACGGTCAGCAGGATTCGATACTTGTCCGAGTCAATGGATTCGAGGGTATCCAAAGTCTGCACAACAGCTTCCATTGCAAAAGTCGTAGGGGTGGTAGGAAGCACAAGCAGATCACAGCTATCAGCCAAGGCAATTAGAGCTTCATCACTAGGTCTAGCAGGGGTATCAATTACCATGTGATCAAACTCCCCAGCCTCGTCAATATCATCCTGGTCAAATACCCTAAACGGAGCTTCACCACGTTGCGCCCAACTAGTAGCGCTGCGGTTGAGGTCGCCGTCTGCAAGGATTGTTTCGCCTTTAGTTTGAAGGTAAGCTGCGATGTGGATCGCGGTTGTAGTTTTGCCTACACCTCCCTTGAACGAGCTGACGGTAATAATCATGCTTTTGCGCTTTCAATATGAGCAAATGTACAGCGCTTTGGGTCGCAACATCTACCCCAATGTGAACCTAATTTAAGGCGCGATCGCCTCATGTAGCACTTTGGATAAATTGCGCCCAATCTTGGTGGCGATCGCCTCAATCTTTGTCTTCCACTCTAGCGGCACCCTCGTCGAAACATTTGGGTTAAGCTGTCTGCCTACTGCCATCATCAGAAACTCTTAGCCTAAGTCTAACCAGTCTCACTCTGTAGAGGTTGAGGACTTTGCATTCTCAATAAGGTGACATTTCGAGCAATAAGGGGTTATTCTCTGGCTAAGTCCAGCAAAGCCACGGTGAAACTCAGTGAGTCCGTTCGTAATCCATCCGGAATACGAATAGAATGAGGAAAAGCTTTTTGAGGTGAGTCATGCCGCGTGATGGGAAGACGAATCGATCCGGCAGCGCTGCAATTCTAGAACCCGATGAACTGCAAAACTTATTTGGCGAACTAGATGACCCCTACCGGGCAATTTCCCAAATCTGCTACTTGACCGCTGGCAGGATTGGCGAAGTGGTGAACCTGCGGGTTGAGCATTTGAGAAATGGATATGTTATCTTTCCAGTTCCTAACACCAAAACTAATGAGACGCGCAAGGTGGTCATATCAGAGCCGTTGCAAAAGGTGTTGGAGCGAATTAAGCCAGCAGCAGGGTATCTCTTTCCCTCTAGCTCTAAGACTGGATACATCACAGCCAGGGCAGTGGAGAAGCATGTCAAGTTAGCAGCTGAATTGTTGGGCTTTGAAGGAGTGAGTTTGCACAGCTTTAGGCGATCTCGGCTGACTCACTTGCATGAGCAAGGTTGGGGGCTGCACGAACTGAAGCGGGTAAGCGGTCATAAATCTCTGTCGCAGCTTCAAGCTTATTTAGGTGTGGATCAGGCAGTAGTGGATGAGAAGTTGAAGCAAGCGGATATGGGGTTTGAGGTGGCTTGAGGGGATTGGAGCAGGATACGTACAAAATCGGACTGGGTTAGGAACCGGGAAAACAAAGCTTCTGCCAAGTTACGTTGCCGCGCTACAAAGCAAGCAAGCTTGTTGTAGTGCCTAACTTTTGAACTGATGGATGAAGAGTTAGGCACTACACCCCTTCTGTCGACGTTTTGAGAGGCAATCGCACAACGATTGGAGCAAGATGGTGAGTTTTTGGTTTGGCGGCATCCAGAGGTGATCGCTTAAAACTAGAGCAGGCAAAGGTTACGTCAATTAAGACCATTGTGAAACCGTTAAAAGCGAGGGCTAGAATTCCTGCACAGCAAGCTTTTAAGCCTCAGCGTTGTTTTTTGTTCCATTGCTGATGCCGTTGGCGAATGTACCACAAGTAAGATTACGCAAATACGACAGACCCTGAAATGCCTGCTATTTCAATGCTCATAAAGCTTGTAACACTTCTGTAGAAGCATTTGTAACACTTTCACCAACAACATCCATTAATAAAAGAACCCCATCTATCCCATCAGTAAATTCTGGTGCAGCGCCTGGTGAGGCAGGCTGAATAAGGCGTAAAGGTAGTGGTGCGATGTAGTGGAAAGCTCTCTGCTCAACGTTTAGGGTCCCTGAGTAAGCTGGCGATCGCCCTTATTAATACCTCTGGTTCTACTGGTTTTGATACATGCTGTTGAAATCCAGCTTGCAGTGCCTGTTGCTGGTTGAAGTTCCCAGCATAGGCAGTGAGGGCGATCGCTGGAACTTGTCCGCCCTGATCTGGCGGCAACGCTCTTACCTGTTGCATCAGCATGTAGCCATCTACTTCTGGCATCCCAATGTCACTGAGTATCACATCCGGCTTCGATTGAATTGACGTTATCAATGCTTCATGGGCAGACGTTGCTGTCATCACATTTGCTCCAGCTTGCTCTAACACAAAAGCAATAAACTCCCGTGAATCGGGTTCATCGTCCACCACTAATACTTGAACACCGTTCAAATTAGAAGATGACTCTGACGATCGACCATTTTGATGAGGGATTGTCTGTAAAGGCATGAGTGGAAGTCTGATGGTGAAGGTTGCACCTATTCCCACTCCTAAACTTTCAACTCTGACCGTACCCCCGTGCAATTCGACCAAGTGCCGTACAATCGCTAGCCCTAACCCCAGTCCACCAAACTTCCGCGTAGTTGCAGCGTTAGCTTGACGAAAGTGGTCAAACACATAGGGCAGAAATTCAGGCTCGATTCCCTGCCCGGTATCACTCACTGTAATCTGGGCATGGGAGCCAAGACTTTCTAATCGGATGTTTACCTGACCCCCGTTGGGCGTGAACTTCACCGCATTTGAGAGGAGATTCCAGATCACTTGTTGCAACCGAGTGGAATCACCCGAAACCAGACCCACATCTGGTGGAAGGCTTGCTTCTACTTGAATTGATTTGGCTTCTGCTGCTAGCCGTACTGTTTCCATTGCTGCCTGAATGATAGAAACAAGATTAACGGCAGCTACGTTAAGGCTAAGTTTACCGCGCAGAATCCGGGCTACATCTAAAAGGTCTTCAATCAGTTCAGATTGCAGCCTGGCGTTGCGTTGAATCGTTGTTAGCGCTTGGGCGGTCTTGGCTTCATCTAGTTTTTTACCCAGAAGTAAAGTGGACCAACCCAGAATTGGATTGAGGGGCGATCGCAACTCGTGAGACAACACTGCCAGAAACTCATCTTTGATTCGGTTGGCGTTCTCGGCAGCTTCTCGCGCGGTTTGTTCTCGATGTAAGAGTTGCTCGCGCTCAGCTTGGGCACGTCTGAATTCTTCAATGTCCGTGCTGGTACCAAACCACTGCACAATTTGTCTCTGTTCGTCACGAATGGCGATCGCGCGGGAGAGGAACCAACGATAGGTATGATCAGCCTGGTATTTCAAGCGAAATTCAGCTTGATACGGCAGCCCCGTGGCAAGCGCGGTACTCCACAGTTGCCCTGTTGCTTCAAAATCATCGGGGTGAATCACTTGAGTCGCATAGTGGATATCCTGAGTCTGCTCCAGTGTCAGCCCGGTGTAAGTTGTCCATTGCTGGTTTACGTATTGCGTGTTGCCTAGGGCATCGGTAATCCAAACTTGTTGCGGCATTGCGTCCGCCAGTTGGCGAAATTGCGCTTCCCGTTGCAGAATTGTGGCTTCAGCCTGCTTGCGATCGGTAATGTCAGCATTTACCCCAACGAATCGCAGTGGTGAACCGTCGGCAGCAAGTTCAAACTGTCCGTTGACTTCGAGCCAACGCATTACACCGTCCTTGCGACGAATCCGGTAACTTGTTTGAAACAAAAGGCCCGTTTGCATCGCTTCTGTCAGTTTGGCTGTGAGGGCTTCGGCATCGTCTGGATGCAGGTAGTTCTCGAAAAAATCTTGAGCAGAAACTGAACCATCGGCGGGCGTAAGCCCGAACAGTTCGTACTGTCGATCGTTCTCCCAGATCGCGATATCCTCTGGCACTTTCCACTCGAATATTCCTAACTGTGCGGCGGCAGCGGCGATGGATAGGCGTTGTTCACGCTCACGCAAGTCTGCTTCAGCACGAGCGCGTTCAACTGCTGCCCAAGTGCGCTCAGCGACTTCTTCTGCCAGTGCTACCTCATCCGCTGTCCAAGTTCGCGCGCTAGACGTATGGACTGCTAATCCAGCAACGAACTCGCCCTCCTTGATAAGCGGGATGCCAATATAAGCACCAATCTGGATCGTGGCGTAGGCTGCTCGCTGAGTTGGAGACAGATTGAGATCGGCTGCTACATCGGGTACGGTCACAGTACGACCACTGTGGTATGCCGCAAGCAGCGTCGGCCCAAACGAATCAATCGGGTAACTACCAGCGAGTGCCTCAGATCCATTGACGTAATCACGCTCAACCACGTAATCAGCGCCGCGAACCTCAAAGTACGCCACGCGATTCGCGCCGAGATATTTGCCCAGCACACGACTGGCTGTCGCTTGAATCTCCACCGGGTCGGCAAGTGGACGGAGTACGTCGGCAAGAGAAACGCGGAAAGCATCGAGTTCAGCGGTGCGGCGCAAAATTTCTTCTGTCCGTTTGCGCTCAGTGATGTTGTTGAAAACGAGGGCGACGCAGCGGCTCTCAGCATCACCAACCCGTGAGGCATGAACATCGAACCAACGGTTCATTGGTTTGGAATAGTTCTCAAAGTGCACGGCTTCGCCTGTCAGCGCCACCTTGCCGTACACTTCAAACCAGAAGGCTTCAAGTTCAGGTACAAGCTCATGCGCCGTTTTGCCCAGCGCGTCTTTGGGCAATCCAGTTAACCTGAAGAACGCTGGATTCATTTGCAAGAAACGGTAATCAGCTGGTGTTCCCTCAGCATTGAGGATCATTTCAACAATGCAAAAGCCTTCGTCGATCGACTCAAACAGCGTGCGGTATTTTTCTTCAGATTCACGTAGAGCCACCTCGGTTTGCTGACGCTCTAGCTCAGTAGCAATCCGGTCAGCAAAGATTGTCAGCAACGATCCTGCAAGCTGCACATGCTCTAACGGTTCACCATCCATCACCCCTAACAATCCCAAAGGGGTGCCGTTAGCGTCAAAGAAGGGAGCCGCTATATAGCTTTCAACCGAGAGCGGCTTGAGCAGGGGCGCATGGGGAAAGTAAGCCTGCACATTGCGCGGGTAGCAGCAAATTTTGCGCTGCTCAATTGCGTTCCAGCAGGGTGTATCTTGCAACGGATAGGTCAGACTCTCGACAATTTGACCATGAGCGCAGGTGGCAATTGTCCTCATTCGTTTCGAGTCATCACCTTCGATTAAGCCAATGTAGACATAATCAGTGTCCAAAACTTTGGCAAAGTGCTGGATTAGCGCATCGAAAAAAGCGTCCCCTGTGACCGATGCCACCCCTTGACTAACCTCCAGCAGTGCGGCATCAACCTGAGTAATTTGATGAGCCGCCAATCTTAGTTCCAATTCATCAACTACCATCGCGGCTAAGTCAACCAGGGTGGCTTGCTGCTCTAGCGTTAACGGATCACGGGGCTGACTGTCGAGCAGACACAACGTTCCTAGATTGAAGCCGTCCCCAGTGAGCAGAGGTGCACCGCCATAGAACCGCACCCCTGGTTCACTTTGGACGAAAGGATTGCAGGCAAAACGATCATCGAGTCGAGCATCGGGGATAATCAGCGGCTCATCAGTTAACACCGCAAAGCTGCAAAGCGTGTCGTCACGCGGCACTTCACTTGCCCCAAAACCAACGCAGGACTTAAACCACGCTCTCGATTCATCAACTAGCGAAATAAGCGCAATCGGCATGTCAAACAGCTTCGCTGCCAAGCGGGTAATGCGATCAAACGC
>NZ_JACJPJ010000002.1:0-1981 GCF_014696015.1 Oculatella sp. FACHB-28 | reverse complement strand
CGCTAAACGTTTCACGGTTGACCCCACACAAGCGCTTAAAGTGGCGCTTCGATAGATGCTCCAACTCGTTATATCGCATATCTGCTTCTGACATTAGCTTCTATTCAGAAGCTATCTTGCTTCGCTGCGATCCTCAACTGTCACACTCACTTTATATTCGTGCAGGAAGTCTACTGTTCAGAAGGTGGTGCGAATCTAATATTCGAGGAATAGGGTATTGAAGGTATCCGGTGGAGAGGGAGCGATCGCCATCTTCGCCATTTTCACAGTTGATCGAATTGTTGGTTCTGCGGCAACGGTCGGCACTTCTTCTCGCATCTGCTGCACGTTGTTTTCAAGTTCAGCAACCTGACCGTCTAAAACTGCAATTCGGTCTGAAATTTGCTGTCGTCGCTGTTCAAGGCTCTGCAATTCTTGCTGAAGTCGTTTCTTCTCAATCACCAACTTGTACAAATCAAGAAATGCGGTTGCCTCTGTTTTTGGGCGAGGCATGGTGCTGATTTTGGGGCGAATCGTGCCTTTGGCAGAAGGGCGGTGCATAGGTAATCGCAATAGCTCAATTTTCCTCTAGTGTTCCCACCGTAAAGCAGGGCTACCGCGCCCAAAGTTTTGTAACGTCGTGTTTTCAGCTACAGTTCCCTCAGCCAGACTGGCAAACAATTGGGGTTTGAATAGTTGGTGGAATTTCTGCTAACCGCAACGCCAGATTTGAATGTTGCTTTGATATGAAACCCCGAATTATTGTCTGTGGTTTAGGTCGAACTGGCTATAAAATTTTCTCCTTGTTGAAGCAGCAGGGTGCTTTAGTCGTGGGGATTAGCGACTCCCCGGTGGAAGTCTTGCGCGAACGGCTGCACGGTCTAGATGTAGATCATGAAGCCGATGTGGTAGTCGGAGATCTGCGCTCGGCTGGAACGCTTTTGGCAGCAGGGGTTAAGGAAGCTCATACGCTGGTGCTGGCAACCCGCGATGATGCATTGAATCTGGCAGTTCTGATTCAAGCAAGGGTGCTAAATCCTCGAATTCGGATTATTAGCCGTTTGTTTAATACCAGTTTGGGCGATCGCCTCGACCACACCCTACCGGACCACGCCAGCATGAGCGTCGCCGCTTTATCTGCGCCTGTATTTGCCTTTGCCGCAATGGGCAATCGGGCGATCGGGCAGTTGCAATTATTTCACCAGATCTGGCCGATTCACGAGGAGCACATCGACGAAACGCATCCCTGGAAGGGACGGAAGCTAGCCGATCTATGGGAAGACCGTTCTCGCATGTTGATTTACTACTTGCCCGTGGATAGCGGTTTGGATCTAATATCTGCGGTGGTTGAGGATCAGTCTTTGCGGGTGGGCGATCGCCTGATTGTTGCAACTCAACCCAGTGTTCGCAGCTTTCGTAAAACCTTTAAGCAAAAGTTTTCGGAGTTTTTGTTTGGTCTGCGGCAGTTTCAGCAGCAGGTTCAGCCTACCGTTGTCGTGATGTTGGTGCTATTAGCGACGATTTTTGGTGCAACCCTCACTTACACAGCAGTAAACCTGCAAACCACACCCATAGATGCCCTGTACTTTTCTGTAGGAATGATTACGGGGGCTGGGGGCAACGAAGGTGTTGTGGAACATGCTCCTGCAAGTATCAAAGTTTTTACTGTGGTCATGATGCTGGTTGGCGCAGCAGTTATTGGAATTTGCTACGCGCTGCTGAATGACTTTGTTTTGGGGACTCGGTTTAAGCAGCTTTGGAACACGAGCCGCATTCCCCATAGTCAGCACTACATCATCTGTGGGTTAGGGGGAGTTGGGGTACAAATCGTCAACCACCTTCACGCTAATGGCTGTGAGATTGTGGTGATTGAGCCTGACCCTAACAATACGTGAGTTCGGGATAAGGAGGGGCGAAATAGATAGAGTTGAAAGTACCTAATTTTTAACTCATCTAACCGCCCCATGCTTAGTCTAGAATCCCTGTTCTGTCATGTCGATGA
>NZ_JACJPJ010000019.1:0-14658 GCF_014696015.1 Oculatella sp. FACHB-28 | reverse complement strand
TTTTAACGCTTTGACCAGACCCAACTCAATCTTGCGATCTAACCTTGGGTTGCGATCCCATAACCGGTCAAGTCACTACTTTTCGATCCAGCCAAGGTTATTGTCGCCGAACACCCGCCGCCGGAAGCGCGGAGTGAAGCGAGGAACAAGCGGAGGCTGTATGCGGTCGGGTGCAGCGCCTTGTTGTGTTGTTGTCATTGACGCTTTGCAGGTGCACTCACAACCTTATGACCATGCCTTGTCCGCTTAAGTTAGCGGCTCTACAGACTTAATGATTTCAATCAGTTTAAATCGTTCACAATACATCAGCATATCTGGTGCGAATTTGCCTTGTCGTTCGTAGTAGTTGCGGTAACCCACCCTCCAAGAAGAAAGAGTTCTATCGTCTTCGCCACTATCGTAAGCAAACTCTTCATCAACCTCATCATACCTGAGTAACCGGAGTTCTACAGTCTTGATTACGGCAACAGGCGAACCTTTACCGTCTAACACCACGTGCTTTTGCCCTACCTGTGTTTGCTGTCCTTCACTCTGTAACCAAGACGTACCCCTTTTTACCCCTTTAACGACTAAAAATGCCAATTCGTCAGCCAACTGCGGCGTATCGCCAAAAGAGAACTTGTTAAGTGTTGACCACCATTGCTCGTTCATAGATATCGTTGTAGCCAATTTGTCCTCGCACTTCCGTCACGCTACGCGCAACAACACAACAATTTAGTATACAGAGCCTTGCTGTAGATCTCCGGTTCTGGGATGGATCAACGAACACTCTGCTGTAGATTCACCCCAGATTGGCAAATAAACAGCAATGCTGCTGTAGATCCACCCAGACTGGGCGAGATATACAGCAGAGTTCCGCATATCTGCTCAAGCAGTTTCAGTAGAACACTTGTATTATTAAGTTGCATTTTATACAAAACCGCTTCACTGACTTATGCTGGAACCTCCCCCACGCAAGCTGCTTGACCAGGTCCGGGATGCTATTCGGGTCAAACACTACTCCTATAGCACTGAAAAAACCTATGTTCACTGGATTCGCCGCTTCATTTTGTTTCACAATAAGTGTCATCCCGCTGATATGGGCACCCCTGAGGTCACTCAGTTTTTGACTCACTTAGCTGTCAATGAACACGTCGTTGCATCTACTTAAAACCAGGCACTCAACGCCATCGTTTTTCTCTATCGAATCGTTCTCGAACAAGAGCTAGTGGGTATCAATGCAGTTCGGGCAAAACCATCGCGCTACTTACCGACTGTTCTGACCCCGGATGAGGTACAGCATGTCATTCATCACTTATATGGTGTTTATAAGTTACTCGTGCAACTGTTGTATGGAAGTGGGTTGCGGTTGAGTGAAGGATTGCAGTTGCGGATCAAAGATGTCGATTTTGCTCAGCATCAACTTGTCATCCGTGATACGAAGGGAAAGGAAAGTCGAGTGACTATGTTACCCAACCGTGTCGTGGAACCATTGCAAGTGCATCTTCAAACAGTACGACAGTTGCACCATCAAGACCTCGATCGCGGTTATGGCTCGGTGTATCTCCCGTTTGCCTTGGAGCGGAAGTACCCTCATGCTGATCGCCAATGGATTTGGCAGTATGTATTTCCAGCAGAGCGGTTATCGCAAGATCCTCGCAGCCGGGTAACACGACGACATCACCTGCATGAAACGGGCATTCAACGAGCAGTGCGGCAGGCTGTGAGACTAGCTAGGCTAGAGAAACGAGTGACTTGCCACACCTTTCGCCACAGCTTTGCGACCCATCTACTTCAAAATGGGTACGACATTCGCACGGTACAAGAACTTCTAGGGCATAAAGATGTTAAGACAACGATGATTTACACCCATGTTTTGAATCGGGGTGGACGAGGGGTAAGAAGCCCGCTTGATTGAACCAGTAACCTATCCTAAAAGCACCCAGTTTTCTGCCGAAAAGAGGCATTTTCGGCAGGAAAATTGGGCAAAGCTGAGAAAACTACTCTTCTTGACTTCGGATATCCCAAAGCTAAGGACATCTTCATCAACCTGAATCTTAGCAACGAAGCTACTCAAGTTTTGGCTGTTGAATCCCACCAACTTTGGGCTTTACTAGTTTTCTCTCTAGACGTCATCAGGCTATAAGTTCTGTTGGCTTCATCAACAGAATGCCCCATCAATTCAGCTAAGGCTTCTTGCTGTTGAGGATCTCCATTCTTCCGTTGATGAGTGATTGCAATATTTCTAAAGAAGTGTGGATTAGTCCGTTTTGGTTCATCAAAAAGAAACGAGGTTACTTTGTACATATGGCTGGTAACATATTTGTATAAAGCACCTGCATTGAAGGGTTTACTACAAGCTTCTGGGTACCGCTTCGAACCAACCATCATAAAAACAAACTCATGGTCTGCTTTAAACTTTGGTCTCCATACAGTGAGCCATTCATCGAGGTAGGCTGTTAGGTGGCTGGGAATAGGATATTCTCTACCTCGACCAGTTTTAGAGCCAACTTTGTGGCCATCAGGTCCAACTCTTACCCAATAACGTTCTGGCTCACGAAATATAGTAACGCCAACCTCTAATTCGCGAAGTTCTCGCTGCCGTACTGGACAATAAATCAACAGTGAAATAATCAGATAATGCTGCCATGAGCTAATGACACCTCGTTCAGGTCTACGTGATGTGCATCGACGTGTTCCATCCTTCCGAAAGTACTCTCTCATCGGCGCACAACATGCTTTCAGGTAGCTCTCAACCTGCTCACATTCCTCAAAAGTTAAAAACTTTTCTATCTTTTCCTCCTGAACGTTAGTGCCCTGAGATCTTCGTTTCTTGTCAAGCTCACGCCCATAATCTCTAAGTGCTACAACAGCTTCAACATCTTTATAGAATGAAGCTCTAGAGTATTTGTGATGTAGCCATTTTGCGACGTTCAAGCCTGCCGCTGCAAAGGATCCTGCCCAGGCATACGTATTATCTTGCTTATTGATTCCCCAGGCGATAAATTCTTCCAGTAACTCTCTATCGGTCATCAATTCTAGACTGAGATTCTTACTTTCCCATCCTCTAAAATTCTTTAGCCAACCTAAGAAAGCCAGAATGCTGGTACGTCGACTTTGATAAGTCACTTCCCGCATTGGATCATCTTTTCGTTTAGGTACCTCCTTAGCTGTTAAGAAATAGTGGAGTCCGTATTGAGGTAAGGAATTAGCAGGGAAACCCTTAAATTGCTGGACTAAAGCTTTACTAAAATCTCGTTTGGTTAGCGTTGGCTCACCTGCCACTGTTCCTCCTGGTACTACCTCCAATTGTCTTATTAGTCTAGGAGTCAACTCAGATTCTTTCAAACTGTAGTGAAGTTCGCTGCGACAACGCTTTCCTTGTCTGCTAGATCCGAGATACTGGAATAACTTTTTATTAGGTCCGTTTCCCAATGGAGGGGCGTATTTTCCTGGGTCTTTTGATGCTTTAGATGGCGATTTAGGATACCAACCTTGTTCACGGAGCCAATTAAGAAAGCGTAGAATTGCTGACCTATATCCTCTAACAGTTTCCAATGATAAGACACCTGCATCAATCGATAACTTTACACTTTTTTCGAAAGATTCCTCAACGTTCCTAAATTGCTCAATTGGTACCTCTATCAAAACTACATCTAACTTCTTAAGTTTAGTAGTTGTAAAGCCATAATCAGGCAAGACATGGCGTCTTAGCCCAGATCTAAGATTGTTGATCAAACTGCAGTTATTCCGATTGCCCTCCTGCTGAGTAAAAATTACAAAAGCATCAAACAAAGATTGGGGAACTTCCATAGAATTTGTCTAGATAATGGACGTGTCTCAATAGTACAACGGTACTGTCTACACAGGAGTACTGTGTAGATATAGGTGCTGTTTTTGAGAAAAAAGGAGAAAACCAACGAAATCCTTTTCCAACAAAGCTCCTATGATTTTTAATTTTTTAGTCTCATTGGAAGACTTTTTTGTATTCCAATAAGACTAGCCTTTAGGCTTATGGCAGCCTGAGAAACCGCACTATCAGCCAGTTAACCAAACTGACGGTAAACAGAGATAGTACACAGTTCGTGAGAGAAGAAAGTTTAGGAAATTGAGTTAACAATCTGCAAAAGGAAATTTTAACTAATTCCTTGGCTTAACCTTCTAGGAGCCGTTTGACTACTCATAAACCGAGTTTATAGGACCGGGAAAATTTTGCAAGTCTCAAATTTATTGAAATATTAGTAAAATCTGGAATTACCGTTCAAAAAACTCAGGCTATGTAGGTAAACTCGCCTTTTCCTCGGTTAATCTTTGATCGCAAAACTTCAGAATAAGGCCCTACAAAATCCATTAAAAATATTTTTAAATGGATTACCACTTAAGGATATCCTTAAGTGGTAATCCATCTAATTTTTATCATTGACAATACTAATTTATACAAACGAATTCACTTTAAGCATCAATTGGTGAAGCAGGCTAAACAGAAGTATTAGGATGATTTAGTAAATTAGTGAACGACGAACAAATAATAGTTTTTGGCACCAAAGTTTGTAAAATACTTCCCTGTAGAAGGGCATACGGTTGAAGGTTTTATGCAGATAAGCCCTGTAGAAACTTCGACTCCTGTAGGGAACATCTCAATTTTCCTAGCAGTTGCTGGAATTTGTATAATTCAATGCCATAAATGCCTCTTTTCGGCTGAAACTTTGTGCGTTAAATATTTCTGGACACTGCTACGTTCAGATCTTCGTCATGGATCAAGTGGACTTCTCACTTTTTGTCCTCCTTGGTTGAAGAAATGAGTGTAGATCATTAGACCTGCTTTGAAAATAGATTTTCGTTCGCGGATGTGAGCGCGATGGCGCTCATGATGTCTCTTGCATGAATCGAGAAGATGAGCAAACAGTAGATTACTTAACCTGTTTACCTCAATCCTTGAATGAGTTGTTATCCCATTGATTCAGCTGCACTGCCTCCTACCTCAACTGGCTCCGGTAGATATAAGCGATCCTCACCAGCATCATACTCAAACAGTTCCGCATAACGTCCCCAATCTACGGTTGTGTCGCAAAAACCAGTCAATGGTAAAGTAAGCAGGCTCAAACTTCTCTCCTTGCCCTTCGATGTCTACTCCTGCTGTGTTTAAGTGGCGGCACTTTCTGCCTGAAATCATCCTGCTGAATGTGCGGTGGTACTGCCGCTACTCCCTCAGCTACCGAGACCTGGAAGAGATGATGCAGGAACGGGGTGTCGAGGTAGACCACTGGACGATCAATCGTTGGGTTTTAAAGTATGCCCCAGAACTCGACAAACGCATTCGACCTAACCTGAAGCCAACCAAGAATTCCTGGCGCGTAGACGAAACTTATATCAAAGTCAGAGGAATATAGGAAGTATCTATATCGCGCCGTGGATTCGGAGGGCAATACCCTGGATTTTATGCTCAGTGCCAAGCGGGATGCTCAAGCTGCCGCACGATTCTTTCGTAAAGTCCTGAAAGCCCAGCACACGCAGACTCCACGGGTGATTAACGTAGACAAGCATGCTGCTTACCCAGCGGCAATGGAGGTTCTCAAAGCAGATGAGGCGATTGATCAGAAGACGGAACTGAGGCAGAGCAAATATCTGAATAATATGGTTGAGCAAGATCATCGGCACATCAAGCGAATTGTAAAACCGATGATGGGATTTAAGACGTTCAACACAGCAAGAAGAGCCTTGAGTGGGATTGAAGCAATGAATATGATTAGAAAAGGACAAGTCAATGGCATCGATCAAGGGAATGTTGTATCTCAGGTCAGATTTATCGAAGCAATCTTTGGAGTAGCTGCTTAAGACGATGAGATTGATAGAAATCGTTTGTCTTTAATGAGTTTTTGCGACACAACCCCTGTGAGCAGGTAATTTTTGTCTCATCTTACGATTTCATTTTGGAAGCTCTTTTCTATGCAGCTTCATATTGAATTGGTATAACGCAACAATCGTTGTCTTCTATTGAAACGTTCTATCCTCAAGGGTATTGGAGGTTTCTTTTTGTCTCTCACGGCTTGCATAGATTCTCTTCAGCAATCAATGAGGATAGAATGAGAAGAATTTGATGAGGACAATTGTTCAACCTTGCTCTTGTATCTATTACGGGCTTAATGTCATATTCCACAGTTCTTCTACCCTCGTGTTGGGTTGAGTTCATGAGTGCTATGGCTCATAGTGAGATGAGCTGACTTAGAACAAAAAAGCAACTTCCATATCATAAAGATTGTCTAGATGGACATTTATTCTTTACTTAGATAGCTTTGTCCCTGCTTAATCTTTTAATAAACTAACAATAAATAATTAGTGAGTAATATTTGATACTAAAAACTTTGAGTGCTGATTGCTCTTTAAAGATCCAAATATTGATGTCGTTTGAGATTGGATTGCTATAACTAAATAAAGCACTTTTTGAAACCTGTTGTGTGTAGAATTCTGAATTTATAAGGCGACTTCTGATTTCATCTGTGAGTTTTTGGTCCTAGTAAACCTGCTCTAGCCAGAGGTATCTACCAATGTCTATCAATGAAATCAATCCTGGAAACGGTTTGGAGACTGGAGTAGATCCCTCTACTGGTCTACCTGGTAGCACTGATATTAATCGCGATCCCTTTAGACAGTCGCCTAGTAGGGCTCATAGTACTCTTATAAACATTTCGACGCATCCTCTTTTGAATCCTGCTGATGGCTTGGATATAGGAGCAAGCCACGACAGCAGCATCAATGCTGCTCAAACCAAATCTGGTACTGGTACCTCATCGGTATATGGAGATGAATTTGAAAGTGGAATTCCTCCAATTGATTTTGCTGCGCGACAAGTAGGTAAGGCGTTTAATGTCGTTGACAAGACAATTGAAGAGAGTACTTCAGGTTTACGTCAGTTCATTAGTGAGACAGCCACTCACCTTCCTGAAGCCGCGCATGAGGGAATTGATACGGTTCGCGAGACTTGGAATGCTCCTGACAATGAACTCCGAGAAGGTTTGACCGGTCGCCTTCAGCAAGGGATTGGATTTTTTAAGAAATGGGTCGCCAATCTATCTGAAAACCGCGATGTTAGAGAATTCGTGGATAGTGCTATCACTGTTGGGCGCAACCTTGCCGAAAAGACTGGAGACGTTATCCAAAATGCTCAAGTTGCGACTGAATCTTGGGTGAACGGAGCTTATAGCGAAACTTATTTGGAGAATTTTCTACCTTCAGGTCAGTCTGGCGGTGGCGATCGCCTGGCTCATCCCTATGTGGGTGTCATTGATACTGGCTTCAAGGCACAAGATCATGGAACTCAAGTAATAGACGTGATTCAGCGGGTTGGACACCAATTCCCGGATTGGCTAGCAGATAGTGTAGGAACTGGAACATGGTCAAAGTCCTTGGTGAACTTCGTTGATGCGGCAAAAGCAAGAGGGCATTCCAATGCAGTCATCAATCTCAGCTTTGATTTGACTCAAATTAACCCGGATGGCAGTGTCTCAACCCGCTTGGAGTTGACTGCTGAGGAAAGAGAGGCTTTGAAGTACGCCCAAGCGAATAGGGTGCTAGTTGTTGCTTCGGCAGGCAATCAGGGTGAAGCCATGTCTGCTTTAGGGCAGGCATCTCAAGAGTTTGACAATGTGATTGCTGTAGGAGCCAGTGAGGGAGGAAAACGAGCGGAGTATTCTAGCTACGGAGCAGGGTTAGACTTTGTTGCCGCTGGTCAGGGAGGTGAAGCAATGGGGACATCTCTAGCGGCAGCTAGGGTGACAGGAGCGATCGCCAAAACCTGGGACGCAAACCCACAGTTAGACTATCGCCAGGTCGTCCAAGCACTTGAGTCAACCGCGATCGATTTGCAACAGCCAGGACGGGATTCTGAGACGGGCTATGGTCAGGTGAACATTTCAGCCGCGATCGATTTGGCTGAAGATCTCACTCCTCAACCCCGATCGCTTTCGACCCAAGTTCTGCCTACGATTAAAAGAGGTCAAGCTGAAGACTTGCATAACGCCATCGTTGAACGTGACAGCTTAATTGGGCAGAAATCGAATAGTGCTACCCCAAGTGAACGACCCAATCTTCTACTAGTAGAGGGCACAGGTACTCAACCCGAACCGCGCCCATCTTATGAACCTCATGACCTACCTAGAAATCCTGATGCAGCAGAGGTTTGGGTTACCCCTCCAGACCAGAAGGATGAATTGTTAGAGCAGAGAAACCAAATATTTGCTGAGGCGGCGGAGCACACCTCCAGCGCATCTGAGCTGAGTACGCCAAAAGCTCCAGGGCTGGACAAGCCTCCAGTTCTATTGAAGTATGAGCAAGGAGTACCCTTAACTTCTGATCCTGCTGTGAAACAGTGGCAGCAGCGCATGAAAGACCAGGGCTATGCCCCTAATATCGCTATAGATGGTTTTTATGGACCAGAAAGCGAACAAGTTGCCCGCAAATTCCAAGAGGCGCAAGGGCTAGAAGTAGACGGAGTTGTGGGTCCGGACACCTGGAATGCCGCCTTTAGCAATGATGTGAGCGAGCCACCTCCTCTACAGCCCGTTTCGATCGCTGCCATAGACCATGCAGATGTAGTTGCCGCACCTCCGCCTGCTGAGCCAAATCCTCAACATGAACCTCATGATGTGCCTACAAATCCTGATGCAGCAGAGGTTTGGCTTACTCCTCCAGACCAAAAGGATGAACTGCTGGAACGCAGAGCTAATATATTTTCGGGAGCAGAACTGCGCTATCAACCATCTGATCTACCCAAAAATCCTGATGCGGCAGAGATTTGGCTAGCAAACCCAGAAGAGAAGCGTGAACTATTAGAGCGACGTTCTAACTCGTTCTCTACCCTAGCCGAAAGCAATCAAACTTCAGCCCAAACGATCGCTGAAATGAGTCATATCGCTAGGATGGGCGAAGCCGCTGAACGATCGCTTCCTATGCTAGGTGCTGAAGTTGAAGCAACGTTCAGGGAGCTAGTTGATCCAGCAAATCTACCGCAACTACTTACGGAATTTGTTGGAGAGGCATTACTTATGTATACCGGTTTGGGTCTTTTAACGAAAATTGAAGATGCCTATCAAATCGGTTCAGCTCTATGGGATGCCGGGGGATATATACGAGACTTTTATGCAGTCACAGAGAATGCAGGGACTGAGGCAGATCTAAACACAGCAGCGCAGCATTTAACGGATGCAATCTCAACAGTAGGTGTCGATACAATCGCGGAGCTGTTGTTGGGTCGAGCAGTAGGCAGGGGGGCAACAGATGGGACATCAATAAGCAATCAACCGTCTTCATCTCTAGATTCTGACAATAGCCCTCCGAGCACTAATCGCAATGATGATCCTACAGGTACTACAAATTCAGGTACTACGATCGGGCAATCGAGAGAACAAAACACTAATAACAGTCCTTTTGATACTAATCGCCCTAATGATTTTGAGAATATTAGAGGCTTGAATGACGAGAACAGAACCTCTCTTTACAGGCTCGGAGACACGTCCAATTTTAGAGACCTAGGTTCTGGGATTAATGATAATAACGTTCCGAAATCGCCTACTAGTCCACCACTTGCTACAGGTGGTTCTGGCAGATCTGGCAACAATAACAACAGACTTCCGCCTGTAGGTGGAAGTGACGGAAGAGGAAGTTCTGATGATGAAAGTTCTGACGATGGAGCATTGCCCTCTAACCAGAACCCAGATAACTCAAACCCACCTCCTAATCCTGAAGCCATAGTCAGTTTGAGTCCTGAACCGCGCTCCAATATCCCGGCGATCGAACCATCACACAATTCCGACCCTGTAACTAGTTCCAGCACACCTCCCAGATCTAGTGATGCGGCATCTGCTGAACTTACACTCGAAGAGATAGCAAAAGTGCAAGAGTTTTTTGGTGATATACCTTCAGCAAGATTGCAAGAAGTGCGTGATAGCGTGAGAGCCTACCTAGATGATCAAGGGGATGCTTCTACACAAGATCCTGAAGAGGAAGTCGTGAAAGGAGCGTTTAATGAAAGGCAAGAGGAGGTTCGTGAAAGTGTTTTAAATGAAAATGGAATGGAGCTTGTACCTACAGGAGAAGCTGAACCTGGTGAACCTGCACAACCTGAGCGTTTGGCTAGGGGCAACTATGCTGATGAACATGGTGAAAGATTTACCAAACTTCCTCCTGATTTAGACGATCAGCGGTCAATAAGAGTGAATGGTCGAACAAGTCGCATGGATCGCGTGGATTGGAGAAATGGAGTGATCTATGAGATTAAATCTGAAACTGATAGTAAAAATCATTATGAGCAGATTAACAGGTATGTAGAGGCTATGAATTTGCTCTATCCCAGAAGTGATGGAGCCTCTTGGCGCGGTGAAATAGTCACATATAACCCCAAGGAAGTGACAAATGACATGTTGGAAAGAGGACATCTTCCTGGCAGTGTTGCCACTCGCATCCTCAATGGAGGATAAGGAACTAAAGATACAAGGGTGGGCAATGCCCACTCTACAACCGAGTTAAATTGTTTGCCTTCAGAACCTTAACGATCGCGGTTCAACCTACAACATTCAATCTCAAAACAGCATTGTTCGCATCTTAAACTTCAGCGATCGCCCTCCAACCCTTACAATTCCAGTTCTGCCCCGCATCGACCGCGTTCAGAACCCCATCAATGAATAAAAACGACAGACTACCAAGGGTTATGAAATGCGATCGCCATTACTCAAAGCGCGTTGAAGAAACTCATGTGTTTTAAGCGTGCATAGTTGTAAATCACATATTGCTAATTTTGAAAGTGCGATCGCAGCATAATCGGGTCGAGGCAGGTGTTTCTCCTGCCCCTCCCACACCACCCATCGTGCGGGTCCGCAATGGGCGGTTCATGAAGACGCGCAAACAACCTTGATGAATTAGGTGTAACCCTGGATTTTCAGCCATAGGTTACGAACCGATAGCAATCCCTGTTGCTCAAGCCACTGGTTGGTCATCCCTGTATGCGTTGCTAACGTTTTTGACAAGCGCCAATAGCCTTTACGACTAATACCTGTCATAATTGCTTGCCGCTTCCTTGTTCCAAGTTTGAGCAGGTTGGTGATGCGCGTTCTGGGTCTGCGCCACTGCTTCCAGTAGCACATCCGAATCCGTCGCCTCAACCACCCATCCAACTCTTCAATAGGAGTGTAATGTTGGGAGATGCTTGCATTTGTTCATCCATCCTCGTAAGTAGCAGTTCAATCGTTTGATTCGTTCTGCCATTGAGACTCCCCAACTGCGGGACGTTAATCCTCGCAATCGATGTTTGAAGTCCTTCAGGGCTTGGTTTGTGACGAAAATCCGAATACCTCGGAATGTAAATCCCAAGTACTCTAGTTTCTCGATCTTGACCACTTGACTTTTCTGTTGATTGACCTTGAGCTTCAGCTTTTGAGTCAGATAGTGGCTAATGCTTAGCATTACCCGTCGCCCTGCCCGTCTACTTCTGACCAGGATTACTAGGTCATCGATATACCTGACAAAGCGATGTCCTCTATCTTCCAACTCCTTATCGAGGTCATCCAGAAGGATGTTGGACAATAACGGCGAAAGGGGCGAACCTTGTGGTGTCCCTAGCACCGTTGGCTCAATCGTGTCCCCTACCATTACCCCTGCTCGCAGGTAACATCCAATCAATGCCAGAAGTCCCTTATCGGTGACTTTTCGAGCAATGCGAGACATCAAAGCATCATGGTTGACCTGGTCGAAGAATTTCTCTAAATCCAGATCAACCACATATCGGTATCCCGCTTTGACGAACGTTTTCGCCTGGCGGATTGCTCCGTGAGCAGAGCGTTTTGGTCGGCTCCCAAAACTGGATTGGGAAAACTCTGGGTCGAAGATGGGAGTTAGCACTTGTAGGATGGCTTGTTGGATAACCCGGTCGATGACACAAGGCACACCCAATTTTCGCTCTCCCTTGCCGTGTGGTTTGGGAATGGTCACCCGTCGCACTGGACGAGGTTGATAGCTACCATCCATCAGAGATTGGCGAATCTCACTCCAATGCTCCCGTGCATAGTCTGGAAAGTCTTCCAGGCTCATCCCGTCACTGTCGGGTGCGCCTCGGTTTGACTTCACTCGGCTCCATGCTTGTTGTACATTGCTGCGCTCTAAAATTCGCGTCATCAAGTTGCCCTTGGCTGGCTTAATGCCCGCACGCCAAACGCCATCTCCCCCATCCGGGTTCATTGATGAGTTTGAGTTGTTCATCGCTCCTCCTTAACTCGTTCATGTTCGTCCCTTCGCTCCAAATGGAACTACTATGGACTCTGCTGACTTCTGTTTGACTTATCACTGAGTATTGCTACTCCATGCGCTGTTTAGGTTGCCGTAGGGTTCGGTGGCTGTTCTATCCGTTTCCAGATAGCCCTCAGTCCGACTCCCATAACACTCCCAGTCGCCATCAAACAGACCTCCCCAGATAAGAATGTGAACTGTCTCTGCACAACCGCGTCAAATACTTGTGTTCCCTGAACCATTGGGCTTTGTTATGTTGTGCTAACTCGCCCCAGGAATCTCAGCCTTCTATGTCGTTTCTGTTCGTCGGTTCGCAGATTTGCCGCCAGCTTCCTTCAGACCCTCCTTCACAGGAGCGCCCTTGCTTTAAGCTAGGAGTTGTCATCGCTCGGATCTGTAACTTGACCATTTGGATGTTGGTTCTCCTCCAGGGGACTTTCACCCCATTAGTTCACACCCATGCTGGGCGTACACAAGTTGATGGAGCGGAACGGAGCATGGGTTGTCTGCTAAGTTGCAAAGGTTATTGCCTGTTCAGACGTGGAAGAGGCGATCGCTCTTCTAGTTCTGCTCATGCCTACCCATAAAAACGGGTAGCTTCCCGACTATCCCAAAACAAGAGGAAACAAGATGATACAGCTATATCAAAACCGCCGACCACGCTTTATAAGGTCGGTCTATAGGGAAACAGGGCCCTGACCACTAGGTTAGGGCTTATTGTTTTAGTTAGGGTTAAATGGCAAATGCATTAAGTCAACGAATACAGCAAGACTTAAATACTATTAGTAGTCCGAAAGTTTTTGTGAGATGGAAGATACCATTTTATTAGCCAGTCTACTTTTCAACTGGGTCATGTACTACTGGCCGTCCTCATGGCTTGACATTAATCGGTGGTATGGCTTGACCGAGTTCCAAAGAGTGGCTCAGATAGAGTTAGGTAGACCGATCACGATGGAAGAAGTTCATCAAGCCGCACGACATCTAGCCGGTTTTGGTGTCATTAACTATCCTCAGGAGTAAATGCCTATTTCAACCATTTACTCCTAGAATTAGTCCTTACAAAGTGTTGAAGAATGCCCCTTGTGCAGATCAGTATTCACTAGAATTGACTTGCCATAACCGGTAGAGCAACAAATGCAGCTCATATTGGGTCAGATGTGCTCTGCGCTTACCCTGGAAGTTATCGGCAATAAACTGCTGCACCTGGGCAACAGTCCAGCCTAGATGCTTGATTTGATGCCTAATTCCGTCTACCACATCACTCAGGTCATGGCGATCAAAAGCAGGCTCAAGATGGGAGGAATCGTTTTGCGCTGTTCGAGGATGAGAGACAACTGGAAGGACAACGGTTTCACTCAGGAGTGATTCTACCTGTGGAAAACTCTCATTCCCCCTCCCTGTACCCTCCCCTTTCCGATCCAAAGGGGGTTTCGAAGGAGGATGGTCAGGCGCTAGCGCTTCACCCTTCATATAGGCAATCGTGTGTAATTCCTCTGAGGAAGCGGCTTTGGAGGCTTGAGTAGAGGTTTCAGAAGGGGAGGATAAAGTCGTTGAAACTGCCTCTGTGGGGGTAATTACATGCTCTTGGGGCTGCCATAGCTCTTTGTACTTCTGGAGGGTGGTAAAGCTGCACTTCGCTAGTTGGGCGATCGCTTTCATGCGGGCGGTCATGCCGTCGGGTAGTTCGCCTCTTGCTTCCAGTTCTGAGACGGCTGTTTTGATTCGGCTCTGTGCGTCTTCTGCACGCTTTCGATTGAAGCAGACGATGTTGTTGCCCCCTTGTGGCGCTCTCCCTCGTTTGGGAGTAGTGCCTAGTGCCCAGTAGTAATTTTCGGCGGCGCTTGCCCAGTCTTCGGCGCGTTTGCTGATCTCATGCTGATGGCGGCACCATTGGCTGTAGCCAGGGCAATGAGTAGCAATCTCCTCGACGTAGTGGACCAGTGCTTCTCCGCTTAAGCTTTCAAACACAACCCCGTAGCAGGCGATCGCTTTCAGCAGCTGGTTGGTCTGTCCGTAGCCGGTCCAGCCTTGCTCCATTTCGCTTTGCAGGTCTTGTTTCCAGGAGTCGATTCTGTTGGAGCGGGAGGCTCGACGAGTGCGATGCGCTTTGCGGGCGCGGGTGAGTGCTTTTCCCAGTTCGTCCATGTCCTGTCCGGCAGCAGCGGTGTCCCAGGCTCCAAAGAACTGCTCCAGGTTCCCTCGGATGGGCTGGAGGTCTTCATTCAGGAGGGTTGAACCGGAGCCGGGTTGCAGGGGCAGTCGATGCGCGTTGTATTCGACTGTCTTGCCCGCTTTACCGTAGCTTTTGACGTTGGGGAAGACTTCTAGTTGTCCGGGGTAGAGGAAGAGTTCTTGGGTTGCCAGGCACTGCTTGAGTGCGACTGCCAGGTCAAAGGTGGAGACGGA
>NZ_JACJPJ010000018.1:0-8070 GCF_014696015.1 Oculatella sp. FACHB-28 | reverse complement strand
TGGCGATCGCGCCAATGCCCTGCAAATTTACCATCGCTGCATGAGTGTGCTGCGTGAGGAGTTAGGTGTTGATCCGAGTCCCAACACACGCAAGCTGTATGAACAACTGCTGCGCGAGGAAGAAGCCACAAACTCGCCGACAAATGAAACAATCGCATCCGCTCCCGCTTCTCGAAACGCTGTTATTCAAGCATCTATCGCCACTGACTGGGGTGAAGCGATCGATGTCTCCATCTTCTACGGTCGAGAAACTGAACAGACCATCCTACATCAGTGGAGTATTAACGATCGCTCTCGGCTGCTCATGCTAGTGGGGATGGGCGGTATTGGCAAGACTACCTTATCCATCAAGTGGGCACAGAGCGTACAGCATGAGTTTGAATTGATTATCTGGCGATCGCTGCGAAACGCTCCGCCGCTGGAAACGCTTTTAGCGGATCTAATTCCATTTTTGTCTCATCAGCAGGATAGTGGAACAGAGCTGAACCGTCTGCTGCACTGGTTGCGGCACTCTCGTTGTTTAATTATTCTCGATAACTTGGAGACGATTTTACAGGAGGGTGATGGAGCAGGTTCCTACCGCACAGGCTATGAGAATTATGGTGAGCTACTGCGATTGGTAGCGGAAACAACTCATCAAAGTTGTCTCTTGCTCACTAGTCGGGAAAAACCTGCGGAAGTGGGGATTTTGGAAAGCGCTAATTCTCCTGTGCGATCGCTGTTGCTATCGGGTTCACCTGAAGCTGCCAGAGCGTTGCTGGATGCAAAAGGTTTAGTGGGAACTGATGCAGAAAAGCAACAGGTGTGCGATCGCTATAGCTGTAGCCCACTTGCCCTGAAAATTGTGGCGACTTCAATTCAAAGTTTATTTGATAGCAAGATTGCTCTGTTTTTAGAACAGGATGCATTTGTCTTTCAGGGAATTCGCCAGTTGCTTGACCAGCAGTTTAGGCGATTGACGGAAGTTGAAAAGATTGTGATGTATTGGCTGGCAATTAACCGAGAATGGACTTCTAGCAACGAGTTGATTGAAGATATTGTCCCAACTCCATCTCGCACCGTTGTTTTAGAAGCTTTGGAAGCATTGTCTCGGCGATCGCTCCTTGAAATTCAACTTGGCAGTTACACTCAACAACCTGTTGTAATGGAGTTTGTGACTGAGCGCTTTGTCAATCAGATCATTAAGGAATTGACTAGTGCTGAATTATCTCTATTTATTCGCTATTGTCTAATTAAAACCACTGTCAAAGATTATGTTCGAGAAAGTCAGGTTCGATTAATTTTGAACCCGATTGCAGCTCAGTTTCGTCACACGTTCAATACTCAAAATCTATTAAAACAACGCATCTCTCAGATATTGACAGTATTACAACAGCCAGACAATCACTTCTCTGGGTATGGTTGTGGCAATCTGATTAATCTGTGTAGCCACTTACAATTTGATCTACGAGCGTTTAACTTCTCCAACTTAATCATTTGGCACGCTTATCTACAAAAGGTGAATTTGCGCTACGTTGATCTGAGCCATACTATTGTCAATCATTCTGTTTTTACGCAAACTTTTGGCAGTATTCTTGCTGTCGCTTTCTCCAGCAATCAGTATTTGGCAGCCGCCGATACGAGCGGTGAAGTTTGGTTCTGGCGAACTCAACTCGATACTGACCAACTGGTGAGTGTGGGACAACCTCACTTGAGTTTGCGGGCACACAGCGATTGGGTTTGGTCAATTGACTTCAGCCCAGATGGACAAATGTTAGCCAGCGCGAGCGATGATCAAACTATCAAAATATGGGATATAAACACCGGACGTTGCCTCCAACAGTTGTTCTGTGGTAGTAAAGTTCGGGCACTGGCGTGGAGTCCTGATCAACAATTTCTCGCCAGTGGGAGCGTTGATCAGTGTATTCGGATTTGGGAACCTTACATGGGGCAGTGTCTCAAAACGCTTCAGGGACATGACAATAAAATTACGACTGTTGCCTGGAAGCCGATGCCTTCAACAAGCTCTAAAACAGAACCTCAACTGATCCTAGCAACCAGTAGTGCTGACCAGACAGTTAAACTATGGGACATCCTTTCAAATGAATGTGTTGCAACTCTCCAGGGTCACAATAATGCAGTGTTGGCTTTGGCATGGAGTTCTGATGGATGCACTCTTGCCAGCGGAGGAAATGACCAAACTATTCGGTTGTGGGATGTTGAAACACAGGAATGCTTGAACTGTTTGGAGGGACATACAAATGCCATTTGGTCGATCGTCTGGAACATAGATAGAACAACGATTGCCAGTGGAAGCGACGACCAAACAGTGAGAGTTTGGAATGCCTACACAGGGCAATGTGTGAAAGTGCTGCAAAACCATCAGAATTCGGTGCGATCGCTCGCGTGGAATCTGGATGGACAGGTGTTAGCAAGTGGCTCATTCGACCAAACAATTCGTTTGTGGCATCCCCGCTCTGGTTCTCATCTAAAAACGTTGCAGGGATATCGAAACACCATCCACTCGACCAGTTGGCATCCGGATGGACGAATACTAGCGAGCGGTGGGGATGACTGCCAGGTGTCCTTGTGGGACAGCAACACAGGGCAGCGTATTCACCTATTTGAGGGGCACAGCCATTCAGTTTGGACGGTTGCCTGGAGCGCGGATGGACAAACTCTGGCAAGCTGTAGTGATGATCAAACGATTCGACTGTGGGATCTCGAAAGCAAACAATGTTTGAGAAAGTTAGAAGGACACAGCAGCTTGATCTGGACAATGGCTTGGAGCCCGACCGGACAACTCCTTGCCAGTGGCTCCCACGACCATACAGTCAGGCTGTGGAATCCGCTGATGGGGCGCTGTTTAAAGGTTTTGAAAGGACATGAAAATTGGGTGAGAAAACTTGCCTGGAGCCCTAATGGACAATTGCTGGCAACCGGAAGTTACGACCAAACGTTGCGATTATGGAATCCGAGCGATGGCAGTTGTGCCCAGATCCTGCGTGATCCAAATAATTGGGTTTGGTCAATTGCATTTGCACCAGATGGCAAAACCTTAGCTAGCGGCAGCACCAATGGTGAAATCAAGTTGTGGGACGTAGCGACAGGAGACTGTCTCACCACTTTACAGGCACACAAAAATACAGTCTGGTCAATTATCTGGAGCGCAGACGGACAAACCCTAATCAGCGGCTCCCACGATCAAACGATCAAGCGGTGGCGGCTGCGAGATGGGCAGTGCCTCAGCACACTGGAAGGGCACACGAATTTGATTTGGACGATCGCGCTCAATCCAGACGATCAAATCTTGACTAGCAGTGGGGCTGATGAGGTGATTAAACTTTGGAATCTCCAAACAGGTGAATGCTTCAAATCAATTAAACCAGAACGTCCCTACGAGGGAACAAACATCACTGGAATTCAAGGTTTAACCGAAGCACAAAAAATAAATTTGAAAGCCCTTGGAGCGATCGAAGATGAAATTTCAGGTCATGAGTAGAAGTTAGGAACAGCTAAGACAACAGGAGTTCTTCGCTTGATACCCCATAGATTTGATTCAGTCGCTCGTCATGCAACTCAACGGTCTTGCCATCAAACTTGATCTCACCATTGGCAAGAGCGATCGCCCGTTCAAAGTAATGCCGCACAATTTGAACCTGATGCAATGAGGCAACCAGCGTAATCTCCTGCTCACGGTTCAGCATGAGCAACAGTTCCATCACTTTACGAGCCGATTCTGGGTCAAGGGACGCAACGGGTTCATCCGCCAAAATAATCGTTGCACCCTGCATTAAACACCGGGCAATCGCGACTCGCTGTTGCTGCCCCCCAGAGAGCCTTCCAGCCCGTTGGTAAGCCTGCTCAAGAATTCCCACTCGCTCTAAAGCCGCTAAGGCTTGTAGTTTTTCGGCATGGGTGAACCAGTGAAATAGCGATCGCCCCAAGGACACACGGGACAAATTGCCAATCAACACATTTTCGATCACGGTTAAACGATTAACTAAATTGAACTGCTGAAAGATAAAGCCAATCTGACTCCGCAGATTTCTCACTTTAGAGTGCAACAGCCCTGCCGATTGAATGGGTGTTCCAAAAATCTCTACTCGCCCACTATCTGCAATCTGAAGTCCGTTGATCAGTTTGAGTAATGTAGACTTTCCAGATCCCGAAGCCCCTACCAGCGCCACAATTTCCTTGGGAGCGATCGCCATACTGACATTCTTCAAGGCTTCTGTTTTAGCACCAGAACTGGCGCTAAATGATTTGGTTAAATTTCTTACTTCGATCGCTTGCATTTCAAGACAGCAAAATCAAATTAGCTTTTGTCGCAATTTAGAAGAAATCATATCAATCACTGCCACTGATGTGGCTAGAATTATCAAAATCGTGCACACTTGAGTGTACTCAAACGAGCGAAAACTTTGATAGAGAGATACCCCAATTCCCCCCGCCCCAACAATTCCTAACACTGATGCGGAGCGAACATTTGCCTCAAACAGATAAAGCGTAAACGATACCCACAGCGGCAACACTTGAGGCATGATGCCAAACAAAATTTCCTGTAGTTGGTTAGCGCCTGTAGCTCGAATGCCTTCAACCGGAGCTGGATCAATTGCTTCGATCGCTTCTGACAAAAGCTTTGCCAATATGCCAGATGTATGCACAAACAATGCCAGCACTCCAGCAAAGGAACCTAATCCCACCGCTACTACAAAGATTAGAGCAAACACCACTTCGTTAATTGCTCGCATTGCATCCAACAAGCAACGTACCGGAAAAACAACCCAAGCAGGACAAATATTGTCTGAAGCAAGCAGTGATAGAGGAACGCTAATAATTGCAGCGAGCAACGTTCCCCAGATTGCCATTGAGATAGTTTCAATCATCTCCTCTACATAGAGCCGCCAATGAGAGAAATCTGGTGGAAAATAGCGGCTAATGTACTCGGTCATATTACGGCTGCCTTGAAGTAATTCGCCCGCATCAAGCTCGCTTTGAATAGCGGAGAAGATAAGAATGGCGATCGCTAGCATCAAGTAGATGATTCGAGCAGGCGTAACTCGTTTAGCTTCTTGCTCCAACATTGCTCGAACAGCAGGAGAGATTGAGGCGTTAGTCACTGAGCGATTTTCTTCCATATTAATAATAATTCTTATATCAAACTCCTGACTGCGCTCAAATCTCAACCTTCTTGCAGAAGTGAGAGCCTAGAAATTTAGGACTGTAGTTCTTCTAACTGTTGTTCGAGTTGATTGATTTGCTGTTGTTTTTCCTCGGTACTTAGAGCTTGATTATTTTGAACTTCTAGAATGTCTTTTGCAATCTCCAATTCACGAATTGTATTCCAATCTTTATCCTCCGCAGGAACGAATCCAGACCAACCTAAAGGCTCCAAAACGGTTACATCTTTGTAGTTATAAAAGAAGGAGCTAATTTGTTCCTTTAAACAACTGGGCAAGTCTTTGCGATAGGCGATCGGTTCTGTAGGAATCACAGGAGAAGTCCAGATCACTTGAATCTTGGCTCGTGTCTCTGGATCAGATTTCTCCAGCATCGTCAACGTTTCACTATTATTTGTTGCCACATCTACCTGGTTATTGACGACTGCTAATGCTGTTGCTTCGTGGCTTCCTGCAAAAATTAGCTCTTTGAATGCCTCGTTTGGATTCATCCTATTCCTAGCAAAGATGTAATAGGTGGGAACCAAAAAACCCGAAGTTGAATTGGGATCATTAAATGCAAAGGTTAACTCGGCAGCATGGTCAACAATGTAGCGATCGCCCGTCCCTTCTTGTAAATCAACTTCATTTATAATTGGGTTTGCCACGTTTGTAATTAAATGTGAATAATAACCTTGGGTTCCATTTGAGTTGACGGTGCGCGTAAATGCTTCTGCATTCGATCGTTTAGCTGCTTCAATATATGCTTTTCCTCCATACCAGGCAAGCTGCAACTTATTAGCACCCATCGCTTCAATTACCCCTGCATAGTCAGTTGCATAAAATGCAATAACGGGTCGTCCTAATTCAGCTTCCATTGCAGCTAAAAAAGGAGCCCAATGGGTTTTTAAGTTTTCTTGAGATTCACTAGGGCTGATACCAAACTCAATCTCTTCTATTTCGGGAGCACAAGTCTCATCTCCAGTGTTGCTATCGGTATTAGAGATGCTGGTTCTTTGAGAAAATTGAGAATTTATACAGCTTCCTAAAAGGGTTGCACTCATGAATGCAACTGCCAGAACAGATGTAAATTTTGTAGAGAGTTGTCTTAACATAATGTTTTCTTCAAAGAAGATTCTTTTTGAAGAGAAGTTGTCGCACCTTGAAGAAATAGTAGAACCTTAGAAGCTTTTTTAGAATAGCCTGGTATTACAAGCTTGATTAATGAACTGAGGCAATGAGCTGCTTTCTATTGATACACGGCAATCGGCATGGCAAATGGGCATGGGACAAAGTTGTAGGTCTTCTGGAGAATCGTGGTCATGAGGCGTATGCGATTGACTTATCTGGACACGGAGACGATCCAACCCCACGAGAAAGGATTAACCTACAGACCTACCGAAACGCGGTCATTCAGTATGTCGAAGAGCACAACTTTAACAATCTCATTCTAGTGGGTCACTCTGCTGGTGGAATGGTACTTGCAGCGGTTGCGAAGGCGCTTTGCGATCGCCTATCAGGCATGGTGTTTATAGCAGCGCTGGTTCCTGAGCAAGGTGAATCTCAAATGGACTACGTTTCGCTGGATCAGCGAGATGCCTATCTTAAGATGGCGCAAAACCGCTCAGATTACAGCATACCCATTAGCTATGAGCAGGCACGGGAACGGTATTTTGACGAATTTTCAGATACAGAAGCGCATCTCTTCTTTAGCAAGTTAACTCCTGAACCGTTTGGTGCAATGACCAGTAAGGTTGAGGATGACGAACTATTTAAGCTGCAAATTCCAATGCTATACATCTTATGCAGGAACGATCAGGCGTTACCCATCGAAACCTGCCGAGCCTGCGCCCGTAAGCTGAAGGCAACTATCATCGAACTCTGGTCTGGTCACGATGTAATGCTGTCGCATCCTGAGGAACTAGTCAAAATCTTGGAAACGTTTTGAGCGATTAATTTGGCAATATTTGATCATGCATCTTGCAACCTACACAACTTAATCTCTTCAAACATTCTCTTGTAGAGGGTTCCAAACACTTCAGAACGCTTTGGGAACGTTTTGGGAACACTTTTTATATTAACTAGAGTTGGATACATCGCAACGCTTTCGTATCTGTCACTCAGTTAAAGGAGAAATCGTATGCAGATTAAAGCACCAAATTCAAATGAAGAACCTAGTTCCCGTCAAACAATAATGTTTGAGATTCGAGTTGCTACCCAATTCGATGAACCATTCTTGTGGGAGATGCTCTATGAAGCGGCTCAAATGGAGGAGGCAGGCGAAGTTTTAGACGACGCTAAACGCAATCCTCACTTGGCTCGCTATGTCGCTAACTGGGGACAAGCCAATGACATTGGTTTCCTGGCAATTCATCCTGCAACTCAACACCCTGTAGCCGCTGCTTGGTTGCGGTTGCTGCCAGATGACCGCAAGGAATATGGCTATAGCAAAAATGGAATTCCTAAGTTGGCGATCGCCACTGCTAAATCCTTCAGGCACATGGGAGCGGGCACACAACTGATGGAAGCATTGGTGCAATACGCCACTGAAAAATATTCTGCTATTTACCTGACGGTGCGGGCTAACAATGCCCCAGCCATTCAGTTTTACACTAAGCTTGGATTTAAAAAAACTCCAAACAGCGAGGTGATCAATCGAGTAGGAGGACAATCGTTTGCCATGTTGCTTGAGTTGTAGCCATTTCCCTGTAAGAGAATAGCAATTAGGACTTACGCAAGCGTCATTTTGATAGAGGGGTTTTTGAGTTGCTCAATGAGATAGTCATCCAGTAGCCCTTGCTTGAGTTGATAGAGAGGGGTATGTCAATGGATTTGTGTCAAAGATCTAAATTTAGAGAGGAAAGCGATCTTCATAAGCGATTGCAAACTGATTTAGAGCAGGTCTCCAATCTCGAATTGGCATCGTCCA
>NZ_JACJPJ010000017.1:0-14336 GCF_014696015.1 Oculatella sp. FACHB-28 | reverse complement strand
TTTCCTGATTCAAGGTCTATAAGCCAAACTTATGAAAAAAGCGCAAAAATAGAGGGTTCTCGCTGCTGGTAGGGGCTAATTGCATCTCATGACAGCTTCGCTTCAATGACCCCTTGATGACCAGTCGCTATCATGTGCAGCTACCCCAATTGAACGAACGACTTTACCGAGAACCCTTAGCCGCATTGCAGGGGGCAGACCTGCAAAAAAAGTGTGAGCGACTGCTGTCCTTCCAGCCTCAAGCGGCAGTCAATCGGGCATTGCAAAGCCAAGCCCGCGCCATTTCTGATGGCAATCCTCGCTTATTAGAATGGCTCGATCTGATTTTGCAGGACAAACAAACGGATGCGGCGCTCATCCTGGAACGGATGGAGGAACAAGCAATCCAGTTCCGGGAAAGTATCCTGGCTCAGGAACTGCTCAATCAGCAGGATGAGGCATTGCGAATGATGCTGGCAAGGGGACTGGTGTTTGAACTACCCGTTCCACTGCCACCAATGGCAGCAACCTGGACAGCAATTCCCAACCGGCAACAGCAGCGCGAGCGGGCGATCGCACTCGGGCTGTTGGAATCGATTGCTGCCAGTCAAGAACCACTCTGCCGGGTGCCTCGCTTGCTCTCTCCTCTGCTGCCACTCGTGGAGGATGACACCTTGCCTGCTACAGCAACCGCAGCCCTGTATGGGCAGTGGTGGGGGGAAGGGAAGAACACGACGGAAGAGCAGGCGCTGGAATTGTATCGTCTCGCAAAGCTGTCCCAAAACTTGATCGTGCTGTATGAAGTGGGGAGGGTTCTAGCAGAGCAATGGAGAAAGCAGGGACGCTACCGGGAAGCGGGAATGCTCTGGGAGGAGTTAGTTGAGATTGGCAAAGGGTGGTGGGGAGAGGAGCATCCCGCTGTCGCCTCTAGCCTCAATAACTTGGCAGTCCTCTACAAGTCCCAAGGGCGATACGAGGAGGCAGAACCGCTCTACCTCCAAGCCCTACAGCTGCGGCAGCGCCTGTTAGGACAAGACCATCCTGATGTCGCATCCAGCCTCAGTAATTTGGCAGTCCTCTACCAGCACCAAGGGCGATACGAGGAGGCAGAACCGCTCCCCAACCTTGCTGTATGATGTTGGCAGTAGTACATAAGAACTAATATGCCTGCCCCCTCCAGTGAAATAGTGACCCTTGAATCAGCCTATTGGTTATACGTCAAGTGCTTCCCCGACAAGGCAGCTCGCTTGAAAACAGCTCTTTTCCGTTATCTTCTTCCCTATAAAGGTTTTGGATTTGATTTTCAGATTGAGCAAGGAGAGCTGTGTAGTAGAGGTGAAAAGAGCAATCAAGGTTGGGAACTTGCCAAACGGGTTAAGTTAGAGGATTTGTGGGAAATTAAACGAGTTCTATCTTGGCAGGAAGAGGTCTTTGATTCCCTAAATTCTTCATTAAGTGTGCGGAGACCTAACAAACATTATCTCAGGCACTTTCTGACGTGGTGTAAAGACCAAGGTTACTTGAAGGTTAAACAACCAGAAACGTGGGAAGTTCCCAGATCTCTGCCTGACAAATCCAAGGCATATCATCAGCGTGGGAAGAGAGAACACCAGTTGATTCTCAATCGGCAACCTCTAATTGAGTACAGGGCTAATCCAGTTCTTTTCTCAGATGAGATGAAGCGCCAATTTAGAGAGTTCTCTGCTTTTTGGACTGATCAGAACTATGAAGGGATTCGCCCAATTCCAAAAACTATTGATAAGTCAACCTTTGAAAGCCTGCTTGATCGAACCTTAGCCTTAATCGGCTGGCTTACTTTGGACAAGCTGGACTACCATCGGCGCATGTGTGAACGGGCCAGGTTGAAGAAACAAACAAATGCTGATTACGAATCTGGTTGGCTCTCCGTTGACCCTGAACCCCCAGATTGGTTGCAGGAGATGCACAAGAAGTATCCACCTCGCGCTTTGAATACTCTAGACCTAGAGGAGCTTGTCCCACTAGTTGAAATACGCCCTGAAAAGTTGGTCATCAAAGAGGATGAGTACATAGAACAGAATGATAACAACAACGTTGTTCTAAAAAAGATTCAAAAGGAGCTAGAAACTCAAAATGCATCCTTGAGCTTTGAGACGATTGCTCAGCTTGTACAATCACTCCACCAAAATCAGAATTTTGTGGAGGAAGTTAAGAAATTGAATCGGATTGCTGCAAAAGCAAATGCCCAGGAAGAAGCAAAAGCATTAATGAATCAGGCTTGTGAAAAAGTACGCAGCTTGTTAAAGGCTTTCTTCAAGTGGCTTCAGTATCAACATAATCCAAGCAGCGATCCAGATGAATATCGAATTACTCCCAATTACCGAGCAGGCTTCTGCAACGTTTTGATGAGCTTGTCTAAATTTCGCTATCGAGAGGTTACAGACTCGCGCAAGTGTAAAAACTACACCGATATTGAGGTTGTTGTAGAACTAAGAAACATCCGGCAGGAAGAAGTTAATTCAGAATTCAAGCCAAATTCAGTCAATCCAGTTAAACAGAATCCAACTTGGAAAGAACTAGGGCAACTGCTCAAAGAGCTACTGATAGCCTGTGCACCACGACGTAGAGTAGATTCCAAACCAGATTATCGCAACATGGGACCTTTGAGACCCCAAACTGCTGTTGCACAGGATTTTCAAAAATATCTAATCATGATGTTCTTTCGGCTCATTTCTCCCGACCGCCAACATGTTGTGCGGGAACTGAAGCAGCACGATACTTTAAAGCTTTGTTGGATAAACTGGGAAACCAGGAGATATGTAGAAGCGCCTTGGGATAAACAGGCTAAGCAGTATAAGGCTTACTACAACTCTTATACTAAGCTTTACTACCTGAATATTGAGGATGTGAAGGATGAGAAAGGAAACGTTGTTGAGTTTCCTCAAGGACAATCATTTTCCTGGCTCATTTACCTAGATGCTAGTCAAACCAAAATCAATAAGGATAACGCTTACCGAGTACCTAAAATCTATAATCCAGAGTTAGAAGCTTGGCTACATGGTCGAGAAGACTTCTCCGATACATGGTTCAACTGGCCGCCGATCCAGGGTAAAAGAAACAAGTGGAATAGCGCCCAACATCATTGGTGCGGATATATTGATCTTGAAGATGGCAAGAGAAAGGGCTTTCGAGAAGCTTTCAATCCTCAACACGATTTTGTGTTTACTCAAGCCAATGGCAAGCCTTTCTCAACCAGTAATCTGTGCCGCTTTTATGATGCTATCCTTTGGAGATTTCTCGGAATCAGAAGTAACCCCCATGCTGTTAGAAGTACTGTGACTGGGCACTTCAAGCTTAAAGGGATGACTGATGCAGAAAGTGAAGCGTTAGCTAAGCTCAAGAGTCATAGTGTCCGAATGCAAGATAGTCCTGCGTACAACCGGTTGGCATCGTTGGAAGAAACGGCTCGGGCTTCAGAAATGATTGTGAATGATTTTTTGAAAGACCAGGGATTAGACCCGGAGGAGTATGGGCTAGTTTAACTCAATCCAAGAGACTATAAGTTGTCTTGTGTAAGCGGTCAAAATTAGCTTTATCATCAGGAAGCCGCTCATGCCTCGCTGTCGTCCCGATGATAAAGCAGTTCATCGAGTGGATGAACTGCTAAGTAGCTATTCCATCCCGGAGCAAATTCTGGGAGAGCAAGGACTGCTCAAACGACTGGTGGAACGAGCAGCTTTCCATCACTCTAGCCGTTTTTGTTGTAGGCGAGCGCAAGCGGTCTCAATTGCTCAATGTAGTTTTGTCTGAAGCACTTCTTCAGAAGGTAATACGGTCAGACATTCGGCAACGTGATGCCACTTTTATCGAACTTTAGCAGTTCAATCGGTTCTTGCTTTTTGTTCGTACGCAGGTGCCATTGCAGCGGGTACATCAAAGATTTTTCTACGGAAGCCTTGACACCACAAAGCTGCTTTATGCAGGATGCCTTGTGTCTTCAACAAGTGGTTCTGAAATGGCTAAGACAAAAACTGGTACGGCACAGGGTCAATCCTCCTCCAGCAAAGGAAAGCAGCTTAATAGCGATCGCTCAACTCCTGACTCCATTACTACTGAAACACATCTGCATCCTATGGCTACCCAAAATTCATCTTTCCCTTTGCCTTCTTGCGCTGGTCCTTACTCTGCAATAGAGCTGTGTATTGCTCAAGAACGTCTTCGCCAAGCTTACCTCAGTTTCAACCTAGCATTCGCAGCAACAGCAATTTCTGCCTGTGTAAGCTTGCTTGGTGCTGGACTATTGCTATCAGGTCAAGTTTCAGAGGGTATTGTAACAACGGCAGGAGGGCTAGCCTCTGGCGCTTGTTGTGTCCAGCTCGCTAAAGATGCAAACGATCGACTCGACAAAATTCTGATGGAGTTGAGAGATGAAGATAAAGATTAGGGATATTCATAACGTCCAGACTACATCCTAACCCTTTAACGATCGCCTACTCAGGAAGGCTTGGAGATAGGCGATCGCTCTTCACCTATGATTGTTTTGGTTTGCATAAAACATCGCCGAAAATGCCTCTTTTCGGCAGAAAATTACACTAACAATCTACGCTTGCTTGAATTTGCACAATTCTTCTGCCGAAAAGAGGGTGTGACACGAAGTTGCATGACATGAGACAGATACGCTGTCGGTGTCTAGAGTCAAATGAGCACGAGGTCATCGGCATTTACCCAGCTACCGTTGATTGGTGTAACTTGGTGCTAGAAACTCTGGCATCTCTTGATCAGTTCACCCAACCTCGCGCCACAACCATTCATTGAGTAAACAGCCATAATCTTGTAAAACCGTTACTCACTTGCTGTTTCTACAGCCGTGATAGATTCTGGGATGAGATTTGTGGATGAACCAAAGGCAACCCGTAAAAAAGGTGGAGCCAGAAAAGTTGTCAAAATTACCATGATAATAATCGACACCTCCAGCGGCTTATCCAAAATGCCGCTAGCTGAGCCAATGCCAGCAAACACTAGACCCACCTCACCTCGAGGGATCATTCCAACCCCGATCGCGAAGCGATTGATTCCGGGTAGTCCAAACACTCCCCAGCCCGTCACCAGTTTGCCAACGATCGCTACCCCTACCAAAAAGACAGCAATCAATAGTCCCGCCCGATTCTCCGGCACCGCCGGGTTCAAAACACCAAGGTCGGCACGCGCTCCCACCGTCACAAAGAAGATGGGTACCAGTAAATCGGCGATTGGTTTGATTAATTCATCTAACTCGTTCCGGGCATCGGTTTCATCGAGCACCAAACCTGCTGCAAAGGCACCTAAAATCGCTTCGAGATGAATGGCATTACCTAAAAATGCCATAAAGAAAGCGAAGATGAATGCCGGAATAACAATATTTCCACGGGTTTTGAGCTGATCCACGATCGCCACAAAACTTTTGTTAAAGACACCCCCCAACAAAATTGATCCCATCAAAAATGCCGTAGCGCTGACAATCAAGTAAATGACATTGGCGACATCAATCTCACCAGTTTTGGCTAAGCTGGCGACGACAGCCAGGACAATAATGCCGAGGACATCATCAATCACTGCCGCGCCAACAATAATTTGCCCTTCTTTGGATTTGAGTTGACCTAACTCTGACAACACTTTAGAGGTAATGCCGATACTCGTTGCCGTTAACGCGGCTCCCGCAAAAATCGCTGGAATTGCTGCCACATGAAAGAGCATCATTAACCCTGCCGTGCCTGCCGCAAAAGGTGCGGCAACTCCGATACAGGCAACAACCGTAGCTTGAATTCCTACTTCCTTCAGTTGCCGCAGATCGGATTCCAGTCCAATTTCAAACAGCAAAATAATCACGCCGATTTCAGCTAGAACCGAAATCACTTCACTTTGCGACTCAAAGATCCGGGTTAACGCATCCGGTGCCAATTGATTCAATCCTTGCAGCGCTGTCATAATCACTGAGTCAGAGGCAGACAGCCCCCCTTCGGGAAAGATCACCAGGTGCAACGCCGAAACGCCGACAATTACACCGGCGACCAGTTCCCCCAGGACGGGCGGAAAATCCAATCGCCTAGCAACCTCTGCGCCGAACTTGCTGGACAGATAAATCACCACCAGCGTCAGCAATACGCCAGACAGAACAATGGGTGAATCCTCAGCAACAACGGTTGCCAGGAATGGCATCGGAGCCATGAGAGCGGCGATGCCTCCACTGAAAGGAGGCAGAAAGTTGGACAAAATCATGAGTTTAAAACAATGAAGGTTAAGAGTCTGAGAAAGTCATAAAACTGCGGGCAGTTATGAAAAAGGCAACCGATCAAAGATGGTCATGCTCTGGATACGGTTGCCTGGATCGAAACAAGCTTAGTTGTCAGTGAGTGACGCGGGTGAATGGGTGTTGAGATTATCTTGAGTCACAATCAGTTTCTCCGCTTGGGCATCATCTAAATCGACTAACGTTTTGAGTAACGGTCACCAAAAAGCCGGGTCACGACCCCGGCTTTTTGTGTCTACGTCGTCTCGATTCAACAGCCGTCTGGGCCACAGAAACTGTGTCCGTACAGTACCTCTGCGTCACAGATATAGATCATGCCCGCATAATCGAGGAAAAACTTTATTGCGACCTGATCCGCAATATTCTCGGCCATATCCCGATCCGGGGTGAGCACCTCGAATTTTATATTCGCATTGGTGTCAGAAACGGTGGGTTGTCCCGACGAGCGCACGTTGCGACTGCCTTTACCGCCGGTTGCCAGAACCGTATAACCGGTTGCCCCGGATTCTTCGATGATATCGGCGATCTTTTTCAGCAGAATCTTTTCCGTGACGATGACGAGCTTTTTGGCTGGCTTGGCCATGTTGGTTACCTCCTAACCGTATATTGGTCTTATATATTGAGTCGCTTGGTCTGCCGGGTCAAGGGAGCGCCGACAGACCGCGACCCGTCTGGGATTAGCTGCCGCCTATCCCGCTGATCGCCTGGGCAAGCCCGAGGAAGAGCGGTATTCCCACGCCAATCGCAATGGGTGTACCGATAGCTGTGGAGGCACCGATGTAGGCGGAGGGATTGGCCGACGGAATCCCGGCTCGCAACGTGGGTGGGCCTGAGATGTCTGAACTGGAGGCGGCGATGACGGCCAGAACCACAACACCACCCATGCTGAATCCTGTGGTGTAGTGGGCAATCATACCGAGACCGAAGGCGATTAACCCATGCAGCAGCGGTGCCACTACGCTATACACGACGTACCACTGAGCCACCTTACGTAGTTCGCCAAGTCTTGACCAAGCCTCCATACCCATGACGAGCATCAAGATCGAAAGCAAGCCGCGAAAGGCGGGATCGTAGAAGCTTTTATAGACACTTTCCGGCTGAGCTAATATGCCAAGAGCAATGCCGAGCAACATTGCCGATAGGGCAGGTCCCTGGAGGCTTTCTTGTACGATCGGCCATATTTTGACCCGATCATCCGCAGACTGTTGCTTTTTGAGATACTCTTGTCGGCTGCTGGGATAATCACCGGCGGAACTGGGAGACGTGCCTGCGGAACTGGGATAATCGCCTGTGGTACTGAAAGACGTGCCTGCAGGTAGAGATGCGCCTGCAGTACTGAAAGCCGCGCCTGCGGTACTGGTATATTCTCCTGCGGTACTGGGATACTCCTGCTTGCTGAGAGACTCGCCTGTTGCCCTACGCTTCTTCTTTTTGAGATAAATGTTGGCCACCACAATCGCCGTTACGAGCGCTGGGATATCCATGAAAGGATAGAGTGCGCCAGCCCATGCCTCGTATTGCATGTTTTGTCCCTCCAGTGTTGTCAGGGCGGCGGCCATAGTAGAGCCACTCACAGCACCAAACAACCCCCCGGTCGCAATCGCATCTACGGTTTTGACCTTCGGCAGCTTGGCCAACGTATAGCGCGCGATGAATACAATGAGAATTCCTATTGCTATAGCAAACGCTACGGGTAACAGCATCTCCGTTAGGTTGGAATTGCGGATCGCTTGACCACCGGTCAGACCGATTTTCATGAGCAGCATGAAGACGATGATCTGAGTAATCGCCTCTGGAATTACCAATTCGCTACCAAGGGCGGCAATGACCATACCACCAATCAGAAAGCTGAGTGTTGGGGACTGCAACTGCTTAATGAAGTCCATTAAGAACAAGGACAAAAAATCCACAAATACCTCCTTATGCCTCCTCTGACGAGGAGTATTGCAATAAATGAACTAAATGAACTTTCAAGAGTTAAAGAGAGTAAGAGTGAGGCACCTCACCCCTACAACACAGGTGTTGCACGAGAACCTGTAGACAAGGCTTACGGTTGTTGTCCCGGTCGGTTCAGAGTCAACGTTGGGATACCGCTAAACAGGGCGGCAAGAAAAACAACGCAGACTGTGCCATATAAACCCGCCACCAGACCTGTGCCCGATGCCACACCGAAGGACAGCACCAGAGGTAACGAAACGATCGCAGTTGTGACCCCACCAAACAGATCACCCTGTAAATTTCTAAATTTGGTGCAGTTTGTGAGTTGCATAAAGCCCCATTGGTTCAAAGGTGAATGATGCTAATCATTGACTTAAATCTATTCTGATAAGAACATCAATTGATTTCTCTCTATGAGGGTACCATCGAAAATAATCTATGTAGAAATTTGATAACTAAAAATTTTTTATAGTTACCCAAGGATCTACTGATACAAACCTGGAAGCCGAGTACCGCTGTCCTAGAAAACACTTTGGGGAGAGGGATGAGTTTTACAACAATCCCCGGTATCGAATAAAGATCAGCACCACTGCCCACGAGCCCAGTGCAACCTTAAGGGCAACCAGAATGTTGAGTAAGGGAACGACCCCACCACTGATGAGGGAGCCTACATTGCCTTGGGGTAGTTCAAATCCTACTAGCGTGATCACTGATAAAACGATAAAAATCAGTACTGAAACCTTTTCCCAGGTGGCAGCATTCCAGCGTTGGTAAATTGATTCCATCCATTGGGAGGATGAAGTAATGGCAACTAGCCCGATCGCCGTCCCACCCGCGACCCCTGCTGCAAACCCCCCGCCTGGGCTGAGGTGTCCTCGAATCGCCAGTTCTACTCCGACGATTGCAGCGATCGTTGCACCTAATCGTGCCAGCACAATCGACGGTTGATCATTAAATTGATAGATAGTGCAGGAAGGACGCTCATTGGCTAACAAAAATTGAGCGCCCATGATGGCGATCGTGAATACAATCACTTCAAAAATCGTGTCATATAAACGATTTCTAAAAATGATGCCCGACACTGCATTGGGCACCCCGCTATCCTGAACCACCACTTCAACGATCGATAGATCGGGAACCGCTGCGGTGGGGTTGGGCATAATCAAGAATTTGATGAACAGGGCGATACCTGCTGCAATGTAGAGCCATTTCATTTAGTGCTTTTCTCCTACGTCTTGTGCCGTGAAGTAGGTCAAGTGGGTGACAGATGAGGTCAGGTCGTTTTGCAGGATGTCATAAAGACGACGGACTCGGACTGCAGTGTGATAGGGCTGCGTAAAGGCTGGGGAGTCGAATTCAGGTTGGTGCGATCGCTCGATACAGGTTGCATGAATTTCTTTTTCTACTAGCGCCTGATTCAAGGAGAGCGGATCGGAATAGGGAACCAGTTCTAACCGGAGATGATGTTTGCTAGAAATCTTTCGCAGATCAACAAGCAGTTGAGTGAAGGGATGCTGCTCATCTGCTTCATTCACACCATTGTTAAGAACGCCAACCCGCATCACTAGGGATGAGCGCACCGCCACTGCATAGAGGGTGATTGCCAGCATGGTTCCAACGAGTGCCTCTGTTAATGCCACATCTGCGGCTCCCAGAACGGCATAGATTAAGGCGGCAATCGCTCCCAAAATGCCACGAATCACCAAAGCATTGTAAGGATTAACCTGAACCGTCAGCATCACTGCCGTCAATGGCAGCAGCGCAACGATGGCATAAATGTAGCTATCGTTCATTGGCTCCTCCGCTGCTGGAACAGTATGCCAGCACATAACCTAGCACTGTGTTCCAAATGGCTAGAGAAATCAGCGCGAGAACAAGTAACGACCACTGACTGGGAATTTTTAAGAGCAATCCAAAGATGATGCTCATGGAACCGAGGGTATCGGAAACAGAAAGACTGTGCAATTTGAAGAGAAGCGATCGCTTACCCAACAGGGGAAAGGTGCCCCAAAACCAAAACACAATTCCCAAAATAATGCAGAAGTAGCTAATCCAGTTAATCATGCTTCGTTCATCCGGCGAATTACATGAGCTAGTAGCATTAATCCGGCATTTCCCACGCTGAGGATAATCACACCAACCACTCCGATCATCCAATCACCACGCAGAACTGAAACCACCAAAATCATCACTGATGTCTTGGTGGCGATACTGGCAAATGCCAGCATTTTTTGCCAGATATCCTCATCCTGCCAAGCCTCATAGATGGGAATGAGCAATGCCAAAATCATCGCAATCAATATTCCGGTCATCTTCCTTTCTTCCTCCTAACACGATGGACTTCGTACCAGCCCTCTTCGTGGTATTTCATCACAATGGTTTTGGGGGTGAACGTGATCAGAAAAATATCTAGAAAAACAAGTCCAGGCGATCGTCTAAGTTTGGCTCGTTCCATCACAATTTCTTCTTGCTGGTGAGGACGGAACATCAGCTCAAAAGCCTCCAGGTAGGCTTGAGGAATTGCCACGATAACTTCCCACAGCACGCGCAGCCAATCCCTTAATGCACCAGGAGCCGTGCGGCTATGGGGCAATAGGAGAGCGACACAAATGCCGATGATGATATTTGCCACACTAAAATTAGCGGTGAGCAAAAACCAGATGACCAGTCGCAGGAGAATGTTTAGGGCTTCGATCATGCCAGCACCATCCAGAAGAGGAGGATTAACATCAGGCTCATTACCCCGATCAGGTGATCAAATTGCTCTAGCAGGCTCGGCAGCTTGAGAACGGTTTGACGAAAGATGAGAAAATACACCAGCCAGCCTAGAAAGATCGTGGCCAGCGGTTTAACAATATTCTCTAAACTGTAAGCCTCGTAGTAGGCAATGTTTGCCAGAAATAAGCCGCCAATCAGCAGAGCGATCGCCGCCCAAAAACCGGGCTGAAGCTTCCCTGATTTCTGCTGTTGGTCACGAGGTAAAAAAATGAACTTGGCAAACGAAATGGCTGTTCCCAAAGCAGCAATATTCATGCCGATCACTTGCCAGGGTAACAAGCTTTTCATCGTCAAAACTTTTGCCCCAAAGCCAGACAGCAAAGGAAAGCCTGAAATGGAAAAACTGGCAATTGCCAGGGCAATCCAGATAGAAGTGGGGATAGGCTGATGCTGCAATTCCTTGAGATTGCGGCTGGGAAGCACCCCCGCAATTAGAAACAGCGCTGATTTCACTAACCCATGCGTTAACGCATAAAAACCACCCACTTCCGGCGCAGCAAGAATGAAGCCTAATTGCGAAACCGTGTGAAACGCCAGCATCCGCTTGGTATCTTTTTCAAACACGGCATAGCCCACTCCCAGTAAGGCAGTACTTACGCCAAACAATCGAATTAACGGATCAAAGTCTTCCACCAGCAAGGCAATGCGTACCAACGGCAACACCCCCGCTTTCACTACTACACCAGATAACATTGCTGAAACAGGCGTTTCTGATTCTGAGTGGGTTAACGGTAGCCATAATCCCGAGACAAAAATCCCCCCTTTCACCAAAAGACCTAAAAAGATGAGTGATACAGCTTCCGGTGGTGCATTCTGTAAGCCAACAAAGGCGAAGGAGTGATTTGCTTGATAGACCAATGCTGTCCCCACCAGGTAAAACAGCATGGCAATGTTGCTGACAAACAGATAGCGTAAGCCAACCCAGATTGAGCGATCGGTGCGAGGGTAGGCAATCAACAAAAAAGCAGCAATGCCGATCACCTCTAGCGCAACATACAGACTGATGAAATCTGTACAGGCAAATGCAGCATTGACACTGCCGTGCAGCATGATCGTCTGCAGGTAAAAAAATGCAGTCTTGTCGCTATTCCAGCAATAAAGAATAACGGCGGCAGTGACCAGCGCATTGGTCAAGATGAAAAAGCCGCTGAGAGGATCAAGGAGTAGGGTAACGCCGAAATTATCGAGCAGTTGCAGGTCGAGCGGCGGTTGAGTAAAGAGCAACAGCGCACAGCCCAGAGAGGCGATCGCCACCCCAAACGAGAGATAGCGATTGCTCTGCGGAAGCAGGTAACCGACAAACCCCACAAAAAATGGCAGGGCAATCCAGATAATCGTGAGGGTACTCATGGCGCGTTGTTCTGCTCGATTTCACTGGTTTCCAGCGTTGGATTATCCCGTGCCAGCTTCATGACACCAACTAGCATGAGTGCCTGAATGGAAAAGCCAATCACGATCGCCGTCAAAATTACTGCTTGAGGAACCGGATCGGCATAATCACCTCTGTTGGTGTTAGAAAAAATGGGCGTAAATAAACCATCTCGTGATGCAATTAGCACGTAAAAGGCGATTACCCCCGTGCTCATGACATCCATTGAGATAATCTTCATAACTAAATTTTTTTTGAAAAGAGTACCAAAAAATCCGCATAAGATAGTGGCAAAAACGCACGCTTCCAACATGGGATTTAGAATAGATGGTAAAACAGCAGACGAACTAATTAGAGCTTTTTATCTACTCTCCCACATGTTTAACCTTTACATCTATAGAACTTATGCAAGTCTATGTATTACATTTTGGGTATGGGTGGTGTGCTTTGACCATCGCTCATTACCTAGTTCATTCAACGGCAGCGGGCGCTCTCAAGGAAGATGAGATGATTGTGACAGGGACAGAATTACGACAGAGTTAAGTATCTCAACCATGAAATTGAGATGGGATTGAGCAGGATCACAGAAGCATCAAGTTGCTAATGACACCGATGATGGGTTGAAGTCGTTCAACAGTGCAAGGAGAGCCTCTGTAATTGAAGTGATGAATAGGATTAGAAAATAGCAAGTAAAGAGAATTGAACAGGGGACAATGTGTCTCCAGTAAAGTTGATTGAAACAAGCTTTAGCATGTCTGCTCGGAGCAACGTGGGTTATGTTGCAAAAACAGGTTAATGGTAAGTGAGAAAGCTGAACAAGGGTTATGTCAAATATATTGCGTCAAAGGTAAAAAGCTATTGAGGAAAGCGATCTCCAAACTCAATAGCAAAGCAGATTTCCAGTCTCGGATCGGCATCGTTCCCCATAATTCAAATGCAGTGGACGGACGAGAGCTCTCGGTGCTGAGTTCGAGGTTACTAGCCGCCGCTGATTTGAGTCGTTGACAGTTAACACCATTGCCGAAAATGACCCTAACTCGGCAGTGTTGCTTATCCTCATTCTCGACAGAGTAACGTTTTAGGTGTGTTACAACGCGATCACTCAATGTTCGTTTTCGGCAATGTTGTTCAGGTCAGGATTAATGTAGCGGTAGTAAGTTGGGCGACTAATCCCGAGATGGTGACAAATTGAAGTGACAGATCGCTTTGGATCTGCTGCGAGTGCTCGCCCAATCTCAATTTCCTGTATCGTCAACTTCTGCCGTCGTCCCCCTCGCCGACCTCTGGCTCTTGCTGCTTGCAGTCCAGCTTGAGTGCGTTCTCGAATCAAATTCCGCTCAAACTCTGCCAATGCGCCAAACATATGGAAGATCAGTTTTCCACCACTTGAAGTTGTGTCAATGTTCTCTTGAAGCGATCGCAATCCTATTTTGCACTTTTCCATGTCCTCAACCAGTGCAATCAGATCTTTGAGGGAGCGTCCTAAACGATCAAGCCGCCAGACGACAAGCGTATCTCCTTTTCTTGCAAACTCAAAAGCTTGCTTGAGACCAGGGCGATCGGCTTTGACTCCACTCATCTTATCAGAGAAGATTTTTTCACACCCTGCACTTTGAAGCGCGTCATGTTGCAGAGCAAGATTTTGATCATCGGTTGAAACCCGTTCGTATCCGATCAGCATGACAAGAATAGATCTAATGTACTATTACTGTATCAGAACTCGTTAGAACTACCCTGATTTGAAACATAGATTGATTAACAAGATTTATTTACACTTCAAATCTTCAAGACAAACAAGGGAAAATAGCGTAAAAGTCCTGCTGTGATTGATGGTTGGAGATTCACAGATAAAAAGAATTGTTTTTGTTAGTACAAAATGTCAATCAAAGGGTCCGATACTGTTGGCGAACCCTGACTGGGATCACATTGGTTATCCTAAAGAGCAATTTCCTTTGAGTCTTGAAAGGTGAATTGCGATGTCCCTAGCATTTGAGCCAATTCCTCCTG
>NZ_JACJPJ010000016.1:0-11339 GCF_014696015.1 Oculatella sp. FACHB-28 | reverse complement strand
TTGGTCAACTGGTTGACTGGAGTACCAAGAGCAAAAACTCGGGTTTCTCGTTTCGCGGCTCTAGCGCCAGATTAAGGAAGGCGTGATCCCAGTCAGGGTTCGCCAACAGTATCTCCTGGTTTAGTTGACAGTACTCGTGAGACACGGCTTATAGCTCTAAAGCCATAATTATCAAGCTTCCCACTAACTCTCCGTATTCCACAACTTGGAAATTCAACGAGTTTTGAGACAACGTTTCTAACTGCCAATACTCCTGCTCCAAATTCTCATTGCTAAACATGGCTTTCTCTACAGGTTCTCTGAGCGATTCATATTTCCTAAAAAATAGGGTAACGAGTCAGCAAAGTTGAACACAGATCATGAATCAAGGGCCTTCTCACTGAAGCGGGCGGGTAAGAGATATTGGTTGGATTACCGGAGAGTTCTGCCGCTGCCTACCTTGATCGTTAGGTTGACTGGTTTACTCCACAGTCTGATACCCACGGATTGAGCTTGAATTCATTCGTGAGATATTCGATAAAACAACGCACCTTTGCAGGGATAAATCGCCCCCGTCGATAGACAACGTGAATGGGCAAAGGGACGGGTTGATAGTCTTTTAGAACGATACGAAGGCTGTCAGAGTTAAGCAAATCGCCAAACAGCCAAACAGGGCAAACGGCAACTCCTAAACCCGATAGAACCGCTTCCCGAATGATTGTAGAATTATCAGTTTGCAGATTACCTTTTGCAATGACCTGAACTGTACCCCCCGTTTGCTGTTGAAAGTGCCACTCATTTCCTGTAGCAAGGCGAGTGTAAACGATACAGTTATGGTTTACTAATTCCCCAGGAGTTTGAGGTTCTGGGTGTTTGCGGAAGTAGGTTGTTGCACCAATGGTGACTCGGTGAGTAAACCCAAGGTGATGGGTGATGAGCGTTGGATCATTCACCTGCCCAATGCGAATGGCGAGATCTGTACCCGCTTCAACCAAGTCAATAAAGCGATCGCTCAACGTCAAATCTAGTTTGATATCCGGATATCGATCCAAAAAATCCTTAACGTAAGGCATGACCTGATGTTGCCCAAACGCGACAGGGCAGCTTACCCGTAGTGTGCCAACGGGTTTTTGTCGTTGCCCAACACTGGCTTCAGCAGCAGCAGCAGCATCCAACAGCTCTTGGCAATGCTCAAAAAAGCGTTCTCCCTCTTGCGTCAATTGCAGCTTTCGGGTGGAGCGGGCTAACAGTTGCACATCCAGGTAGGCTTCGAGGGCAGCAATTTGCTTACTGATCGTGGGTTGGCTCGTGTTAAGTTCACGGGCTACCGCCGAAAAACTCCCGGCTTCAACCACTCGCACAAAACTTTGGATACAGTCAAGGCGATCCATGCTTATTTATTCTAAATTTGAATAAACTATATTCTATTCTGCTGGCTTCTCAAACAGATTCGCATCAATCAAGATAAACATATGGAGAGCAGAGCAACCCAACATAACGCTAAGGCTCTTCTACAAAAGGTTTCATGATTAGCCAGGAGATTGGTATGAACATTCAAGAATCCGTCGCGTTTGTCACAGGTGCAAGCCGGGGCATTGGCAAAGCCTATGTCGAAGCGTTGATACAAGCGGGTGTTCGTCGCGTTTATGTTGCTGCTCGCAATGCGGACACGCTGAGCGATGTGGTTGCGATCGCCCCCGATCGCATTATTGCCATTGCATTGGATGTGACCAATCCCGAGCAGGTGAATGCGGCTGTCCAAGCAGCTCAGGATGTCACCTTGTTAATTAACAACGCGGGTGTATTAGGTTCCGGTGGTTTATTTACCCCTAAGAGTGTAGAAACGGCTCAGTGGGAAATGAACACCAATTACTTCGGCACTCTCTCTATGGTGCGTGCTTTTGCACCCATTCTAAAGCGTAATGGTGGCGGCACAATTGTGAATCTGCTGACCATCGCCTCGGTGGTGAACGTACCCGTCTTTAGTTCCTACAGTGCCTCCAAAGCCGCGCTATATTCCTTGACTCAAGGTGCTCGTGCAGAACTCGCTGCGCAGGGTACTCAGGTGATTGGTGTGTTTCCAGGTCCAGTTGACACTGCCATGTCTGAGGGGCTGCCCCTCGATAAAGTTGCGCCCATTAACGTGGCAAAAGCGACCCTGCACGCGATTGAACAGGGCGTGGAAGAGGTTTATCCCGATCCTGTTTCTCAAAGCGTATTCGCTAACTTGCAAGCACCACTCAAAGACGTTGAGAAGCAGTTTGCGGGGATGTTGCCTCAGTAATTTGTTTTCAAAGGTTGGATTGGCGAGCAAACCGCCGATCGCCCGTCCAATCTCCTACAGCATCCCGTCAAACCCAATTTCCCGCTCATTTTATTCAGGAGAACGATCCATGACGCTTAAAGGGGTAAAGGTAGCAAAGCTGCAACGAAACGCCATCCGATCGCTAGAATCCTTGAGAAGTAAGGCATCTAGCAAAAAAACTCGAAAAATGGTAACTTGCCCGAAAATGATGCTTGGATCACCTACAAAATCTACGACAGAATAAGCGTTTGAAGCCTTTTCTACTCCAAAACTTGCCCGAAAATGACCATTTCTTGGCATGTTTTAGCTAAATTGTGAAAATTTTTCTGAAAGCAATGCCATGCAGTGATTCCAGACAATGCGTGGCGCTTGGATGCAGTTTCGCTACCTTTGCCCCTTTTACACCTGAAACCCTTTAGGAGTAAAGATTATATTGGTTAAGTGGCGGCAAATGACAGCTTCGCCAGTTTGAACCCCAATTGGATGAACAGCAATTGGAGTAAGGTTTTTCAGCTCATCTTGAACTTTTTTGCCCGTATATCGGCTCAGTCCTATTATTAATTCCGGTGTTAGACTCTTGTCGACGAATTTCTTCGACCTGTCCAACCACAAAGATCAGTGTAAAAGGTTGTCCCATTTCGCGTTGCACAAACTCTTCCAAGAGAGCAACCTGCTTCGGTGTAATACGTTCTCTAGCACGGACATTCAACCGAACTTCGGGGGGATTGGTTAACCAGTTTGTGGTACTGCTCACCAGATCTAACCGTTGAAAAGTAAGAGTGCGATTTAACAGCGCTTGTTGTAAGCTGGCTTCTAATTGTGCCTGTCTCACCATCTGAGCGAAGCTGAACCCTAAAGGAATTAGTAGGATGGCAGTAAAAGTTAGTATCCCGGCAAGTGCTTTACGGGCATGATGAAAAGAAGCGTAGCCTGCTAGTAGAAAAGTGACCATGCAGGACAGACTAATACCCAATAAGTTTGTGAGATAGAGCAACATAGCTCCCTGACTAAGATTCCAATTTGCCTGAGATAGTCCTAAGCCGATTACGCAAATAGGTGGCATCAGCGCGACTGAAATTGCTGTGCCGGCAAGGCTCCCAGAGATTTTCGGTTGCACTTTTGCGTAGCCGCTAATGCCGCCAGCGGTGACGGCAATTCCTAAATCGAGCAGCGTGGGCTCAGAGCGTGCCAACACCTCACCGCCAAAGTTAGCAATGCCAACCAGTTTGCCCAATATCCCCGCAAGTGCTACTGCCAACGCCGTCCCCACGGCAACTGCAACCAAACCACGTCGAAACAGCATGACATTGCCTGTCAGCGCCCCAAACGCCAGTCCTCGGATCGGCAGCATCAGGGGAGCAATAATCATCGCACCAATAATTACCGCTGTGCTGTTTGCCAACAAACCAAAGGTGGCGATCGCGCAGGAACTGACAATCAAGATGAGGTAGGACGGATCAGGCGTCGATTCTGCCAGTAACTCTGCTTGAAGCTGCTGCAACTTAATCAGGCTCTTTCCCTGATTTCTGAATGATCTGAAGCGCCCACGGATATTTGCTAGCACATCCTGATTCCTCCCAGAACTTTAAGATTCTGACTTTTGCCCAGCATCTCACCTGTGATTGTAGCGGTCGTGGTCCGACAGGTTGAAGATGGTAAGGGTTCGATCGTTTGGAGGGTAGTGGTCAATGGATGCGACGTTAGGTGAAATGACGATCGAGACAAACCTGAAGCAATTTTTGCTGGTGCTGTCGATTTCCTTGAGTGTGGCAACCTTGCCCCGCATCTTTAGCTGGTTTCGTCAGATTCCCTACACCCTCTTGTTGGTGATTGTGGGGTTAGGGCTGGCTTTTGTGGATGTGCGCTTGGTGAACTTGTCGCCAGAGCTGATTCTGTCGATCTTTTTGCCCCCGCTCCTGTTTGAAGCCGCCTGGAATTTGAAATGGTCAGAACTGAAGCAGGAATTTTTGCCCATTTGTCTTTATGCCGTGCTTGGGGTGATGATTGCAATCGCAGGCATTGCTCTGGGGCTAAATCAACTGGGGGGAGTGCCGCTCACAACGGCACTCCTGATCGGAGCGAGCCTATCTGCTACTGATCCTGTATCAGTCATTGCGTTATTTCGGGATCTGGGCGTAGGCAGCCGCCTCAGCATTTTGGTGGAGGGGGAAAGCCTATTTAACGATGGCATGGCAGTCGTTGCCTTCAGTTTTCTGGTTGCTCTGCCGATGGGCACAGCGGATTTATCCATTCAGTCAGCGCTCATTGAGTTCGTGCGCGTGGTCGGCATCGGCATTGCAGTAGCTAGCTTAATTGGATTTGGGATTTCATACCTAACGCAACGATTTGACCTGCCTTTGGTCGAGCAATCACTCACGCTAGTGTCTGCCTATGGCACCTATCTAATCATTGAGGATTTTGGGGGCTCTGGGGTAATTGGGGTCGTGACAATGGGATTGATTTTGGGAAACTTCGGTTCTCGCATTGGCATGAATCCTCGAACTCGGATTATTGTGAGCGAGTTCTGGGAATTTCTAGCGTTTTTCGTTAACTCGATTGTCTTCCTGCTAATTGGCGATCAAATCCGATTTAATATCCTGGGACAAAACCTCACTATCATTGCGATTACGCTGATTGTGATGATAGTGACACGGGCGCTCGCCATCTACGGATTGAGCGCCCTTAGTAACCGATTCAGTGAGTCTAAGGTTCCACTTAAAGAACAAAGTGTGCTGCTTTGGGGAGGGCTGAGAGGATCAGTGTCGATTGCTCTAGCGCTGAGTGTGCCTGCGATTTTGCCCGATCGCGAAGAGATTATCGCCACTGTGTTTGGAGTGGTGTTGTTCACCTTGCTCGTGCAGGGTTTGACGATTAAACCCTTGCTGGAATGGCTAAACCTGCTCGGAAATCAACCGTTGCAACAGCAACTTTCAGAAGCGCTCGCTCGCTTAGCTGCGCTGAGACGAGTGTTGCAGCATCTTGTCCAAACCGCAGATCGTCCGGTAATTGAGCCAGAGTTTTACCGCTATCAGCAGACTCTGATTCAAGGAGAAATTGGGCGTCTGGAGGAAGAGATCAATACCTTGCAGGATGAGCATCCCGATTTACGTGCGTTTGCTGCTGAACAATTCAGGCTAGAACTACTGACAATTGAGGCAGACACGTATGCCGAGCTAGTCCGAGCCGGACAACTGAACCGGGAACTGGCTCCCTTCCTTCAGCAAGACTTTTCAGAAGAGGGTTAATATCCACTCATTGAATTCGATTAAGTTCAGCGCGATCGACTGTAATATGCCAGCAGCCAAAGCGCACAGCGTTCTATGGCAATCAGTAACGCGATCACACCAACCGCCAAGCCAAACAGCGCTAAGTTGGTTTCGTTCCCTGCTCGCAGAGCAAAGCTGAGGGATGTTGCAACTGCTGGGGGATGCACGGCATCCAGCACGATCATTAGAGTGATAGTCAAAATCATCGCGATGCCCGCTGACAGGTAACTTGAACCAAACAGGAGGTAAGTCACTAAGCCGATTGTCGCTGCCATAAGTTGAGAAATTGTTAGGGTCCGGACGGTATTAGTGCCATGTTGCGGATCTAGATAAATGAGAAATGCGCTGGAAGCTAAAGAGGCAAACAAAAGACGTTGACGGCTTAGCACTTCTACAAACGCCAGAACTGCCAAGATCACTACGGTTGGTGCTAGCGCTAAAGCGAACTCACCCTGTAAACTCAATCGGCTTCTCAGCGATCGATTGGCACCTTCAATCGGCTTCAAACTGGATTTTTTAGGGTTGCGATCGGATTGATGCGAGGAGCGCTTGCTCAAGATAGGTTCCTGCTCATGATTCAATTCGGTTCAGTCAGTAGTTTGAGCAAAGCCATCCATAAGAGACAACGTTTTCTTGAGGGAATGACTCGATGCGATCAGGAGCTCAATAAGAAAAATGCGTCAGTTATTTGTGCAAGCACCACAAGGATGTGGAAAAACCGTTCTAGAGATTGCAAAAGCTTGTGATGGCACAAATTTAGCGCAAATTGAAGCAACAGGCGTTGAGCAGCCGATCGATCTGGTGTTGATTCATGTTTCCAACGGTAAAGTTGAGGAGCTTCTCGACAAACTGCAAGTCGCCCTGCCGGACTTAAGTTTTACATTGTTACCAACGGGCGTAATGGCGCTGCATCCCCCTGCTAATGCTGCGGCTGAACAAGTTACTAATGTTGAGGAACGCAGCCCGATCGAGATCTTCCTATCCGGTTTGCAGAGTACAGGCTCCTGGAAAGGATTTCTTAGCTATGCTGCTATTGCTGGAATTGTTGTCTGGATTGGTTTGTACACAAGCACCAGCTACCTGCTAGTTGCCGCGATGCTGTTGGCTCCGTTTGCCGGACCAGCCATGAATACTGCTTTGGCAACAGCCAGGGGCGATCGCCAACTTCTCTGGCGCAGCCTTATACGATACTTTGCAGCCTTGAGCGTCACGATCACCACAACTGCCCTACTGAGTTGGCTTCTGGGTCAACAGACTCCAACTAATCTCATGATTGATAGCAGTCAGATTTCAACCGTGTCTGTCTTGATCCCTCTGGCAGCAGGCGCGGCGGGCGCACTGACCCTAATTCAGTCTGATCGCAGTAGTTTAGTCTCTGGAGCCGCAACTGGAATGCTCATTGCTGCTTCTCTGGCTCCCCCCGCAGGCATTGTTGGGATGGCAGGTGCGATCGGGCGTTGGGATCTAGTCACCAACGGACTCTTTCTGCTGTTGTTGCAATTGGGTGGAATTAATCTATCAGCCGCTCTGCTGTTTCGCCTATTTGGTTTAACAACACAGGGATCTCGCTACCAGCGAGGCAAACGCGGTGTGTTTTCTCTTTCAGTGGGAGTAAGTGCGATCGTGCTAGTGGGGCTAATGCTCTGGCAGTTCTCCGACGCACCGAATCTACAGCGCTCTAGCCGCGCTCAGCGAGCAAACGCTGAAGTGCAGCAGGTGGTGCAGCAAAGCAATCTAGCCAAGCTCGTAGAATCCAACGTTCGCTTCACTGGAGCCGATATTTCAGGACAGGAGACGTTGTTGTGTGTGGTTTATGTTCAGCGTCAGCCCAACATCACACGTTCAGTTGAACAAATTCGCGCTGACCTGACTCAATCGATTCAAACTCGCTTGTTGCAGCAGGGGTTCAATGTCACTCCATTGGTCGAAGTTACTGTGTTAGAAACGCCTGCGCTTAACTAATTAACCTGCAAATGAATTCACCAAAGCTGCCTGAAAAAATAGCCCTCGAACGCGAACGTTCTGAGATTTTACAACAGATTGAAGACTGGCTCGATGTACCAATGTTGGTACTCAGCTTTCTCTGGGTAGCCCTGTTTGTGCTTGAACTCACTGATGGCTTAAATCCATTACTAGAAGGTTTAAGCATCACCATCTGGATCGTGTTCATTGTCGAGTTTGGCGTTAAGCTACTTCTGGCTCCTCACAAAGTGACTTATCTCCAGGCGCAATGGCTAACTGCAATCTCACTGCTGCTTCCCGCACTCAGAACGTTGAGGATTGTCAGAGTTCTTCGGGTGCTGCAAACAGCGCGGGCAATGCGCGGCTTACAGCTGTTGCGGGTGCTGACGCGAACCAATCGCAGTATGAGATCGCTGGCCGCAAATTTTTCCCGGCGCGGGTTTGGCTATGTCGTACTGCTAACTGCGATCGTTACCTTTGCCGGTGCGGCTGGAATGTACGCCTTTGAGCAAGCAGCACCAAATGTGCCTGGATTTGATCACTACGGCACTGCCTTATGGTGGACAGCAATGCTGATGACCACAATGGGATCGGATTACAGCCCACAAACGGCAGAAGGTCGCATCTTGTTTTTTCTGTTAGCGCTGTATGCCTTTGCGGTGTTTGGCTATGTGACTGCAACGCTAGCAACATTTTTTGTCGGGCAAGATGCAGATGACGAAGAAGCTGAGCTTGCGGGAGCAAAATCGATTGAGGCGTTGCGCGCGGAGATTATTGCATTGCGCTCTGAAATCCAGACCCTGTGCCGAAGTGATCGCTCCCCCTAGGATAGAAGTCGGTTTTGCCCGTTCTGCGTAAGGTTTGGTTGCAGCTTAGAGAATGTAATGAACGCAGAACTATCTACGGTATGGGACAAAATTCAGGCAATGGCAAATGGCTTTTTTGCCCTGTTGCCTAATATTGTGCTGGCGTTGATCGTCTTTGCGATATTTTTCTTCATCGCCAGAGTCATCAAGCGAACGGTGAGGAACCTCACTCGCGATCGTCGCCAAGCTCGAAATTTAGGATTAGTGCTGGGGCGATTGGCTCAAGGCATAACGATTTTGGCAGGATTATTTATTTCTCTGTCGATCGTCATTCCATCTCTCAAAGCAAGCGATCTCGTTCAGCTATTGGGAATCAGTGGAGTTGCCATCGGGTTTGCCTTTCGAGATATTCTACAAAACTTTTTAGCGGGTATTTTGATCCTGCTGACTGAGCCGTTTCAGATTGACGACCAAATCGTATTTAAGGACTTTGAGGGGACCGTCGAACAAATTCAAACGCGCGCAACCACGATTAGAACCTACGATGGTCGGCGCATTGTGATTCCCAATTCAGAGCTATTCACTAACTCAGTGACGGTTAACACGGCATTTGAAAATCGTCGATTGCAGTACGACATTGGTATCGGCTATGGAGATGATATTGATACTGCCAAACGGTTAATTCTAGAGGCAATTCATGAAACGGATGGCGTGTTAAAAAATCCTGTGGCTGATGCGATCGTGGTAGGACTGGCAGATAGTACCGTTAACATTCGTGCTCGCTGGTGGGTGGAACCTCCCCGTCGAGCTGATGTTTTAGCCTTGCAAGACCGCGTCTTAACGAACATTAAAAATAAGCTGACAGCGAACGGGATCGATCTACCCTTCCCAACCCAACAAATTTTGTTCCATGACCAAACCGAAGCTAGTGATGGCGATCGCGCCCGTCAGCGAGAAGGCTGGCCTGCCGGAACCATTGAAGTTCCGAAGCCGCGCAGTATCAGCCACGCTCTCAGGCAGTTGGCTGAGAGCCAATCCCAACATAATGGTGCTAGAGCGGGTAATGGATCTTCAACAAATCACAACGCGGCTCAGAATGATCGATGAAATACGCCAAGTTAAGCAAACTGTGGGACTCCTTACATTCCAGTTTCTGGTTTGTGCCAACCCTCATGGTGGTATTGGCGCTCGGGCTGTCATTTATCACTATTGCGATTGACCAGAGTCGAGAAACTAACATCATCGGGGAGTTAGGCTGGGCTTATTCCCTCGGTCCTAGTGGTTCACGTGCCATTCTTTCAGCAATTGCTAGTTCCATGGTGAGCGTTGCCACCACTGCTTTTTCCATTACAATTGTTGCCCTTCAGCTTGCCTCTTCTCAGTTTGGTCCGCGCTTGCTGCGTAACTTTATGCAAGACACGGGCAACCAGGTGGTGCTGGGAACCTTCATTTCTACGTTTGTATACAGCTTAATGGTGCTGCGAACGATTAACGGCGTGGAAGAAAACGAGTTTGTGCCACACATTGCAGTTACGTGTGGCATTGGCTTAGCGATCGCCAGCATTGGTGTATTGATTTACTTCATTCATCATTCCGCCTCATCGATTCAGGTCGATCAGGTGATCAAAAAAGTGGGTAGCGACCTCGATGATGCGATCGAGCGGCTCTTTCCTGAAAAGATTGGACGCGGCACTTCAAGGCAGCAGGAGGAGCAAAGCATCGCAGATATTCCACCCAACTTCGATCGAGTTTCCTGTTCCATTAAAGCGAGTAGCACTGGCTACGTTCAAGCAATCGATGACAAGCAACTGATGCAGGTTGCCACAGAAAAGAATCTGCTCTTACAGATTCAGCAACGCCCTGGGCGCTTTGTTGTCCAAGGCGGTGAACTCGTACGCGTCTTCCCCGAGAAAAAGGTAAACAAGCAGCTTGCCGCTCAAATCAACGATGCTTTTGTGTTTGGTTCACGCCGTACCGAGCAGCAGGATATTGAGTTTTCGATTGATCAGCTGGTTGAGATTGCAGTCCGAGCGCTTTCCCCAGGAATTAACGATCCGTTTACTGCCATACGCTGCATTGACCAGCTGAATGCTGCCCTCTGTCATTTTGCCCACCACGAAATTCCCTCTCGCTACCGCTATGATAACCACGACCAACTTCGCATTATTGCTGAACCCATCGTTTTTACAGATGTAGCGGACGCTGCTTTTAATCAAATTCGGCAGTATGGGCAATCGAGTGTTGCTGTCACGATGCGCTTATTGGAGGCGATCGCCGTTATTGCATCCTTCACATACCGAACATCAGACCAAGTTGTGCTGCGCCGTCATGCCGATATGATTGAGCGCGGCAGCCAAGAGGGAGTTGCGGAGGAGTTAGATCGCAAAGCAATCAAAGAGCGATATCTAGCCGCTGTGAAAGCGATTGAGCAGCACTAATCGGAGTTTAAGTCGTAGGAGAATACTACTCCAGCGATCAGAAGACTAGCAGTTGGGCGTTGCTATTGTGTGCTTCAAGGGGCAAAGGTAGCGAAACGCATCCAAGCGCCACGCATTGTCTGGAATCACTGCATGGCATTGCTTTCAGAAAAATTTTCACAATTTAGCTAAAACATGCCAAGAAATGGTCATTTTCGGGCAAGTTTTGAAGTTGAAAAGGCTTAGAATGCTGATTCTATCGTAGATTTTTTAGGTAATCCAAGCATCATTTTCGGGCAAGTTGCTATTTTTTGAGTTTTTTTGCTGGATTCCATGTTTCCCAATTGTTCTAGCGATCGCGTGGCGCTCTGTCGCAGCTTCGCTACCTTTGCCCCTTTTACGGTCGCAGAACTACTGCCACCCAAAGTTCGCTAAAAAAGTTCTTTAGAGTACATGAGATGTGCCAGCTGAAGTTGTAAAACAAATGTCCCGATACTGTTGGCGAACCCTGACTGGGATCACGCCTTCCTTAATCTGGCGCTAGAGCCGCGAAACGAGAAACCCGAGTTTTTGCTCTTGGTACTCCAGTCAACCAGTTGACCAA
>NZ_JACJPJ010000015.1:0-10045 GCF_014696015.1 Oculatella sp. FACHB-28 | reverse complement strand
CTGCATCATCTCCTCTAGGTCTCGGTAGCTGAGGGAATAACGGCAGTACCATCGCACATTCAACAGGATGATTTCGGGCAGAAAGTGCCGCCACTTAAACACAGAAGCAGTAGACATAAGAGGAGGAGAAGGCAAGGTTAGGTCTATTTACCTTACCACTCACCAGTTTTTGCGACATAACCCCCTGATATATATGTCTTAGATCAATCGCTGGGTGTTGAGGTACGCCCCGGAGTTAGACAAACGAGATAACCGTCGAGAAAAATGCGGCTTACCCGGTCGCGATGGAGGCTCTCAAAGGAGATGAGACGACCCTTGCGGTATCTGCGAAGCAGCGCGACCAGGAGACCGAATTGCGCCAGAGCAAGTATTTGAATAACGTGATTGAGCAAGACCATCGAAACATCAAGCGCCTTGTGAAACCGATGATGGGGTTCAAGATGTTTAATAGTGCCAGAAGAACGTTGAGCGGAATCGAGGCAATGAATATGATTCGTAAAGGGCAAGTCAAAGAAGTCAAACAAGGGAACCCTGTGTCTCAAGCAAAATTTATCGAATCAATCTTTGGAATTGCTGCCTAGAACAACGCGAACGATACAGATTGTTCGCCATTTAGAAATCTTTGCGACACAACCAGAAATTCTTGTGCTGCTCTCCTAGCCCATTTAGAGTTAATTGTTCGATCTTCTGTACAAATAACATACGAATGAGATCCCTTGCTCGGATAATTCTGCAGGGGAAACACTTCACTCAGTGCTGCTTCCGGATGTAGCAGCCTTCGAATGCTCAACGCCCACTTCGCTACCTCTGGAGTGCAATCGTGAAACAAAAAGTTTAATGCCAGTTCATCATCTTCAACGAGGTTTTTTCCCATTTGAGTAGCTGTTACCCAAGCCTCTGCCCACGATGACTCAAACATATCGAAGCTTTCATCAAACATTTGTTCAACAATGCTCGTTCCTGGCTTGGGAATGAAGGAGGCAAGATACACAAGATGGTGAACTTGCCGTAGACTAGCAACGAGCGGAAGAAAGATACCACTGACCGAATGCCCAACTAAAATGATATCTTCATCAACCACATCAAGTTCTCGGACGATCGTCTGTGCATACTGCATTCCACTGATATTTCTACCAGTTGGCAAATCTACTTTTATTGTTTGGTGTCCTAAACTCTTAAGCTCAGGAACCAGCAAATTCCAGCAGTCCGAATTCTGAGTCGAACCATGTATCAAACAAAATTGGCTCATTGCATGGATAGTACGAAGGGCAAACACTGTTTTGCTGACTGCATGAGAGCTATCTAGTCACATAAAATATCTTCATAGAAGCCTCCAAAGGATTTATCAGGATGCCTAATTTGGATTTCCAACACCCAGAGGTTAGGAGATGGATGAAAGGGAACTGCAGATAGTTTTCCGGCATGATAAGCCGTATGCGGAAAATCCGCTAAACGATGACCGTCCATTCTCAAATTCAATATCCAACCTAGCTCACGAGCAATTTGTGCTGCAAACTCGTAAAGCGCCTGACCACTAGTCGATTCGGTTCTCCATTTGTCCGCTACTAAACCAAAAATTCGTTTAGTATCGAGGGCGCAACGCTTTAGCTCAGGATTAGAACCTGTCACAAACGTATGTCCTGCATCTCCTTCATAACCATTCCAGACTGGTGCAATGTCAATAAAGTAGATGTCATTCTCACCGAGTTTAACTCCGGGTTCTGGCGTTTCAAACAACGTTTTGGTGGTGTTCAGTCCAAAATGGACATACGGCTTATGCCAACCTTGCCGAGTTCCCATTTCCTGAAGTGTAGTTTTGACGATTTCATTTGCCTCCTCTTCTAGCATTCCGACATAAATCCGTTCTGATATTCTGTTGATTGCTTCCCACGTCTTTGCACGGGCTGCAAGAAAATCCTCCAGTGAGAAGTTATCTTTGTGAGCCTCAATGTTCAAAGTTTCATCTATAGCCATAACTTCTACTTCCGTTGAATGTGGAGCGCATCAAACCCAGTCACTTAGACTCACCACTTGCGATAAGGCAAGAACTTACCATCCATCGTGACTTTGACCCGATTACCGCGTCGTTGCGGTAGAGATTGTAAGCCTAGTGGTATTCCATCGTGCGGGCAACTTCGGGGATAAAGGACTCGTCTAGTGGATAAAATGATGCAGGTTGCCGTTGTGTAGCTCCTGCCGAGTACCAAACCCGCCGGGAATCAGAAACGCATCCATCGATGGGTGATCGCTGAATCCATAGTTTGGTAACACGGTGAATCCTGCCTGCGTTTGAGTCGGACGTAAGGTTTTGCCAATGAGAAAGATATGCAACTCCGGGTCAAAGCGCCGTGCTACAGAAAACACGCCATAGGGAGGCGCATAATCAATTACTTCCGCATCCTTAAAGACGTGATACCCAAGCGAAAGCCTGCAATTCTCTGGGTCATAAACTGCTCCTTAGCAGATGTACTGAACGTTCGTTAAAGTAACCGTACTGAACGTTCGTTAAAATGTCAAGCAATAGAAATTACCATTTCAGGCAATGTCTAGAGAAAAACTTGTCGGTCAGTTAATTGATGCATTTCGGCTATATGGCTACGATGGAGCGAGCTTGTCCTGTCTGGCAAAGGTGACGGGTTTGGGCAAAACTAATCTTTACCACTATTTCCCAGGTGGCAAGGAGGAAATGGCTGAAGCTGCATTGGAACGAGTGAATACCTGGTTAGAGACTTGTATTTTGCAGCCCCTCAGCAGCAATGCATCGCCGAGCGACAAATTACAGATGATGTGTGACCAAGTGAGCAAGTTTTTCAACGAGGGACAAAACTCTTGTCTATGGGCTGTTTTAGCCCTAGAACGCTCGAGCAATGACCTCTTTCACAATCAAATTAAATCAGCCTTGTCACAATGGATTGAGGCGATCGCAGCCGTACTTAAGGAGGCTGGATTAGAGGCTCACTCAGCCAGACATCGCGCTGAAGATGCTGTTTTGCGGATTCAAGGTGCTTTAGTGTTAGCGCGAGGACTAGATGACACAACCCCTTTTCAACGTCTGATGAAGACGCTTGCCGCTGAATTATTGAAAAGTCAGTAGCTGCGATTGCCTTACTACTTGCTCTAAACAACATGTCTAAAGCGAAAAAATAAGTAATAAGAACGAAAAATTATTTGTCAAACTCATCTGATATCTTAAATTCATCCTTTGCAAAGGTTGGAAACTTCTCCTAAAAGCTCTGTAGCTGAGACAAGCAGTAGGAGCAAACCTTTAGATGCAGGGGTGATTGAAGAGTTGCTGTCATGAGATGCAATTAGCACTTAACCAAAGCCCGAAATGGCGTAAATTCGTTAACCAGTAAATGTAATTGTGGGGATACGACCAAAGTTTTAGTACAAATTTCCTACTCTCAAACCCCTACCCTGCAATAGTTTCAGTCTAATTGCACTTCATAAAAACAACCTTTCAATCACCCCAACAAGGCGCGATCTCAATATTAGAGTCACCTTCAGTAATTAAGGTTTCAAACTTGCGACTTTCTGCCACTTCTGGGCAATCTTGTCTATCAACGCTAACACTTGAGCAAGGTCTTCGCCGCGCGCTGCTAAACCATAAGTGACTTGAGGTGGAATTGTAGGCTTGTAATCCCGATAAATGATGTCTTCCTCCTCCAGCATCCGCAATCGTTCTGTTAGAACTTTCGCTGAAATGCCAGCGATTTTACGTTTTAGCTCTCCAAAGCGAGTTGGACCATTATTACTTAATAGCCAAAGAATATTTAGTGTCCAGGAACCAGCTATCAAATTTAGAAGCTGTGCCGAGGGGCATTCCATATGTTCTTCAGAAAGTGACATGAATAGTTTCTCAGCAGTTTTTCAGTTACTTTCAAGTACCTACTTTACTTTTTATATTAGTTACTTATAGTAAGTAATGCAAGCCTTTATAACTCTTCTACCAGAGGAGAACACGATGACTGAAGCAACAAAAATCACGACGCTGGATAACGGTCCCTTCTTAGTGACTGGTTCTGTTTTACTCACAGATGCTCAGGGAAATCAATTTCATGCAGAACGAGAGACAATCGCGCTTTGCCGGTGCGGAGGCTCTACCACGAAGCCGTTTTGCGATGGCGCTCACTCAAAGCTGGGCTTTCAGGCAGCAGAACGGGCAGTTCAGCAACAAGATAGCCAACTTTAGGTATATGACTAACAGTTACCGTATGACGAGTACACCCCACCCCATCCCAGCGGTCGAGCTATCTCCGCAATTAATTGATGGTCGTCAGCCGATTGCGTCTAGGCGTGGTCAAGTCGTTCGCGCGGGAAGCGGCGTAAGAAACATTGTCACTATAGGGATGGATGAGCTGCCTGACCTGGATCCATTTCTCCTGTTTGCAGAGTTCGGCGGCGCGGGGCCGGAGGACTATATTGGCGGATTCCCCGATCACCCACACCGCGGTTTCGAGACGGTCACCTATGTGGTGGAAGGTCGGCTCAAACACGCAGACAGCCACGGCAACGGGGGTCGGCTCGGTCCGGGCGCGGTGCAGTGGATGACAGCGGCGCGCGGATTGATCCATGCGGAAATGCCCGACCAGGCGTCCGGTCCGCTCCGTGCCTTCCAGCTCTGGATCAATCTGCCCGCGCGCAACAAGATGGACGTGCCGCGCTACCAGGACATTCCCGCCGAGCAGGTTCCGAGCTTAGAGCGCGACGGCGTTAACGTCAAAGTGTTGGCGGGCACCGCCTTCGACCTGAGGAGCCCGATTGACGCGGGTCCAACCGATCCGGTCTTTCTCGACTTGACGCTCGCGCCCGACTCGAAGATCGCTGTGCCGCTTCCTCGTGGGCATCAGGTCTTCGCCTACGTCTACAAAGGCTGCGCCTGTTTCAGTGAACAGGAGGCGCGCGCCGAGACGATCACGCTGTTCTCAGACGGAGACCATCTGGAGGTATCAGCTCGCGAGTCGACCCGGCTGCTGCTGCTGGCAGCACGGGCGATTGGCGAACCAATCGCCCGGCAGGGACCGTTTGTGATGAACACGCCTCAGGAGATCCGGCAGGCTTTCGCCGACTATCAGGCGGGACGGTTCAGCTCTTGACCGTTCCGGTGCAGACGGGTTGTGTTGCAGAAAATGACAGGATTAAGGGCTTGTTGAAAGAAAAAGTAAACAACCGTCGCCTTTAAGACGGTCGTTGTTTACTCACTAGACGCTCAAGGGAATCCATTTCATGCAGAACAAGAGACGATTGCGCTTTGCCGATGCCGAGGCTCTCCTACGAGACCATTTTGCGATGGCACTCACTCAAAACGCAGTCCAACAATTCCCATGAACCCGACCATGGAGAATTAGTCGGTTATGATACGAAAGTCACTCGTGGCAGACGATGGGCAGCGTTAGGCTGTTTTGTGCAGCTTATCGATTTAGTTTTTTATCCAGCTTTTAGAATTGAAGAGACTAAGCCTACACTTTGGGTATCCGTGCTTAGTGAAAACTTGATTTTTGGGTAGTTACAACCGAGTTAGTCATGACAGAATCTAGTTTGCTATTGTTTCTGATAGCGTCGCTCCTTGTAATCATTACACCAGGGCAAGACCTGATCCTGGTGATGTCGCGTTCTCTCATCCAAGGTTCGACTGCGGGTGTGGCAACGGCTGCGGGTGTTAGCTCAGGTCTTCTTGTCCATACAGTACTGACAGCGCTAGGGTTAGGCGCGATTTTGCAGGCATCAGAACCATTATTTTTCACCCTAAAGCTTTGCGGTGCAGCCTATCTCATTTATCTGGGTGTGAAATTGCTTCGCACTCGTTCAACCGAGATCGAACTCCTTGCTGCGTCGAGAGTGAATAAGCCACTTGGGCAGTTGTACCTTCAAGGTGCATTCTCGAATCTATCGAATCCAAAAATTGCAGTGTTTTACTTTGCATTTTTGCCACAATTCATTTCAGCAGAAGTACAATATCCAACCTTTTATCTGTTGGGGTTAGGAACAGCTTTTGCTGTGCTGACGTTTGTGGTAAAGGGTCCAATTGGTTTCTTTGCTGGGTATTTGTCGGAGTGGTTGCGATCTCGTCGAGCAGTATTAACATGGATGCATCGAACCAGCGGCGTTGTACTGATGGGTTTAGGGCTACGCTTAGCATTTGAGCGCAAGGATTGAGAAAGCCGTCTAACAACAGCAGTAGAGCAGATGGTATAGAGGTTATTAGCAGAAGTTAAAGTTAATCTGCTGCTGCTCACATTTGCCGACGAGTGTTTAATATCAAATTCAATTTTTATTGTTGGTTTAGTGATAGCAAGTTAAGCAATGATTGAGCGCCGTTGGCATGGAAAAGTACCTCAGCATTTAAGCGAGAAGTTTTTTCACTACCTTGTTGATACTGGTGTGCGTGAAACCATTCAACTCCCTGGCAATCTAGGAGCGCGGGTATTGAAGAATGAAAAAGATGAATGGGTGCATTTTGTCTTAGTGACTTTTTGGCGTTCAATGGAAGATATTACTGCGTTTGCAGGTCAAGACTTATCAAAGGCAGTTTTATATCCTGAGGATGAGAAATACGAGTTAGTTCCAGATCTTCACGTCGAGCATTACGAGGTTGTAGAAGACTTTCAACCTGGGGTTGAAACTTGAAGTAATCTAACGCAAGATAAGCAGGTGGATAAGAGCACTAGTGACAGCGATCGCTTGCGGTTGTGTCGCAAGAACTTGTTAAGGAGAAACGATCGGTATCGTTTGCATTCCCTTAAGCAGCAATTCCAAAGATTGTTTCGATAAATCTAACGTGAGAGACAATATCCCCTCGATCTATGCCTTTCACTTGCCCTTTGCGAATCATATTCATCGCTTCGATTCCGCTCAACGTGCTTCTCGCGCTGTTAAACGTCTTCAATCCCATCATCGGTTTCACAATTCGCTTGATCGATCGATGGTCTTGCTCAACCACATTGTTCAAATATTTGCTCTGCCTTAATTTGGTCTCTTTTTCAATCGTCTCATCTGCTTTGAGAGCATCTATTGCCACTGGATAAGCAGTATTCTTGTCCACCGTAATCACCCGTGGAACTCCAGTGTGCTGTGCTTTGAGCACTTTACGAAAGAAGCGTGCCGCTGCCTTGCTATCTCGTTTGGCACTCAGCATGAAGTCCAGCGTATTGCCCTCTGAACCTACAGCACGATACAAATACTTCCACTCTCCTTTAATTGAGATGTAAATCTCATCCATCCGCCATGAATTATTCGTTGGCTTGAGGTGAGGACGAATGCGTTTGTCCAGTTCTGAGGCATACTTCAGCACTCAACGATTGATTGTAGAGTGGTCCACTTCTACGCCGCGTTCTTGCGCCATGTCTTCCAAGTCTCGATAGCTCAAGGAATAGCGTCAATACCAGCGCGCGTTGAGCAGGATGATTTCAGGCAGAAACTGTCGCCACTTAAACAGAGCAAAAGTAGAGATTTGAGGGTAGAGAGGAGAGTGTAGTCCTGCTTACCCTACCACTAGCTGGTTTCTGCGACACAGCAAAATTTACTGTTCTTGTTGTGTAAGACTGATCAAAATCTCATTCACCCTGACATTGCAACTTTGCCGTCTAATGGTCGTGCCATTGGAGTTACCTTAAAGATTCAGTTCTTGAACCAATTCAATTAAATTGCCGTTATTGTCTTTAATAAAACAGACGGTGAGTCCGAGTTCTTCGTCGATCACAGGCTCCAAAACAACCTCGACATTGTGGTGTTTGAGTTCTATTGCGATCGCATCAATGTCATCTACAGTGAAGGCAATGTGCTTATACCCTTGAGCCAATAAATCATCTGGAACGTTGGCGGGGAATGGCTGAGTTCGAGCTGAGTTTTCACGCTCAAACATTTCAATCCGAAATCCGTTGAGTTCTAAAAATACTTGGTGGGTCGAGAGTTGAGGTAGTTCTCGTCTTAAGGTCGTCGTAAACCCCAACTTGTCTTGATACCACTGAATAGTTTCTTCTAGATTGGGAACAGACAGTGCAACGTGATGAGGTCGTAAACTAGCAAGAGATGTAGCCGTGTTAGTAGTTTGAGTTTGCGCTTGAACAGCCATGGTTTCAGCATTGAAACCTATAGATAAGTGCTGTTGCTGAATTCCTAATCCGCTCAGTAGAAGCATGCTTATCAAGGCAATTAGAATAGTTTTTAAAGGACGTTGCATTTTAAAAGTTCCTTATAGATGAAATAAACGATCCTTTTTACTGAATAGTGTGTAGGTATATTCAATGGACTAAGAACTCCCTATCCCCTGGATACTGAAATACTGGCTCAACACTTGATGTAATTGTTTTACTATTTGGTATGACCTGTCTGTAGATAATTGAGGATTTGATCGTTCTTCTCCCAATAAGCAACTAGATTGCCATCCATATCCTGAAAGGCGGTCACCTTTGTTCCTAAATGTGGTAGAAAGTTGCTCTCCCACATCAACTCTACGCCCTTCGCTTTTAATTCGGCATCTGCGGCAGCACTATCATTGACAAAAAACACGAGATTGCGTAACCCAGTAATTTGTAAATGAAATGGTGGATCTTGACGTTCAGGCTCCAGGTTAATCGGTTCTGGATAGTGAATAAGGTCAATGTAAAGCCCAGTTTTCTCCATTAAAGCAAGTTCAATACCTTCGATCGCAGCAGTACGGTAATTGAGGGTGAAGCCCAGTTTGTCGCTGTACCAGGCGATCGCTTCATCCAAATTCATTACCGACACTGCTACATTAACAAGCTGTAGACTGTCAATTCCTTTGCTTTGAGATTGACTCTGAGCCATAGTATTTCTTCCATTAGTTTGACAAGTTCAGGTTAATCAATGCTGTTAAGCAGTCACATTATTAAACCAGCAATCATTGATCCTACGTTTTCTAGGCTATAACCGTTGGAAACGCTAGATTTCCTTTTGGGACTTACGTTGCCGGGTTAATATGTCCGGTAAAAACCACAGTATGTAGCCCTATCCACTCAATAAAAACATGCTCATCAACACCATTGGGATACTTTTTAAAGAACGTTGCATTCTAGAATTTCTGATAAATGAATTGGGAAATTCTCTTTATTGCATACGTATGTAGGTATATTGAATGGCTAAAAACTCTCTATCTCCTGGATACTGAAAATACTGGCTTAACACCTGGTGTTGGTCGTTCTGCAAGTGCAGAACATGGCGCAGTTTGGTGGAACGCCCATCAATTTGTGAAGTCAATCCTGGAAAAGGATAGGTCATACCAAAACTGATGTTATTTCCCTCAACTGCAATGTTGCGAAAGCTCATTAGCCCAGGTGTGCGAGTATCCATCGATGACAATTGATATTCCTGATCCAGAGGTTGGTAGGTGTAAAGAGCAAGTCGTGTAAACGGTTGATTATTGCTTGTTCCTTCCATGATTTCAAATAGTGTCGTGCAATCTTCTAGCCAATAACGACGTGCAGTAATGTCATTAAATTCAATGGGGGTTGCGTCAGCTGTAAATCGCGCAGTTTGTTTAACTCGGAAAGATCCAATCATTGGCTGAAGTTTGCGATGAAACTCACTATGTAGCCCTAAACGCTCGTTTGCGCTCATTTCTGGGGAAGCAGTTCGATTCATTGTTGCAGCAGAGCAGACTCGAATTGGGGTAGTTATGTTCTGATTTTGAGTGATGGAGCTCTGAGCGATCGCAACAGGAAGACTGAAGTGAAGTAACGGAATCCCCAGAATAAGCGAGACCATGAAGGCAATTATGCTACTAAAAACGGCTGTGCGTTGTGTCGTAAGGATATGAAAAGGGCTTCTGATACGGCTGAGCATGATTACTACTAATAAGTAAGATGATCGGATGTGAAGGCGAGGATGGAGCAAGAATGCTTATTAGGGAAGATCGTTGTAGAGTTCCAAGATATTGCCGTCGATGTCTTTAAAATACACAATGCGAATGCCTGGTGGATCGTAGGTCACAGGCGGACTGATAAATTCAACTCCACGATCGCTGAGAGTCTCATAGGCGCGATCGACATCATCTACTGCAAACGCTAAGTGTCGCCAACCTTGCGAG
>NZ_JACJPJ010000014.1:0-8409 GCF_014696015.1 Oculatella sp. FACHB-28 | reverse complement strand
CACTCAAAGAGTGTAGAAGACTGCTACCTGGAAACAGTCAGCCGCTGGACCTCAATCACAGCAATGATTCTGGGCTAATTGCATCTCATGACAGCTTCGCTTCAATGACCCCTTTTAACGGGCATCTTTGCCTATCACCTCAACAGCACCGGCGAGACGATGGAGGATGTCTGGCAGCCGGATCTTGATAGTCCTCGCTCCATCGAGATATTCGGCATTTTGAAGGGGCTTGAGGAATTCGAGCCTTTTCGTCAGTTCGCCTTTGCCGAGGCGCTGCTGAACCAGGTTAAATCGTGCTACAGGCTGCACCAGCAATTCCTAAAGCAGCTGACAAAGGCAGGAATTGAGGAAGCGTTAGCGGCTCAGGTTGCCGCAATCCTTGCATCTGGCGGCGATCGCACCGAAGCAGAGTGTGAACTGGTGAGTGAAGCCTGGGAGCAAGTTTCCAAAGTTGATGAGGGGCTAGCTAAGCGGATTGAGCAGGCAATGGGGCAGGAGTAAAGGCATGACTCACCAGTTCTACGCCCGAATTAGTGCAGGATGCCTCGCGACAATCCTTCTCCTGATTGGAATTGCCTACGTCAAAACATCCCCGTTAGGTGACTTAATTAACGACCGCCTTGAAGCGGCAAGAGAGCGGCAAGATGGCTAAATTTACAGCGAATAAACCCAGTAGTTCGACCCCTTCTAGCCCGGCTAACACGAGGGGGAAGAGTGAGTTTGATCAGCCTGAATCAAAAGGGTGGGAAGGATTAGATGCTGCCCTGGATGCGATGCATGATGTGCTTACTCTTCTCCCTCACATTTACCTGTGGGTGACCGGCCGGGGGGCAGCGATTTTGTACGGGATTGCCACCATCTACTTTGTGTTTGTGTCGGCTGAAGGGTACTGGCAGGTGCTAGATCCCGGTGCCCCTAGCTTTGTGCTGAAGCCCTATGGGGGTGATGATGCTAATCCTTTAGACCTCGTTGTTGCTGCCGTTTCCATTAGCTTCTGGTTCTCGTTCCTGTTCAGTGCTGTGATCAATGCTATTCAAGCGCGGGTGTTCCGAGGCATTGCGATCAATATTGCGAAGCAGCGGTTGAGGGAGGTAGAGAGTGAGGTTCTGCCGGACAAGCCAAAAAAGGCGATCGATATTGTCGGTGTCCGCTGGAAGCAATACAAGCGAGCGGGGATGCTAGAGATTCGCAAGCAAGGCTTTGTGATCCTGTCCACCTATGCGGTTGACATCATCATGAGCTATCAAAACCATCCCTTCGGCTACTGGTTCGGAATCACCATTTCCCGCCTGGTCTGGTTCATTCTGTCGGTTGTGGCGGCTGAGTTGTCAGGTTCTATGTTCTGGGATGCAGTGGAGGACTTTAACCGTACTCGCAAGACCAAGACTGCTGATTAATTGATTTGTTGAACGGATCGGGGAAACCCGCTCTTACTTAATGCTTTTAGAGACTAACGTTTATGAATTTTGAAGACTACTTAACGTGAGTTCGGGATAAGAAATCGTCAGAACCCCTGATTTTTCGTACCTCATTTCGTTGCAGTGAATCAAGCTATTGTCAGCAAGGTCCACAGATGCAATTTTTCTCAATAAACAACCTTATTGAGAAGAGCCTACAGCAATACCCTTTGCCTAAAGCCTTTTATACCAAACCTTGCAGCGTTTAGCTTAACCCGAACTCACGTTACTTACTTCAGGGGAAAATCTTAGACGCGCTGCGATATCGCGTTGGAGTTTTGCAGCGCAGCGCAGACAAAGAACGCAGCAATTGTGATGGGGCAAGGCTCGTGAGCTTAGGGGCGATCGCCATTTCCCTACCGTTTGTGGCTCCACTGCCAGGGGTGGGAGTGATGGCTGGTATTGCTGGGTTTAGCTATTTGGGTACGGTCTGGCGAGACTTTCAAACCTCTGGCAAGCTCTGTCTGCTGCCGGGGAGCCGAGTTGGTGCAGGGGACATTCTGAGCATCTTTGGACTGGCAGGGGAGGAGGTATCACCCAGAGAGCAGCAGCTAATGAAGGTGATGGATTTCCTGCCCTATGAACAGCGGGTTGAGTACGCTGTTTTAGTCGATGATGAACCGGCGATCGCTGACCTATTGAAGCGACTGCCAGCGCAAGATCGGCTTGCAGGCTATGCCTACATGGTGCGGCGAATGGCTTTAGGTGATGTCAAAGCACTGGACTGGGTTGAGGTGAAGGCGGCGATCGCGGCTGAACCAGCAGAACCAAGTGATTCAGTTCCAACTACCCAACTACAGCCACCAGGCGCAGTAGTGCCAGCGGTCGAAGCAGACAAGGAAGGCGATCTCGAAGAGATACCCGCCAGGGGTCGCCCTGCGGTGAACCTTGCCCTCAATCCAGAGATCAATGTTCACAACCATTTGGGGCGTTATGGCAGCGCTGCTCCCAAAACTGCATCCCCCGCACAGGCTTACCGGCAGACAGAGGCACCCGACCTCACCATCTACCCAGATGTGAGGGAACGGATGAAGGCACTGTTAAAGGCAATGGCACAGAGCGGTTGTCCGCTTGGAACACTGCTTAATCAACCCTTTTGCTGGTTCTGGGGCAATAGTCAAAGCGGGAAGACTACCCTTGCAACTCTGCTGGCGATCGCTCGGATGGGCATGGGGCATGCAATCGGTTACTTCTCAACGGATAGCGATGTTGCTCCGCTTCACTGGGCGCGGATGGAAGATTCTCCAGAAGGTTATTCCTTTGCGCTCGATGACGTAGCCCGACGCATTAGCAAAGCTCCAAAGGGTTCACTGAAGGGCGAGGGCTGGGTGTTTGATGAAATGTTCGCTGCCTATGGCACCTATGAACTGGAACTGAACCCACTGCTTAATGCTGCCTTGATGAAACTAGCTAAGACCTGCGGGACGCTGATTGGCATCAGCCAGGTAGACACCAGTGGCGCACACGGACTGAAGAACATTGACGCAGCCTGGCGATCTGAGCGTGTCAGCATCCAGGCACTTCATGAGGAGGACGAGCTGGGCGATCGCAGTCCAACGGGTCGCTACATCGTGACTCGCGGGGATGAATCGTTTGAGTGGAGCATCCCTGAATGGATGCTCACCGAGCTAAATGAATGGGGACACCCTGATCCGGTCGTGTGGCTCCTAAACCGCTTTCCTGAACTATGTAAAGGTCAATCTAACACCCAGCCAACGCAACATTTAGAGGCAGTTGTAGCCCCATTGGGCGAGCCTGAAGATAGCGCAGATGGATTTAGTTTCAATGCATCTGGATACGACTTGGAAACGCTAGAAAAGCTGTTTGACGAGGTGATTGTTGAACCTGAACCAATCACTCAAACTGCGACTGGAACCGATGAACAGATCCTAATTACGTGGTTTGAGAAGCATCCCGATCAGTTCTATACGAAGCGGCAAATTGTGCAGATGAAAGTCAAACTCTCTCAGCCTGACCAGCTAGAAGAGCAGTTAATTAAGCTCATAAAAGATGGCTGGTTAGAGGTTGAGGAAACAGCGCAGACAACAAAATTCAAGTGGCTTCCCGACTAATTCAACTAGCAAGAACTGAGGGAGTGTAGACAGGTGTAGAAGGTGTAGACGACATTCTGAGAAGTGCCAAAAAGAGGCGTAGACAGCCCCTTTTCTACACCTACACCTTCTACGTCTACACCTTCTACACCTTGCCTTAAACTCTTACACAGCAAGGTTTCTACACCTTCTACACCCTCTGTCTACACCTTGTCTACGCCGTAGAAGGTGTAGACAGCCTCTTTCTACACCTATCTACACCTTGGAAAGACAAAACCCCCTGCTACAAAAGCAGGGGGTTTCTATTAGGAAATAGTTTAATGCCCAATCAACAAATTATTCGCAATTATATGATACTGATTAGCTATAACATGATGGTCAACTGCTAATACAAAGGCTTCTACTGAATCCTTTGGGGACTTGTATGCAGCATCTACTGCATCATGCATTCCCTGTGCAGACTGCTGCATCAGTTCAACGCAGTTCTCTACCTGCTTTCTCTGCGCCTCACTAATGCGTCCAGCTTGCCTGAGGTTATTTGCCGTATTTCGTACTTTTTCTCCATGTTGTTGTACCTGCAAAGCATGTTTCCTCGCAACTTGAAGCGTTTCATTTGAGATTTCACGCATCAGACTAATCTTGCTGGTTCAACCGATCCTTCTCTAAGGTTAACGAAAACAATCACCACACCCACAAGACCTATCATCGCGTCTGACACAACACCCTGTAGTGCCTAACTTTCTCCAGGGGGGGTGAATTGCTGGAGAAGGCTATAAAAGAAAAAACAATGTGAAGCATAGTTGTGTATAGAAAGCAACAAACTAAAGTAACACCAATTCTATCCCTTAGACGTAAGTCTCACCCACTGGACTCTTGCTTGAATTAATGAAATTGCATCTGTGTTGCAGAATATTGCATTAGTGCAAGATTTCTTTACCTACTTATCGGCTGTCGGTTTTGAGTCTTTATACCCTTGTAACCATGAAAGATACCTTCTTCAAATTGGCTTGCCGAATCAGGTCTACGGATATCATAGCCAAAAGCGCTGATTTTCATGATTTAGGAACCCTTGAGCAGCAGGTTGCAGCGCTTAATGCAGAACGAGGTCAGACTCATGAATATTTTGTTGAGAGCGTAAAACTAAACGCTCTACTGCCTTGGGAAGTAACTGCACTAGCAGAAAGAGGAATGATTAGCTTAGAGCAGCTAGAACGGTATTCAAAGACAGATGCTTACCGCGAGCACACTCCCTGCCTCAGAGAATTGATTCAAAGAGTATAAGTCAAAGGATGCTAAGCCATAATAAGGCTGGAATCCCATAGTCCGCCATAAATACTTAGTGCAATGCCAGCTCCGAGTTGATAGGGGCTGGTATTGTGCTATCAAATCTTGCTAGCGGACATCTCCAACACAGCTTGTAGCAATTCATCGGGGTCAACAGGTTTAGCCAAATACTGCTGAAAACCTGCTGCAAGTGCTTGTTGCTGGTCTATTTCCCTAGCATTAGCAGTTAGGGCGATCGCTGGCGCTTGCCCTCCTTGCTCAACCGTCAACCCTCTGATTTGACGGATCAACATGTACCCGTCTTGGTTGGGCATTCTGATATCACTGATTAAGATGTCAGGTTGCTGTTCCAGGAAGGCTTGAAATGCGTCATTCGCTGAGCTAACTGCGGTTACGCTTGCACCATAAGTCTCAAGTAGAAATGCGAAAAGTTGAAGGTTGTCATTATCGTCATCGACAACTAGCACCTTCAATCCATCCAGCCTAAAATCAACATCGAGAGACATAGACCAGGAACCTTGACGGATTTTGTGGAGAAACTTCGATATTCCCACAAAATCCGTCATTGTCGCCCAGTAAGCTTAAGTACCTCTTGAACCAACTCATCTGGGTCTAGCGGCTTGGACAAAAAGTGATGAAATCCGGCTCTCAACGCTCCCTAGGCATCAACTTCTCCAAGGTAGGAAGTTACACCAATAGCTGGGAGTTCGCGACATGTTCCCTCTACCTGCCTAATTCGCTCAATCAACCAGCTTCCGTCCTCATCAGGTAGCCTAACGTTGCTGACCAAAACGTCTGGTTGCCGCCGCTTTAACTGATTTAGTGCTTCAGTAGCAGAACCGGCTGGGATGATTCTGGCTCCGTTCCCCTCAAGAATGAACGTGAGCAGTTCTGCCAGTCCAGGCTCATTCTCGACCAAAAGCACTGTCAGTCCTGCCAACAAGGACTTTTGAAAAGAAGGCTTGTCTTCTATATTTTGCATAGTCGTAGCAGCGAACACAATTACTTTCATCAACGCTGATAAAGCATTCTCCTTATCTCTCTCATTTGACGGAGATCGCAAAATGCTGGGTTAGAGATTGTGTTTAGACGCAGGAGAGCGATTGCCCCTACTCCTAAACCCAAATATCAACGTGTGAATTCCCCTCGTTGTCATACCAGATGTTCTGGCTCTCAAAATATTTGATGCCAACATAGGAAATGCCCAACATTAGCAGCGCCATTACCGCGCAGGGAATTAATACTCGCTTCCAGTTCACAGTAGGCACCTTAAAGATGGGGTCAGAGGGACCAGATGGAGAGGGGGCGATCGCGTGGCACTTAAATGCAGCTTCGCTACCCCTTTACGACACAAAGGCTTGTAATCCTCAGTCCGTCAGTCATCTGGCTCTTTTCGCCCACGACATCTACCGTGAGATTCTCGTCATTTGTGGAGAGACGCACCATCGCTAGTGAGCTTTTCTTCACTGAGAGTTTCGTTGCTTCTTATCGCCTGCCTGACTAGCTCAGCTCTCTTGCTAGCTTCCTGCAATTTTTGCCGCAAAAGTTCTGCTGGACCACTATCGTTTGCTTCATAAAGATGCTCAGCAAGATAGTTCATCAATAATTCACTCTCTTCAATCCCGCGCAGCGTACTCCAAAGTGATGCCTCAATCGACTCTGTCACTTCTGTAAGCAGCGCGTTTAGGGAATAAGCGTGCCCTGTATGGCAACGAAAGCGGACTAAGCCTCCGTCTTTAAGTTGTAGAAGAACCCCGTGACATTCAGGACAGGTATAGGGCGAAAGTTGCCCTAGCTTCATGATGCCTGACCTAAAGGCATTGTCTTCCCCTGCAATCGCGACCTCAAGTTTCATCTGTTCAGACACTGGCATTTCCTCCTTCTCTTGGTCAACCTCGTTGCTGAGGCGACCTAATAAAGCTCCCATCTCTTTAATTGGAACGCAGTAATCGACCGGTACCGCTTTCATCGCCTGAATTGGCATCGAGGGGTGAAGTGCATCAACTGGGTCTTGAACAACGGCTCTTCCACCTCGCTCCTTCACTGCATATAATCCAGATGCTCCATCATTGAGAAGTCCCGTCAAAACAACCCCTATAACCTGCGATCCATAAGCTAGAGCAGCGGAGCGAAACAAGACATCGACGGAGGGACGAAAGCGGTTCTCCTTAGGTCCTTTGGTTACCCGAACCTGACCGAGTTCAACGAGCAAATGGTGATCAGAGGGAGCAACATAAATCCGTCCCGGTTGGATTGTCTCGTTATTAATTGCTTGTGCCACAGGCAGGGGGCTTACCCGCTCTAGGATTTGAGGCAGTATGTTTGTAGATTCTGGAGCAACATGCCAGACGATAAAGATTGCTGTCGGCAGGTTGGAGGGTAAATGAGCTACCAACTGTTTCAGCGCTTCCATCCCACCCGCTGAAGTTCCAACGACGACAATACTGTGCTTTGACACTTAATGTTCCTTGGCTAGACAGTTGAACTTGGAAAAGCTCAGTACTTCCCCAAAGTAAGGCACGGTTATAAACTCAACTTTAGTCCTCATCTAGCAGATCCTTCAATCGTTGCAGCACCTTAGTGGCTACGCTGAAGCCGCTGTAAAGGTAGGCAGATTATGAAACTACAAGCAGAAAATTTTATGAAGATGTAGGTAATGCTTAATACGGCAAAACAGCGATCGCCCGCTGCTTATCACCCTCAGACGATGTTGTTGGCGAAAGTGTTATAAATATCTCTACAAGAATGTTACAAGCCTTGTGGGCAATGAAATAGCAGTCATTTCAGCGGGTAATGCGTCGTTGCTAATTTCGCCTGACGAACTGCTTGAATCAGCCAGCCACCATCGGGCTCGGGTAATCTTGCACTAGCAGTCAGGCCCTATCTCGTTCCTACCCGTAACCTTAAGCTTGCAGTCACTCATACTCCACTGCCGCGATCGGATAACCCAACAATACAAGCGAGGGCGCGTAACCTATACTGAGCAAGATGTTGCTGATGGCTCAAACCCACAGCCTGGGAACTTTTCCTAGCCTCCTTTCATGCAGAAAATTCAGAACAATGTCTAACCAAGCGTCTGATCGGCTTCAGCAAAACGCTGAAAGAATTATGCAAATGTGGGAAGCTCGGGCGCGCAACGAAGTCAGTGCATCACTGCATCAGGACTCTCTTGTTCTACAAGATTCACTGCCTCAATTCCTAAACCAACTCGTGGCTGAACTGTCAGCTACCGGTGAAAGGACATCCGCCCAAGTAGAAGCCCATGAGGTAGAGAGCACTCGGATTGGCAAACTGCATGGACGTGAGCGAGCCGGGTATGCTGATTACTCGATGTCTCAACTCATCTTTGAGTACCACATCCTCCGTCAGGTCCTCTTTCAGGTACTGGAGGAAGAAGCACCTTTAGAGTGGAGAGAACGGGACATCATTATTGACTCGGTTGAGCAAGCCGTGAATGATGCCGCAACTCAATTCTCACAGACGCTCCAAGATATTCAAGAGCTGTTTATGGTGACGCTGACTCACGACCTGAGAGACCCAATCAATGTCGTCAAAATGGGAACTCAACTGACCCTGCGTCGGCTGGAACGAGGAGACAGCCACATGGATGTCGCGGT
>NZ_JACJPJ010000013.1:0-5879 GCF_014696015.1 Oculatella sp. FACHB-28 | reverse complement strand
GATTGACTTCCACGCCCCGCTCCTGCATCATCTCCTCTAAATTCCGGTAGCTCAGGGAGTAGCGGCAGTACCACTGCACGTTGAGCAGGATGATCTGGGGCAAAAAATGCCGCCACTTGAACAAAGAATGAGTAGACATCGGAGGGGAAGAAGGCAAGGCCGAGTTTACCTACCTTACCATTGACCCGTTTTTGCGACACAACCGCTTTTTCTGCCGCCAATAATCAAGGTTGGCTTATGAATCTGCACAATTTGGTCTGCATCACTCTCTAGCGCCTGTATTGCTGCATTCAGTTGTTCACAGGTAACGGTTGCTCCAGATTCTTCTAGTTCTTGCTTGTTCCAGTGCGATCGCTAAACAAAGTCACTTTCTACCCTACATCAACTAAACTAATTCCTTAAGTGCAAGCCAGCTTGACCTGCTCCAATTATTGCAACGTTCCGCATATTGGCTGCTCCTGGAAGTAAACCATCGACTATCAATGCTTTCTGTTCTTTATTGAGCATTCGCTCTGTTGCATCTGCATTCAAACGTTCCGTTGCATAGATGCAGAGATTAGCGACGTAAACGCACCCGTGACAGCATAGTGAGCCACAAAATATTTTAGTTGATGCTCTGCTGTGCGCTGAGCTGCTGCAATTTGAATCGGTTGATCAATATTGACTCGCTCAGGAAGCATTAGAATCAAGTTGCTGGGAAGCGAAATCATCTTGTGATGGCTGCTGAACTGATCAAAGGATAGTTGAATTGCCTCTTCTGGGGAAATGCTTAAATCAGCAGTCATAGAGCGTTTTTTTTCAATCCAATTTCCTGAAATTTCTGAAGCTTCTAAACTGAGCGGTTTATCAGAGAAATAGTCTAGATGTTCCTGGATGTGCACGATGCGATCGAGACAGCCGTTTTCTCCATAGACAATCGCAACACTCGTTCTCCAGTTGTTATTTCTAAAAAAGAATTCAACGCCAAACGATTTTCCGGGAACAAACCTCGGAGCAATCCAGGCTGTTGCTCCCTCACCAAACGATAAAGCCCGCATAAATGGCATCGCAGGATGCACAACGCCATCAGGCTGATTACAGGTTGCTCGCTCAATCTGCCAGGTTTTCTCCTCAATATTTCCATCTGCAACAACATAGCGATTCATGTGAGTAATCACTGTGTTACCTGAATTCGATCGAAAACCTCTAATCGCTTGCTTACTGCTGATCACTATTTGATTTGGGGAATATACTGTCCAGTCTCCATACCAAGCCGTTTCATCGACTGCATATTCACCAAAGAGATTGTTCCAATTTTCATCTGAATTTCTCATCAGGCTATCTTTCCTTTACTTCTAAAGTTGTTAATTGAAGCAGTCAGTAGGAGGTAAATAAATGCCTGCGTTATATCGATAGAAGTTACTCAGATCCAAAACAGCTTGACGATGATGGATTTGGCTATAACCAGTCTGCTCGTAAGTTCCTAAAACTGTAGCGCTAGCAACGCTTAAATAACCCCACTCGTCCCAATTCGTTAGTCTAACCCCTGCAAAGTCTGACATTCCATTTGGCAAACCCTGAGAAAGCTGTAACCCTTCCCCACTGATGATGCCATTGCTAGCCTGACCTGTAACACAAACAGCATCCTCTGTTGAGAGTGATGGGTTGAAATAGCTGCCAACGATTTGGCTGCCTGTCTTGCGAAACAGAAAACAGTACCCTGCTTCCAACAGCTCTTGATCACTCACTTGAGTAGAAGGTGGATTGCTACAAAACCGATAATTTCCGTTTGGTAAACCTTGAATGGAAGCGTTTGTTGAGGCGGAGATACCGGGGCTTACCATGACTACGATCAAACTGGCGAGAGTAGACGTTGAGGTTAATTTACCAGAGAACAGGGATAGGACACGAGAAATTAGGGTAAGTTGTGATTTCATGGGATTACTGGATTCCTTGTAAATTTAGTTGGTTAGATGACATGAGCGAAAACTAATGAGCTGGAGGAACGATTGAGGATTCCTTTTGAAATTAGCTGATGACCTGTTGCAACAATTTCTGTTGAACTTTGCCAGACATCACCGTTTTCAACAATCAACTTTGGAGAAATCTGAGAGAATTTGCTGGTATTCCTCGCTGACTGGTTCCACCTCGTAAGCCGGTGAAATGGTTTCAACTTTTAGCGCTTTAAGTTTGGCAACACACTCACTTGCCTCAGTCAACAAGTCAGGAGCCGCAAGCTGTTTTTGAACACCCCCAATGATGGTTGAACTAAGTGTGATGACAGAAGCGACAGTGGTCGTCGCCCGCCAGTTACCGATTAAAGGATTGTCTGAGATAGCTGATTGTCCGGCAATGAATGTTGCTGCTGCACCAAAACAAATGTTGACGATACCAAAGCGACGTTCAACGTTTTTAAGCCTATTTCGTTGCGTTTCTGCTCTTTGAAGACTGGTCTGTATTTGCTGCCGCAGGATATTACAATCATCGCTTGAATGAGTTAGTAGTGCACTCGCTTGATTAGACATGAGGGTTTCTCCAGTACAAATAGGGGTTGCAATCAATCTTCCAGATTCCGATTTGTTCCGACTACTTCTAGTTATTCAAAGCTTCAACTTCAAACGGAGTCTCCAGTCTCGAGAAGGAAGCAGAAAAGGGATTTTGCAAATATTTCTGAGCAAGTAGCTGCTTTTGAGTGACTGAAACTTGAGTTGAGTGTGATTGATGTTCTGAGGGGCGATCGCTTATGCAGTTCAGCATGAGTTTAATCTCGCAGTTGATTTGTTCTCGAAATGTTGCTTGGCTGTCAACTGTAGCTATGAACGGGTTTGACAGCCAAGCACATAAGTTTCGCCATTTTTACATCTCAACTGAGTACCCAGCAGCAGCATTCTGAATCACAGCATTCGTTGCTGTTTTGCGTTTGGGAGAGTTTGTAAAAGAAGTTACTGCTGTCACTTCACCTTTAATATTTCGCTTCACTTGGTAGGTGATACCGCGATAAGTGAGTTCACATTCAGTTGATTTCGCAACCGCTGTGGCTGGATCAACGAGATAACTGCTGCCGCGATAAATCAACTCACAAGGTGATTCATTGCGCTGGACTGAACAATGGATATTATCGCTAGCTGGATTGGAATTGAAGGTAACGCCACGGTAGATGAGTTTCATAATTTGTCTCCTGATTAGTTTCTCGGTGGGTTAAGTTCTTTGCTTAACTGTCCCTATGGTAGAGATTCTGTTAGAGAGAAACATCTGAAAAACGTCTCGACTCACTTGCCAGCAAAAGACAGCAACCCTTACTAACTTTTGTTGATATTTTGAGTAGATCTACTCAAGACTTTCGAGTACACGATTGTCTGGAATATCGGACATGGGTGTGGGCGGGTTTAGCAAGCGCCCTGTTTCAAAGCACGAATTGAACTACGAATAAGAGGATATAGGCAGTACCTACACCCTCTCAGCTCCATACTCTGCTAGATCCCTTTATTAGGGTTGCCACACTACATGAATCACGTCCAAATCGCGATCGTCGGTTAATCGCATTAGTCCTAAACCATCTTGATTAGTAACATACAGACTAAGTCTATGAGCATCATTCATAGACCGGCGTTCAGTTGAAACAAGAGCAACTTGCTCACCGGTGGAAGACCAAACTGCCTTAAAGAAGTTTGATGGAAATTGAGACGTGATATCAACCAATCCTGAACCATCAGCATTGATTAAGGCAACGATTGGACCATCGGTTATTGAGAAAATCTGCTCACCACTTGGCAGCCATAAAAACTCACGATAATACTCTCGCTGTTGAGTGATATTTTTGGGTACATCTCCATTGATGTTCAAGGAGTAGATATCGCCTTTAGCAAAGGGATCATTTGGAGAATTATGCTGATAATACGCTAGGCGATCGTTATCTGGCGACCAAAGAAAGTGTGGCGAAGAACCACTATAGCTTCTAGGTCTGCGGGTTTGATTGAGAATCGTTCCGTCTGCATTAAGCACATAAACTTGTTGATAGTCAATTCCTACATATCGCTCTACACGAGCAATATGGACGCTATCAGGTGACCAAATAAATGTAGTGTAGCTGGTAAATACGTTAGCATCTGGAATCGTTGGTAATGGAGTCACCTCAGAACCATCTGTCTTCATTCGGTAGGTGATTCGGTCTTCAGAAAAGACAACCTGCTCTCCATCGGACGAAATAGCAATGTTGGATTCAGGACCGGGTTGACTTAAATAGTGAATCGCTCTAGTTTGCGGATTTGTTTCAATGCCGACTACGACGTCTGATTGAATCCAACGTCGAATGAGTCGCGTCGTTTCAGGACGGGTTGTATCACTCACGTAAAGCTCAGTTCTATCGCCGATTTCTGGTGCATCAGAAGAGCAGGTTTTCTCAAATACCAGATTCTGACTATTTGCAGACCAAACTCCATTGAATCGGTAGGAACTAAATGCATTGAAAGGCATGGAAACGGGTGAGCAGTTGTCTTCTGAAAACAACTTGGCTAAGCTAGATCCATCGGCATTGACGGCATAAACAACATACGTCCCATCAAAACCTAATTGAACAAATGCCAGCCGCTGTCCATCAGGTGACCAAACTGGATTTGTGATTGTTCCTTCATTAGGGGGGATATCTAGCGTTGAAGTTAGTTCATGGCGATCGCCACCATCACTATTGACTGTAAATAGACCTACTTTGGCTTCATCCTCCTCATATCGATATCCAACAAATGCAATTAAGGATTCTGTTGATTGTCTTGTTTCAACATCTGTTGTAGCGGCTAATGAAGAGGATAACGGGCTGGAAACGAGCGGCAGGATCAGCAAGGAAATTAGGGCAAGGAGTGAGTGTTTCATAAAAGGTTTAATCTCCTAGCCGCACGACAGTAAACTGAGCCGAAGAACCGTCATTCCAGGTTTGATAATCAAAGAGTTCTCCGCTGTAATGATTCACAGTAAAGCTGCTGGATTCATTTGAGTCTGCGTTCTCAGAACGAATAGACCGAACAAAATCGTCCTTGATCTGCTCACCATAAATGGTTTCGATCAGCTGTAGTCCCTCAGAATCTGTTTGTGTAAACATGAGTGGACGACGAATGCTGCTAGGGTCTCGATAATCAATGGTCTGACTCGTGACATATCCATTTGTATCAGTAAACACCTCAAACGTGATGTACGCCGCAGATTGACCGGGTCTTTGACCGAGATTCACTACACTTTGATAGCCAGGATAGTCTTCTTCAAGCTGTTCAACGGGTTGGAGTGGAGGTAAAAAACTGTGATTGTTCGCCCACTGTATGACTTGCCCAATTGGTTGACCTGGAACGCCAGATAAGTGATCGCTCACAGGTTGTTGCAGACCATCTGCTTCACTGACAATGGCTTGACGAGTTTGCCGATTGAAGAGACAAAGCACCTGTCCAGCTTGGTTGTTCAAGTCGGGCTGTGGGTAGGTGCCGCTCACCAGTAATGCATCATAGCCAACGTCATCTGAAAACGTAATAATTTCTCCAACAGGTTCAGCATTGTTTAAGCCACTAACGTTTAAACAACTCGTCCTTACTTCCTGGTAATGTTGTTCCCAAGCCTCAGGTGAAGATGCTTGTACTGCAATTGCTGTTACTAGTAACCCTGCGGTGGTAAGAGTAAGTAAGCTTTTTGAGCGATTCATACGGATCTCCAATTGTGATGAATAAGGATGATGTGTTCTGTTCAAACTGCTAAAGTCACTGGTGATGGGTACGGCTTAAAGATCCGCATCAGTATGGGATGTAAATAACGTGAGTTCGGGATAAGGAGGGGCGAAATAGATAGAGTTGAAAGTACCTAATTTTTAACTCATCTAACCGCCCCATGCTTAGTCTAGAATCCCTGTTCTGTCATGTCGATGA
>NZ_JACJPJ010000012.1:0-4510 GCF_014696015.1 Oculatella sp. FACHB-28 | reverse complement strand
GCTATGTGGCGCGGGAGATTTATCACATTGTTCGTAACACGTTTCCGGTTCCTGAACGCCCTGAAGTGATTCATCCTTAGAATACAAAAAACTTGACATCTATAGGAGCATCAATACCAGGACGAATTCACAATAATCACAATAACAAGGAGCGGAAGTGTCTTCAATCGGTCTCGTAATTTTGGCAGCAGGGGCTTCTATCCGTATGGGAACACCGAAGCAGCTTCTGTTGTACCAAGGGAAAAGTCTAATCTGTAGAACAGTCGAAGCAGCGATCGCCTCGAGTTGCAATTCCATCGTTGTTGTTCTCGGTGCGTACGCCGAACAAATCAAACCTGAAATTGCCCAATACGATATACAGTTCACGGATAACAATCAGTGGTCAGCGGGAATGGGAACATCAATCCAAGCTGGCATTCAAGCCCTGAGTCAAACTCATCGTGAACTAGAGGCAGCCATCTTCTTAGTTTGCGATCAACCCTTCATCTCTACTGAAATCATTGATCAACTGATTGCAACATATCACGTCAACCATAAATCTATTGTTGCTTCAGAATATGCTGGAACTTTAGGCGTACCAGCTTTATTCAACTACAATATTTTTTCGGAACTTGTATCGCTACAATCTACTACAGGAGCAAAACAAATCATTTACAACCATATCTCGGATGTGATTGGCATTCCTTTTCCACAAGGACTTGTTGATCTAGATACACCAGAAGATTATCAGCAACTTCTAAATAATCCAGTAATCCTACCAGGGGTAAAGGTAGCAAAGACACTTTTGGCGAAACATTGCTTAACACTCTAAAAGCCTTGAATCTTTGTCATTCTTCTGCTGAAACTGATTGAGTTTTGTAAACCAGACAACGGCAGAATAGGTAGTTTAATCATGAAGAAATAATTCGCCAATAGCGTCAGGGTTGCTGTCACCAGATGCAATTAGAGCAAATCCGGAAAAGGATAGCAAACCAACAGCGATCGCTTTCACCCGCTTACCCTTCAGCATCCTTCGGCAAGAAGTATACAGAAGTGCATTACCACTCATATCCCAACTCACCCCGATTGATTTTGCCTACAAGTTTCGAGTACAGTTGTAATGCTTCTGGAACTATCTTTTGGTGTGCAAAAGCAATGGTTTTGATCTGTTCCAATTCGTCATGAGAGAGCCAACCATCTGAAATCGCCGCTTCAATCGTCCTCCTCAGTTCTTCTAATTGTTTGACTTCTTCTGGTGAAAGTTCTTCAGCAGAAAAATGTTCAACTTCCATGACGACTGTCTCCTTTAAATTAATTACCGTCATCTAGACCATTCAAAAGAGCGCTGAGAGTGACAACTGATGTCAACTCGGGGTGATTGAAGGGGCGCTGTCACCAGATGCAACTAGGTTGGGGTCTATTGTTTGGGTTAGCGTTCAATAGCTGATGCCTCATGTAAAGGCGTTCAAGGGCTCAAGATATTAACCTTGACCATCTGCCGAAATCCCGTATCGATAAGCACGTCCATTTTTATAAGCCGTAAAGTTTGTTGAACCATGAAACCGAACTGTGAATCGATCGGTAGCTGAACTGTCGCTCATTCTAATGGTCACGCTAATCGTGTCCTCAGATTCGACCTGCCAAAAGCCTTGCCACAGGTGACCAGCGCGAACTGTTCCATCCTGAGAAAACACCCACGGAACCTCATGGAAATCGGAATTACGCCCATTCTCCGCAGTCTCAACTAGCCATGACGTGTTGCCAACCTGTAGAAAGGTATGGGTGCCACAGACAACACTACTGTCTATTGTCATGACGCAAGTCGTGAATTCTTGAGCAACTGCTGTCATAGGAAGCCCCAAGAGCGTGGTACCCAGCACGCAACTGGTCATCCATTTGTTGAGTTTGGGAACGGGAAAGGGAATGAATGGGTTCATCGTGAAAATCCTCTGTTTTGAACGACTAAGATTGAAGATGAGCAGGCTAAAGCTCCCAGAGACAACTCGCTGGCTTCAGCCAGTTGAGGTACATGGGGAGTAGAAATGTTTACTCGTTGAAAGTCTTTGGCAGCGTTGTGGTGAGAGTGTTTTGCTTTGGTTCTCTCAGCTGTTTCTCATCACTCTTTTACTGTAGGCGGTGGTCTTGCTGGTGGCGATGGTTAGAAGTTAGGGAAAGTTATGGACTTGGTTAAGGGTCCTGAGTAACAACTGACATTGTTGGTGAACCATTGCCTAACAGTCACTAGACTCGCGACACTCCTGCCAAAGGGAAACCATGGCTCCAAGTCGACCGGAACAGCCGCTTCATAGGTCTGCTAGCAACACTGACAAATCCTGCCGTAACGTTCAACTCGTATGATGTGAGGGGTAAGCGAGGGCAGTTCAATACGCTCGTAAATCCCGCTCAAGCCGTACATCGATAGGTTAACTTCGACCCCACAGTGAGGACAAATCTTATCTTAGGCAACCACTGACTTGATTCGACTGTTAGCTCAGTTGCCGCCCACCGTAACGGCGAATCTCCGTTTCCTGGCAATTAAGGGAAGTTGACCTAGAACTGCTTTGGTTTGGCCTGAAGCCCTACAGCCATTCTCATTTATGTGAACCACAAACTTCTGTAAGGGCGGTTGCGAACCACCCCTACGCAGTGGCTTACCCATCCGAAAATGGCTGTAAGAGAGAGGCAAACTTGAATTACGGCAAGTTTTCTTGACCCGTTTTTGCTTCAGCTTTTCGGACTCTGCCCGCGCAACGTTTGCAACTCCTGTCACAGCCCTTCAATGAGGGCATCCTTTTCTGCGTAGCTTAGACCATCAAGGGGGGCAGTTCCTTTGTGGCAAAAGCCTATCACCTTCTGTCAAAGGCGGGCTTGGGTCAACCTATTAAACCGGCAATCATTGATCTTGCATTTTCTAGCCTGTAACCCTTAGAAACGCTAGATTTCCTTTTGAGACTTACATTGCCGAGTTAATAGATGAGCAATTACAATCATTTCAAAACCCAATTTAATGAGCTGCATATTATTCAATCAGCCGGGTAGGAATAAAGTCGTATTGAGGAATTAGATCAACGTTATCTTGAACAACGGCGATCAGGTTGGTGCCCTTGAAAATTGCGGTGTCATGCAAATTAGCATCACCAATACCGTAATCTCTTGATTTATCAAACGTGTAGTCATCAATATTTAGCCCAACCCGAATCTTATCTCCCTCCATATAGTTGAAGTCAGTGATGACCGAATAAGTTCCCTCAAAAAATGTAAAACTCGGACTATCAATAGCAAATACGTCTTCTCCAGCACCACCCGTTAACGTATCTACTTCCCCATTGGTTCCTGATCCTCCATAACCACAAAGGGAATCATCACCGTTACCTCCAATCAAAGTGTCGTAGCCGTCTCCACCATTTAATGAGTCTTTGTTATCTCCACCATCTAGATAATCATCACCACCCATTCCGGTTAAGAAATCATCCCCTGATTCTCCGTATAGGAAGTCGGCTCCATCTTCCTGATATGCATAATCGATATGCTGTATTTGAACAAGACCCCCTCCCAGATCCTTAGAGATGATGGCTGGACCGTATGCTCCGTAAAGGTGATCGTTTCCAGCTTGACCATAGATAACATCTCCTCCTGCATTGCCGCTGACAAGGTCATCCCCAGAATTTGCCCAAATTCTGTCTGCTCCTTCACCGCCATAAATTTTGTCAGCTAGAGGACTACCGACAAGAACGTCATCCCCTCCTCTTCCATCAATTGTCCAAGATTTCCAATCCCACTTATCGCTTGCCCAAGGCTTATACCAAGGTGCGTCATAAACCTTCTCTTTGGTTGCTGAAAAGTTATTGCTATTGTTGTCTCCGGTGTAAGTACCCATTGCTAATTGCTCCTGGCAAAGTGTGCATGTTGCGAGAGTTTTTCAGTTGGTTCCCTCTACTTATTACTGGCGTTGCTCAAAGTCACTTTTCGCAGTTGAGTGAAATGAGTTTGTAAATGCCTTTTGTAGTGCCGAGGAGACACTACTTTCTCAGCAAAAATTCTCTTAAAGAGTTATCGCTAAGGGATGTATAAGAGCTCTGTAAGGGAGGCAAAGTTGAATTACGGAAAGTTTTCTTGACCCGTTTTTGCTTCAGCTTTTCGACCTCTGCCCGCAACGTTTGCAACTCCTGCCACAGTCTTCCAATGAGGGCATCCTTTTCAGCATGGTTCAGAACATCAAGAGAGGGCAGTTCCTTCGTGGCAAAAGCCTATCATCTTCTGTCGAAGGCGGGCTTAGGTCGACCTAGTTGAGCAATTACTTTCATGCTTCTACTAACCAGCAACATTAACTAGTAGCAAACCAAACAATGCCTCGGGTAAAGTTCTAAGTATGCTGCCTACTACTCCTTGTTAGCTCCAACAATTAGATGTAACAATTCCGGCGTTGCTGCAAGGGTAATGCATAATTTGGCATTATAGAAGCATGAAATGTCCTCAATGTCATTCAACTCAAACTGCAAAGAACGGGCATCGTCGAGGGAGACAATGCTAC
>NZ_JACJPJ010000112.1:0-17197 GCF_014696015.1 Oculatella sp. FACHB-28 | reverse complement strand
CTGCATCATCTCCTCTAGGTCTCGGTAGCTGAGGGAATAACGGCAGTACCATCGCACATTCAACAGGATGATTTCGGGCAGAAAGTGCCGCCACTTAAACACAGAAGCAGTAGGGTTGTGTCGCAAAAACTAGCTTAGGGTAAGCAGGACTACACTCTTCTCATAGCCACAATTGTTCACGGGACGCACACTGGTGGGCTTGAACCGCTGCTTTTTCTAGCACCTCAGTTAAGTTTGCAAGTCCAAGGGGCATTTGACACAATTGCTTCAGCGATCGCCAAGCTCATCTAGGTGTCATCAGTGTATTGACCGGGACGTGTAGCATGGCGAGGATGCCCGGCATAACCGGATAGATTGTTGTGTTCTAGAGCTAGCTCTGAGACAGATTCAAAACCTGCTCCATAGGCATCCCTGACCGCTAGTTCCAGCAGCATATTCAACTCCTGCAAGTTCTCCCTGATTTAGCCTACCTTGGGCATTGCATGACAACTTATGGCTCTATTACTCGAGGAGAACTTTAAACTTACTTACAAAGGATGACGAAATTACCTGTCAATGCATATTATTAAGTTAATTTAGTCATCACAAACGGGGCTTTAAACATTTCCCCTCACTCTTTCTAGCTACTTAGAATCTACTGCAGTAGGTGAGTGTGCTAAAGCTGCGGTGCCTCGATCAGAATTAACCTCAAACTAACATTCACGAATTGGAGAACTTTTTCCTATGCCCCAGGCTCAAACTGTTGAAGCATCCTCTGACTCGACACTCTCGAAGCTACTAGAGGCAGATGCGGCGCTAGTTGCCGAAGTTGCCGCACTCACCGCTCAGCTAGAAGCAATTGGGCAGAAGCGCCAGGGCTTGCAAACGGTGATTGAACTGTTTAGTTCGACAGACTCTTCCTCTGTAGAGTCACCATCTGCGTTAGAAGAGCCATCTAAGCCTGCATCCTCTGCGCCTCCAGCAAACCCATTAATTGCAGTTTCTGATGATGAGACAGCGGGTTCAAAAGAACAGGCTGCCAAAGGAACTAAAACTCCTGCTAAGGGACGTCATGCTAAAACGACGAGAAAATCGAAAGCTAATGAACCGGTTAAGGGCTGGCAGCATTACATCCGCAAGGAGTTTGCGAAGTTGTCTCTCCCGCAAGCGGTAGCAAGCGTGATGCAAAGTCAACCGGAGGCAGTTTTGGGTGTTCCAGAAATTGTGGACACACTTTTTGTCGATGGGACTCCTCAATCCGCCCGCAATGATGCTCGTAACCGAGTCTCAAATGTTCTTTCGATTGGTTTGAAGAATGACAAGTGGTATCGGGCTAAGAAGGGGCAATACAGCCTCTCACGAGAGGTAGCCGAAGCGAGTATTGCATCATGAGGAGTACCTTTTACCTGGAAGTGGGAGAATGACTATCTGCATCCCGACAAGCAGGAGGAAGTCTTTGGTTCTGCGGCTCCCGCAGTGATCGTTTATTGAACCTATGGTTTCCTTATTGCCTGTTACCAGGATCAATACGGTCAGCAGATTGAGACTAATGAGTGTAGGGAGAAGGCGATCGCGTCGGGCAATGGGGATGCGGAACACTAGGGCAATCGCCTCCTCAGCAGTGGTGAAAATGGGTTCGGTTGTAGCGATTTGACAATTAAGATAATCTCTTGGCTGTCCACCAGTATGTTGCATCATCAAGTGTAGGAAAAGCTTGGTGCCATTTTCTTGGAATGTCCCACAAAGTTCTAGCTTTGAAATTAAACTGTATAGCTGGAACCCTTTGAGGTGGCTCTCGCCTCTAGGCAAGATAATCCGCTGGCTTCCACCTTAAAAGCTTCGTTTGTAGAAGCACTTTTGAAACGTACAAGGTCACACAGTGTAGTAGTTCTTATGTACACAATGTTTTCTTATGTACACCCATATTTCTACCATTTCCTTCTTATGTAAGAAGTAGAGCTTGTACATAAGAAAATACTCTGGTATATCCGCCAAAAACCTGCTGCCAGGGCTACTATCGGGATTGAAGTTTTCTGGCTCAATCAATCGGTTTCAATTGCTTACCCACATATCGGCTTTTGAGTTTGCCATTCTCACGCCAGTAGGCATACCAATAAGGTCCGTGCAGCTCACCCTTCTCTCCAGCGCATCTACAACCTGCTTTGCCGCAGCGAATGCGCTCCAGTTGGTAAAGGTGCGTGGTCGCGTCAGCTCCCTCTAGATTGCTTACGTGTCTGACCTCCACAACTTCACGACCTTTTGTCCTGGTCAGTTGTGGAGCCGCTGCTTGTCGCTCCAAGTCTTGCAGGATTGAACCCAATTCTGAGTAGAGTTGTCTTGCCTGCTCAAGGGTGAGTTTGGGCAGTGCCTTGCGAAGTTTGTCGAAGTCAGACTGTTTGGGCATCGTTTCTTAGGTGCAGAGCCGTTTTCCTGAAGGCAATGGGAGGGCAGCGAGACAAATTTTGAGGATGAAGCAGCAGCGTAGAAGGAAATCGGTGAGATGGCTTCTTATGTACAAAAGCTAGATTCTGAGGTAGTTTCGCTAAGGGCAAAGCATCAATCAAAGCTGCACATAAGAGAAAAAGACAGTACATAAGAAACTTGAAATCAGTCCTGTAGTTCTGGATGAAGGCAAGCACTGCTTTCGCTCCCCTTTTTCTGATTGCCCGATACCCCATAAACACAACACATCACTTCCGAGGGGTATTGCTCAGGTACACAAGCCAGTGAATCAACTCCAAGTCAGTCAGCATCAGCAGATACTCCTTGGCAAAACGCTGCCCGAGCGCCGCAACCACCTGCTCCTCTGACCACCCCAACTCCCGAGTGCGGGTTTCAATCTGGGTCAAGATGAATAGGCGATCGCCCAGCTCACCCGTACCTGTGAATAAAGAGAATGGCAGTGCATCGTCCCGTAGAACGCCTGGGTTGACCTGTGCCCATGCCACTGCCTCAGCTACAAGAATCGGGTCACCTGACTCTAAGAATTGCTGCATTCGAGCAATTTGCCTTTGCTGGGCTGCCTCGGAGCGAATACGTTCCTGTTGGGACTGAGCGAGTCGAATTGCCTCCTGAAAGGCTTCCTGCGAGGCTCTGATATTCCGCAATGCCTCTTGTACGTATTGCACCCCTGAAGTTGGTTCTGGGCTTGAAGCGTGGGCGTTAGCATCTGGGGAAAAATTACTGACTTCAGGGGAAGGGGTAGAAGGTGTAAAATCGCTGGAAGCCTGATGGGACGGATTATCACCGTCATTGGTAATCAATAAGCTTGGAGGACTGAGCCAGTTAGATTCGCCTCCAGCGCAATCTAACTGGCTGTCCGTACTGAAGTTTGGGGGGTCTGGGGGGTTTTCCACAGGTGAATCCCATGTTGGAGTTTGATTTGAATCAGAACCAATAAAGTGGTTAGGATGCCAGAGGTCTCGATGGCGATAGAGAGAAGCGCCGCCAACGCCGTATTTCAGCAGCGCTTGAAACCGAGCGGTTGCTCGGGCAGGTAGACTATTCTTCTCAAGTAAGTCGGCGATCGCTCTTCTGATACGATCTCTCGTTGCGGCAGATTGGCGTTGATTCCAGGAAGGGGATTGATCAATTGCAGCGAGCAGTTCTGGATCTTGAACTTCTGGTTCTGACCTTTTACTTTGATCCCCAAAGTGGAAGTAGTGGCTATTTTCAATGCACCTTGCCCACTCTTGGGCACGATGCTCAATCTCGTGCTGATGCCGACACCACTCCTGGTAACCGGGAAGTGAATGGGCTGTTTCGACAATTTCATCTACGAGTGCATCCCCTTGCAGGGGTTCCCCGCCCGAGAGAATGTGGTGGAAGATGTAAGCCCGCATAGTAATGCGACCCAGAAGCCGATTAGTTTGTCCATAACCTGTCCAGCCCAATTCAATCTCGGCGTTCAAATCATTGATAAATTTCTCGGCTTTGCCTGAGATGCCAAAGTGTTTTCGCTTGGCTTGCTTGAGGATTTGTTTGAGTGTTTTACTGTCAATGTCGTTACGCCCTTGGGAAAGCTGCCATTGGGCTACGAAGGTTTGAGAAGTTCCCCAAATTGGCTGCCATGCCTCATTTAACAAGTAAGAACCAGTTTGTAGCGGAAGCCGGTGAGCGTTAAACAGGCTGAGGTTGCCATCTGTGGCATAGGGTTTGGGATTTGGAAAGATTTCGAGTTGTCCAGGTAGCAGTTTGAACCCGGCATTTTCAAGCAGGCAGGCGAGAGCGATCGCCAACTGCCAAGAGCTTTGGGTTTGCCCAAACGGGAAATAGAGATGCAAACCATCGCTGTAACTGGAGGTGCAGGCAATGTAGCTGACTAGTCCTAACGGTTCCAGTGCGTTGACAATTCGGGAAATAGCAAAGGGATCACGTCTGGGGTGATAGAGACTACCAATGTCGATGTCGAGGAGGCAATAGTTGGTTTCTGCGCCGAAGCGAACACCATAGAGATAGGTACCTTGGCGGATTAGCCGATCTGATAAAGGATGGCGGATTTCTGTTTTCCACTCAACGGCTGTATCTGAAGTTGAGTGTTCTGCCCAAATGTAATCAAATCGGTGGGGGAAAAGTGCGAGAAAACAGTCGTCCCATTCCTGGACGTATTGAAAGTAATTGCTGGATTGAGTAATTGTCATATCGGCTCCATTTCGGTGGAACCGGCTCAGATATCCTCCCTAAACTCGTTCAAACCCGTCCCTTAATAGCTTGCTAATCTACTTCAGCAGATGTTTGCCTCATTAAGCCAAAAGAAAACCTGCCAGAATTTTTAAACTCTGACACAGCTTGCTACACGGCAAACCACCAGAACTGCTATTATGCAGATACAAAAAACTGGCTGAGGAAATAACTATTTCATCAGTCAAATTGTAGGAACCGGGATAGTTGAGACTTTGGCGAGGTTCTGCCCCGGTTTTCTAATAACTGCGGGTGGATACCACTTGGTATCTTGGGTAGAACGCATCTAGGCAATGGCTTATTAAAGACCATTGCGTCATAGTATGGCGACCTCCAGGTAGCGAAGTTGGATATTTCGTACTGCTCTAGAACAGAAGAACTAGAGGAGATGCGATCTATTAAACACCTAAATTTTTCTTATAAAACACACGGAAATTCATCACAACGGTACTTTACGTGGGAGTGATAGAACAAGAATACGGCAGAGTGATAGAGCAGATTATACGCCGGAGTGATAGAACAAAACCACGATTTTCTCCGGAGTGATAGAGCAGGCTATACGCCGGAGTGATAGAACAATTTCCCTAACCCCGGTAGAGAAGAAGCTTTAGCAAACAGTTTATGAATTCTGTACGTCGGAGTGATAGAGCAGACTATACGCCGGAGTGATAGAACAAATCTAATTTATACGCCGGAGTGATAGAAGTATTTATACGCCGGAGTGATAGAGCTTGAAGGCAAAAACATACGCCGGAGTGATAGAACAAAGCGGGCTATATCTGGAGTGTTTGAGATCAAAACTCAATAGATCTAGTAGAATTCCCCCATGCTTACCTACCCATTCCTATGACTTTGAGCGAAAAAGATTTAACTTTTCCTGTAGACGGACAGTTGCTCATGGTGTTGCCTAGGGCGGCAGCTTCAGTCAACAACCCAGACGTTCGCCTGCCAATTCTGCGTTCAGATGGGGATGGGTACTATCTGGAGATGCGAGTTGAAGCAGATGCGAGTGATGCCGGTGAGGTAGCAGTAACACGGCGCGTTCCTCTCGAAGATCTGACAGCAGACGAGTGGGAGGAACTCAACCAGCAGTACGATAACCTTGACTTGGAAGTGTTGGTTGACCAGGGGATCAGTAAGGGACTTGAGAAAATTCAAGACCGCAAAATCCAACGTCTATTCATGGCACTGCTGACCTTTTTGAATCCTCGTCAGGTTGGGATCGTGCTGTACCTCTACAAATTGGCAGCTGAACAGAATAATGGTCCAGTCGTTACTTTCCGCTCTAATGATCTATTGGAAAGCTTGGGCTATTCGCGCACAAAAGGAGGTAGCTTTCATGCAAAGGTGCGATCGCAACTGAACCGAGACTTGGTAGCACTCCACCGGGTTGAGTTGGTTTTGGCTAAATCTTTGAGAGAGGGTAACAAGATTGGGGCAGAGGTCATCATCAAAAGTATTCTGCGGATCAAAAGCTACAAAATAGAGAATCTTTCAAGGGATTTTGACCTTGCAAAAGCAGCAGACTATACCTATGAATTAGCAGACTCATACACAGTCTCTCTAGAGTTCTTTGAGGGGCCCAGCCGTACAGGGGATTATGTTTTGTTTGCTGGAGACGTAGACATTACACAGAAACTTGGTAGCAATGCGAAAAATGACTACAGAACCAAGCTTCTGCTTTATCTTGCCAGTCGTCTAAAATGGGATTCTCCTCAGGATGGGCAATATTTAACGATTTCTAAGCAGTATTTGTTTAAGAACCTTAACCTTCTGAGCAGCAATTCCTCGCGGAATAATCAAATCTTCTGGCGCACTGTTGAGGAGTTGCAACAGGATGGGTACATCCTTGGTGCACAGGAGTTACCAGGTAAAAGAAAAACACCTTCGATTCAGTTTCAGATTAATCCCGGAAGGCTGCGGTCAAATGCCAAATCGTGACTCTTTACTATAGTTTAAGTAAGGGGTTCACCTCTTATGCTTTCTTATGTACAGGAACAAATTTTCTTACCTACACTGGGCAAATAGTAGCTAAAACGTGGAGAATAAACCGCTTTACCGGTTCTTGATTAAGACTGTACATAAGAAAATCGGTTTGTACATAAGAAATTTAAGCGAAGGCTATGTCTAGAAGATGAGTTCGGATGCTCTCTGGTTATTGAAACATTTAGTTAATGCTGAGGTACCCCAGAACTAATTAACGTGAGTTCGGGTTAAGCTAAACGCTGCAAGGTTTGGTATAAAAGGCTTTAGGCAAAGGGTATTGCTGTAGGCTCTTCTCAATAAGGTTGTTTATTGAGAAAAATTGCATCTGTGGACCTTGCTGACAATAGCTTGATTCACTGCAACGAAATGAGGTACGAAAAATCAGGGGTTCTGACGATTTCTTATCCCGAACTCACGTTAATTAAGCTGGGAAGAGTTCTATCGAAATTGGCTCAAACGTGTGCTCCAGCCCAGTCCTAAATTTTTTAGGATCATGCCTAGACAAAGAACTATAAACTACAACTAGAACACCTGTACGTTAATTGTGCTATGGATGGACAACGCAAAGTCATCCACGTTGATCTGGATGCCTATTATGCGTCGGTTGAGCAACGAGACAATCCGCATTATCGAGGCAAGCCTCTGGTTGTGGGTGGTTCACCCGATAAGCGTGGCGCAGTCGCAGCAGCAAGCTATGAGGCACGTAAGTATGGCATTCACTCAGCCATGCCTTCCCGCATTGCCCTGCAACGTTGCCCACACCTAATCTTTGTTAAGCCTCGCTTCGAGGTTTACCGTGCTATTTCTGAGCAGATTCGCGCTATCTTCTACCGCTACACAGATTGGGTTGAACCGCTTGCCTTAGATGAAGCGTACCTGGATGTGACGTATAACAGGCAAGAAACCAGTTCAGCCACGGCGATCGCCCGTGAGATCAAGCAAGCGATTTTTGAGGAGACCCGTCTGACTGCCTCTGCTGGTGTATCTATCAACAAATTCTTGGCTAAAGTTGCGTCTGGTATGAACAAACCGGATGGACTGACGGTGATTCCACCTCATGAGTCAGAGTCATTTGTTGAGTCTTTGCCGATTGAAAAATTCCATGGCATTGGGCAGGTGACTGCGAAGAAGATGCACGAGTTAGGGATTCATCATGGAATAGACCTCAAAGAGCGTACAGAAGATGAATTAGTGCAGTGCTTCGGTAAGGTAGGAAGGTTTTATTACAAAATTGCCAGGGCAAAGGACGATCGCCCAGTCAATCCTAATCGCATCCGTAAGTCTGTAGGAGGGGAGACAAGTTTTGACCCAGACCTGGATAATTTGGAAAGGATGCGCCAGGAATTAGTTAGCATCGCCCAAGTCGTGTACCAACGGCTTAGGAAGCAGCAAACGCGCGGTCGAACGCTAACGTTGAAAATTAAATTTGCCGACTACCAGCAAATTACCCGCAGCTGTACCTTGCTGGAATGGATTGAACAAGAGAACCAGATCTTAGGCTTAGCACAAGACCTCTTTAATCGTGTTGCCTTGGACGGACAAAAAGTTCGCTTACTTGGCATTACGATTTCTAAGCTGGATAATGCTGCTTCACCTCTACACTATGAGCAACTTGTTCTGGAGCTAGGACTAGTAACAAATTTTGCTAGCTACAGTCGGGTAAGCGATTAAAGGTAGAAGTTTGACAGCTTAAAAGGATATGAAATACGTAAATAGCGTACTGAACGAATAAGCCTTCTTTCCTCAGGTCGGCAAACAGGGCATGATAGGGGCGATGTTTTCAGGTTGAACTATTGGAGCCGCTCGACTTCTGTAAGCGTTGGATCAAAGGGAATCCCGATGAACGCGGGTACTACACAGTTTGTGTTAATGCTCTTGCTGAAGCTACAGGACTGTCAAAACGGACGATAGAAGGCTGGGGAAAAGACTTTACGGGACGCCCTGACTATGTGCTTAATATCCTGAAAAAGGAAGACCTGCTAAATCAAATACGAGAATTGAACCCCCCGCCGGACTATCTGAAAGGGAAGTAACAAAATTTTAATACGTAAATTACGTATAAATCTCTTGGCTCTTGATTAGGGGTTCGCTACTGTGTTGATAACTAGGGACTAAGTTTGAGCGATCGCTGACGAACCAAGTTCTTAGTGCTTCTTACTTTCTATGTCGCCCGGCGATCGTCAATTTTTGAGGATTAAACTGCTGTGTCTAATGACCCCATTTGCCAACCAATAGTTGGCTCAGTCGATGGTCAACTCCCTTCATCGGTCAAATTCAACATAGGCGACCGCGTCAGCTGGTTTCGAGTGCTAACGCAAGATTTTGGAGTGGTAAGCGATCGCTTCTATGGCTTAGAAGGGAGTGTGCAAGCAGACGGATGGCACCATTTTGCGCGGCTTGATTCTCAAAGCCTTTCCTTTGCCCATTGTAAGAAGGACTACGGCTTTGAGGATGACTTGGCATTGATCATCGTCATCACCCAGTGATACAAGCAGATTGCTATGGCAGAAACCCTAACCTCATCTACCGAATTCTCTTTACCCCTACCCGAGCAGTTTCCACACAGTACCTCTCCGCCTAAGTTCAATCTAGGAGATCAGGTCTGCTGGAATCCTCTACCCAGTCAAGACTTTGGCACCATTGTTGGGTTGCAATATGTCCCAGCCAGTCACCTGAAAGCTTGGTCATGGCGATATCTTATTCTCCTCTCCCCTGCTAGCCCCTCTCGTGCCTGGGTGCAAGCTGACCTAGCCTGGGAGAACGACATTCGCTTGCAAGGATTTCCCTAACTATCCTCGCTCTAATTCTGCCTACTGCTGTTGCTTTGGAAGAACAACGATGAGCCCCCGCAACTTAGGACAGCATGAACTAAGACTGTTCCATTTCTACACCCACTGCCAGCTTCAAATGTCCCATCTTGATTTTTATGCGAAGTGGGATGTCACTCATGCTCAAATGGCGCAGATCTGCGGCTGCTCCCAACCGACCGTAGATCGCTGGTTTGCCGGGTCGGGCAACTACCGTCCGCCTGAGCCGCTCTACTTACGTCGTCTTGCCGAGATGGATTTGCTTTGGGAGAAATACTACAAGATTCCCCTCGCTCTCAGGCGACATCTTTGCCCGATGCTGCGCACCAATGGGAAAGAACCCTCACCGTGATAGGGAAGGTTTGCATTGTGGGAGTCTAGAAACCTAGTGTGAGGGTTAGTCGCCCGTTCTCATCCTCCACCCTATGCCGATTCAAATCCATCTAGAACGTCGCTGTTGCCAACTCTCCTCGCTCGAACAGTCTCTTGCTAAAGCTGCGGCTAGCAGATATACGATGCGCTTCCAGTTGCAGTCCCGACTTGCGCTCAAGCAAATGAGCTACAGCCTAGCGGCTCCCTTGCAGATTGAGGAGAACCTCTTGAAACGGATGATCACTAAGTATTCTGAGCAGTTGGTCTATCGACCCCTAGAGGAACTGCAGTACTGGTTTACTTATTCCTGTGGGGCTTTTTTGGAACCGGGCTATCCTCCCTTGTTCTATAGCCGCACCGAGAACAAGGTGGTGGCTCCGAATAAGAGCGCCGTGGCAGGGATTGGAGAGGGGATTGCGGGATTCCTGATCCAGCGGCTCTACGGGTGCCGCAAACTGGCCCGCCCCAATCACGACTATCCCGATATTGTGATGGAGGGGGACGGCAAGATCTATCTGGTGGAGTCAAAGGCGACAACTCAGTCTATTGCTGAGATTAAGCAGGTGATTGAGGAAGAGTTGATTCGGATGGCAGCTTATACATCTGCTTGTGCTGAGTTAGATGCTCAACCGGTCGTGGGGATATTGGTGGGCACGGCATTAATCAGCGAGAGCCAATACTATTGCTACCTGACAGAGGTGGGCGTATGAGATTGAAGGTGTTGTCTCAGGAAGAGTTTGTGTTGCAAAACGTCGTGGCGATCGCCCGTTGCCTGATGCAGCGAGAGGTCGAGCAGCACAGTAGCGCTCTGGAGTTGAGCTTAGTCGAGTTAGTGCGCGAGCAGATGCGAAGCCTGTCGAGGGAAAGTGAAGGCGACCGGACAGCGAACTTATTAGAAGCGGCGATCGCCATTGTCCAAAAGCAGGTGCAGGGGAGATTGCAGGAGGATAGTGTACAGTTCAACTTTGATTCTTACCTGGCGAGTGTGCGAAGGACGTTGAAGTTTCCTGCCAGAGAAATAGCCGAGTTGGGGGAGCGGTTGAACCAGTCGAGGGAGATGCAGCGACTGGGGGAGCGCAGGCGCTTAATGAGCCAGTCTCAAGTTCCGTTTGAAGTGGCAGAGGTGGGGCTACGAGGTGCGATCGAAGGGTTATTTGCTTTTCCGCTAACGGAAGTGTGCGTTGTCGATGTTGAGCAAGTTCAACCTCCTTATCAGGTGAAGGGAGAGTGGTTTCCTTTTCTCGTGACGGCGGAACCTCTAGAGTTTGTGGTGGATGATGACGGCAGCATCTTTGTTGCAACCGAAAACCTGCCTGAACGACTGATGGAACTGGCGGGAGAGGGGTTGATGGAGCTGGCAAATCAGTTGTATACGCACCTCTAGGAGATCTCAGAACCAGGGGTGTAGTAGAAGCCATTTCCCATAAATTGAGTTTGCAGATGCAATGACCAGACAAGTGACTGAGGGTATGTCAATAGCAATCTAACCCGCTAAGTTAATCTAGCCTGCATTTCCTCCCGCAAGAAAATTTCAAAGAATCGGAGGGTTTCCCTAGCGGTCGCCTCCGGGTTTTGCTGTGGGGGAATATTGAACGTCATCTGATAGACATTCCCGCCGCCGCCCATGTTTACCCTATCGCCTCCGGTAACACGATCCGTCGCTTGAAGGGAGCCCGCATTGCCGCCGGTCAGTCCGCTAATGGCGGCAAGACGCTCCGAAACTTGAAGGGAGCCGACCTCCGCCGCCCCATGCATCATATTATGCATTTGCTGCGGGGTTAAAATAAACTCGCTTGTGTTAGCGATCGCCAGGTCAGATCCGGCTGGCATTCGCCTAACCTCCTGTGAAATGGCGGATAGTAAGCCACCCGCCGCGCTATAAACACGGGGTAAGCCTCCCGCCCATTCCGCTACAACCGCAACCGCATCGCCGCCCGTCGCCTCCGCATTGCGCTCCGCCGCCCGCATCTGAGCCTGATTTAATAGGTCAAGGCTTCTTTGCTCAACCTCGTTCATGTCCTTCTGTCGGGTCGCTGAAGCCTGCCCTGTGACCCCCTCATAAAGCTGATCTATCGGGTTTCGCAAAGCGGTCTTAATCGCTTCCAAAAATTCAATTACCGCTGCCTGAATTTCGGTAAAGTCCCCGGAAATTACAGCCTTCAAAAGCTCCATCCCCTCCCGGAAAATGGCTGTGAAGTTCGCCCATTGCTCCGACATGATGGTTGTTATTTCATTCCAATGGTTCTTAATCTGAAGGACCAGTCCCACTATTACCAACGCCGCTGCCGCTATTAGTAGTAACGGCAATCCGGCTGTTGCGGCGGCAAAAGATAAAGCGATCCAGGTGCCTAAGCTGATGAACGCATTGACAATAAATGGAATCAGCACCCCAACAACAGCTACAGCTACACCCGCTGACATGTAGACCCCCGGATCTAGGCTTACTAAAAAGCTACCTACACCCATCATCAGCGCTGCCACCCCCTGTCCAAAGGCGTACAGGATAGGCCCATAGTCCAGTCCAGACAGGTAGGCATAAGCAGTGTCGAAAATATAGCTGAAGCCCATATTGACGTATTCCGCCAAGCGTTCACCGATCGCCCCCGGACTAAGCTCCAAATCAATCACGTCAAAAACCGCTGTCAGGGTGTCAATAAAGCTCCGCCCCGATTCCATTGAGTTGATGAAGAAGTAAATTATCTCCGTAACCTGCCCGACCAAATCAGTCGCTATCTCAAACGCCCGCTTCAGCATCATCATCGGGTCGGGCAAACCCGAGTCTTTCAGGATCTCACCCAATACGGTGAGCAACCCTTCTGATCCAACCATCGTCTTTAAGAATTCATTGAAGGCAGCAAACGCGGTTTCCTGTTCCTCAGTCGTCTTATTCAGGTCACGAAACAGACCAAACAAACCCGTTTGCGGGTCAAAGATGGAGCTTTTGAAACTTTCCGTTAAACCTGATACAGAGTTACTAGCCTGTTCAATAAAGTCCTCTGTAATGACCTTCGCGCCCGCCTCCTCAATGATTCGGACACGGTCTTTGATCTTTAGGTCAGCTAAGCTCTTAGCCCCCGCCTGTTTCAACCCGTCCTCGATAGCGCCTAGCAAGACAGGGTTATTCTGGAAAATCTGAATTTGGCGCAAACTCGCGATCGAAGCTCCGTTCAACGCCTGTGTTAGACCTAGCGAGGTGTTGCCAATATCAACCCCGGAGCCTGCCGATAATGCTGCATATTTCTCGGTAATGTTAAACAGGCTGTCCTCATACCCCTGCATGTTTTCTAGCTGACCTTGAGCATTCTGAAACGCGGGCAACACCGAGTCCCCGATCGTTCTTGCCAACTGGGCATACCCGGCGGTGCTACCCGGCAAAGATGCCGCCGCCTCCGATATTCGAACGTTGAACTTATCTACAAACCCGGAAGCCTCGTCGTAGCTTTTCCCGGTTAGGGAGGCAAAGGTCGTCGCCGCTGAAATGTTTTGTAGCTGAATATCAGTGGCTTCTGTAATTTTCCCCTTTAGGAAATTAATACCATTCTGCGCTAACTGAGTTGCCGCCTGAGCTTTAACCATGCCAAAGGCGATCGCATCGCTGAGGCTTAGGGTTCTACGTTTAGTCCCATCCGCCTCCTCCCCAATCCCCCGAAACCCCGCCCGGATTTGCTGAAACACGCCCGTCGTTTGATTGCGGGCACGGATCAGCATGTCTAAAACGGTAGTAGCCATAGGGATCAGGGGCGCTCAAAGCTAGCAGAATCCCCTTAGCTAACTAAAAGTTTTCACGCTTTTTCAGGCTTGCCCACTTGGTGATTTTGCAAACTCAATCATCCGTTTTTGTTTCGCCTGCGTACTAATACAGGGGTGTAGCTCTACTTCTTCCTGTGTTCCCGCTAAATCGGCTATTCGTCACGCTTCGACTTAATGCTTTGATCTAACGGAATTAGCATGAACACCCTTGGCGACAAACTCCGCGAGCGATCGCCCGCGCCTATTTACTTGCAATTTAATCCCGCTCCTACCCCGCTTAAAGAAGCAAGCTACGTTTTCTACCTTGCCCTAGCTCAGAATCGTAGCTTGTTTCACGAATGGCGACAAAAAAGGCGATCGCAGGGAGGGCTTTACTGTGCCCTGTACCCTGAAACGCCTGAATTGCTGTTTAAGATGCTGAATGCTCTAGGCTTTTGGGAACGGGAAGCGCCAAAATGCAGCTTGCGATCGCCCGCTGTCACTAACCCTATTCGCCTGGTACAGATTGGGGACTATCGGAAAAACCCGCATTATGCCCAAATGGCAGGTTTTCTAGATCGGTATTTCCCAAGCTGGAAAAAGGCACCTGTAGAAATGCCTTAATAGTGAAAAGCCATGCATAGCCTCGCTTTCAGTGGCGCTATGCATGGCTTAGTTTTTTAGTGGCGTTTTGGTGACGGGTTCGTAGGGGATGGCTCATGAGGGCGATCGCTACTTCCAATCCCCTTTTTTGAAATCAAAGTGGCGATCGCATGGCTCCGTCCTGGACCTCATGATTTCCGGCAAATCATATTTTCGACGGTTCCCAGTTAGACGCAGCCAGATTTTTTCCCAGAAATTTTCAGGGGACAGCTTGTAGAACAGAACTCCCCGCGCCCCCGTCCCCGAAACCTGGTAAGCGGGACGTACAACCGCGATGACCTTGCCGTTTCTAGAAACCTCTTTCAGTAGAACTTTACGCGTTACTTTATTCCTACATATTTTGCTGGCTCCCTATTTTTTGAGGTTGCAAAAGAAGAAGCAAGGAATTAGGGGCGATCGCTGAAAGGTGATTGAAAAGGCGATCGCTACCTGCAAACCCGCTCACAGTCTCATTTACAGCCTCATTCACAGCCCCATCCAAAATCACCCCAGTGGCGGATCGGTGGCGGATCGGTGGCGGATGACTGGCGGAACGGTGGCGGATAAATAAGCGCTTCCCATCCGTCACCCATCCGCCACCGATCCGCTTCTGAGGGTTGTGAAAGGCTTCTGACTTTAGGGGCGATCGCTACCCCTACCCCCTAGCCTGCATCCAAAAATAGGGGCAAAAGCGGGGGGCAATTTGATCGGCAAATTCGGCAGGCAAGCCCAGATTTTTTCGGCTGAGTTTTTGGGGTCAAGCTGGAACCCTCATGTCAAACAGAACCCTCATGTCAAGATTCAAAATTGCATTTTCGCTGTCCAGGCGAGCCCCCCAAAAATGACTCAATACACGCCCAAAAAATTACCTACAAATTCACTAGGCAAGCCTAAATTTTTTCAGGGGGATTTTATAGGGTCAATTTGGAATCCCTTGCTAAGCGAGACCTCTAAAAATGCCTCAATGTACAGCTAAGTCCAAACAAACAGGTGAGCGCTGCCAGCGCCCCGCTATCTCAGGCAGAAACGTCTGTTACCATCACGGGGGCAATACCCCTGTAGGTCGTGCCCTACCTCAAACTAAAACTGGAAGATACTCGCGCCATATTCCCGACCGATTGATAGAGCAATATGAGGCATCAGCAAACGACGAGGAGTTGCTGAGTCTACGTGAGGAGGTTCAGCTTATTGATGCCCGCATGATTGACATGCTTAAGCGGGTTGAGGGCGGGGATTCGGAGGAGATATGGAAACGGCTCAAGGCTGAATTCCAGACCTTTGAGGATGCGATGAAGCAAAACGATCAGGGAGCGGTGACAGCAGCGCTCGCTGAGGTGCGCCGCCTAATCAAACGGGGCTTGGGCGATTATGCCGCCTGGAACGAGGTGAAAGCCCTGATGGAGCAACGCCGCCGCTTAGTCGAATCTGAGCGCAAGCGCCTGCTAGATATGCAGCAATTCATTACCGCAGAAAAAGCCCTACTCCTAATCTCGTCGCTGACAGAAGTGATCAAGAAACATGTCAAGGATCGAGCCGCTCTTGCCGCAATCAGTACCGAATTTATTCGACTCACTGGTTCACCAAATAGCGGAGAGCCTAGCGAGTAGTGATGAAATAGAACGGCAACCTGTACCCTACCCCGAATACGAAAACGACCCGGTTGGCTTTGCCCTGCATGTGTTAGGTGTGCCTGAATTAACTCAGGAGCAGATTCAGTTTTTTGAATCCGTTCGCGACCGGACAATTACCAATGTCCGCGCAGGTCACGGAATTGGGAAATGTGTGGCTAAAGGTGACAAACTGCTTTTGTCAAGCGGGCTGGAGGTATCTGCTGAAAGCTTGGTAGACAAGCAATTTAACCTCTTAACCCTGGTCGATGGGAAAGTTGTCCCGGTGCCCGCTGTTGCCGGATGGAATTTGAAGGAATCCATTTACGAAGTTACGACCGAGACGGGGCGGCGTATTCTTCGCAATGCCGAGCATCCCCTCTATACAGCTATCAAATGGAGTCAGGATGATGCTGAAGAAATCATTGATGCTCGGCATTGGACAGGCATTGCAACAATGCAGGCATGGCTAGAATCCCCCCCTGATTATCAGCCCTCTAAGGTTGAGGGTGAGGGCTGGACAATGGCTGGGTGCAAGCATGATGTTCTGTGTGCTGTACCGCAGGAGATTCCTGTATTTGGCGCTCGCCCCATGCCTGAGCCTGAGCTTACGCTTTTGGCTTATTTGGTTGGCGATGGCGGCATGACGAGGGGCACCCCAGCCTTTGAGGAGGTTAGGAAGTCCATCTCCCCGATAGGTTGCCTTGCCCTACTTCAAAAGCATGAACTAATGGGTAGGGGGTCGCCTGAGAAGCGGATTCCAGATTGCATCTTTGAGCTGCCTAAAGATCAGTTGGCTACCTTCCTGTCCCGGTTGTTTTTTGCCGATGGCTGGGCTTGCGTATCTAAAGATAGTCGAGATAGTCAGGGGGATACCTTACAGGCGGAGATTGGTTTCTGTAGCGTTTCGCGTGAGCTAGTCGAACAGGTACAGCGGTTGCTATTGCGGTTTGGAATCATAGCCAACGTCGCGCCCAAGGAAAAGGGTAACGCCTGGATGCTGTTCATTCATGAGGGTGAACAGCAATTAAGGTTTACTGAGGAGATTGGTATCTATGGCAAAGAGGAGGCGTTAAAGCAAGTCGTTGAGGTAGCTCAGGCAAAAATAGCTCAGGTTTCAGAATGGCGAAAGCTAAAAGCCCCTGATGGCACCGTTTGGGAAAAGGTCGTTAGTATTCGCAAGCTAGAGGAGCCTGAATGGACGGTGGCGATTGGGGTGCCTGAGCATGAAACCTTCTTAACCTCATTCTTTGAACACAACAGCTTCGGGTCTTCGGTTTTAGGGCACCTCGAAAAATAGGTTAAGGAGAGTCTTAGGTTGAGACAGGTATGAGATCCTGATGATAGAGCAGTGATGGGGTGAGATGAGATGAAACAACCTGGCTTTTGGGATTG
>NZ_JACJPJ010000111.1:0-25757 GCF_014696015.1 Oculatella sp. FACHB-28 | reverse complement strand
TTGAACACATCCTCTACCACTACCGCTTAGCGTACAGCGGCTGGCAATACGTGCAGATTATTCAAGGAGGGGAAAGCTTTATCGGCTTGTCAGAAGGATTGCAGAATGCTCTTAACGCCTGTGGGGGAGCACCAAAATTGCATCGAACAGACAGCTTAAGTGCGGCATATCGCAACATGGCAGGCAAACGCTACAAGCCGTTAACTCGCTTTTATGACGAGTTGTGTGAGCACTATCGGATGCGACCGACGCGCAACAACACAGGTCTTGCTAATGAGAATGGCTCGATTGAATCGCCGCATGGACACTTCAAGCGTCGGTTGGTGCAACAGTTGTATTTGCGAGGCAGTTTTGATTTTGAGTCGGTGCAACGCTATCAGAGGTTCATCGAGCAGGTGGTAGCCACGATTAATGCCAAATGTACAACTAAGTTCGAAGACGAGAAACAACACCTACAACCCTTGCCCAAGTATCGCTTTGCCGACTATGAGGAAGTTCTAGTTAAGGTCAGTTGTTATAGCACTATTGAGGTGCGTTGTGTCCTCTACAGTGTGCCGTCGCGACTGATTGGACGACAACTCACCGTGCATCTCTACCATGACCGGTTGTTGGGCTTTGTGGGTAAGGATCAAGTGATTGAGCTTGCTCGTGTCCGAGGTGCGAGTAGCGGTAGCCATCGCCGTGCCCGCTGCATCAACTATCGCCACATCATTGAGGGACTACGCCGCAAACCCAGAGCCTTTTTGTACTGCACTTGGCAGCAGGAAATTTTACCCACCGAGCAATGGCGAGGTCTCTGGCAACAGATGAGTGCACAGTTTGATGCTGATAGTGCTGCCAAAGTGATGGTGGAAGCCCTCTACATCGCCGCCACCCAGAATAAGGAGACGGCAGTCGCAGACTACCTTGAGGTGCAATTGCAGCAGGACCGTTTAACGCTTGCCTGCTTACAGCAGCACTTCCAGTTGCTCTCCTCTTCGGCACTGCCCACCGTTAATATTCAGCAACACGAGTTATCCGAGTATGACCAACTCCTTAGTTCCACCACCATCAAACCCGTCTGTGAGCAGCCCTTATCAGAGTCTGAGCCTACTGCTCAAGCAACTGCGTTTGTCCCATATGCTCAACCACTGGCAAAGCCTGGAAGCCAAAGCACTTCAGGAGAATTGGTCGTACGCTCAATTCTTGCTGGCACTGTGTCAGTTAGAGGCGGACAGAAAGTTACAAGTGAGGTTGCAGCGCGCTCTAGCAGAAGCGCAACTGCCAACCGGAAAAAGCTTTACCACCTTCAACTTTGAGCACTGTCCTCGTCTCAACCCAACTCCCCTGGTACAATTAAGCCAAGATGCTGGCTGGTTAGAGCGAGCCGAGAACCTGATTTTGCTGGGTCCAAGTGGTGTTGGCAAAACTCATCTTGCAACAGCACTGGGGCGATCTGCGATTGAGTGCGGCAAGCGAGCGAAGTTTTTCTCAGCCACTACCCTAGTCCAGCAGTTGCAATATGCCAAACTGCAATTGCAGTTGCCCGCAACCCTAACGAAACTTGACCGCTTCGATCTGCTCATTATCGATGACTTAGGCTACGTCAAAAAGAGTGAGGCAGAAACGGGTGTGCTATTTGAACTCATTGCTCATCGTTATGAGCGCAGGAGTTTGCTGGTCACGGCAAACCAACCGTTCAGTCAATGGGATGCGATCTTCTCTGACTCCACCATGACGGTCGCCGCTGTAGACCGATTGGTGCATCATGCTCTCATTGTTGACATTCAAGCGGAAAGTTTTCGCAAGCAATCTGCACTAGAGCGTTCTCAACCGAAGTAGCCTTCAACGGTGCGATCTGCAATTTACGCTTTGATGAGTTGCTCTGCAGAGCAACTCATCTACGTCAGTATCATACTTCTGACGACAGTCTTTCACGTCATCATCATTGTTCCAGAGGCTGTAGCATTCTCACGACAGTCCTTTTTTAGTCCAAAATCAGTCCCTGCTTGTAGTACCCAGCTATAGTTGTCACCCTAACGCGACAACTATAACTAGGCATTCCTGAACCGGACAAGGTGAATCAGAAAAATCGGGCAAGGTAGTTGACACGAGACAAACGGATTTGGTTACAGTTTTCAGTTGGTGATGACCTTTTTACTATCTACATTTGTCGCGTTGATAAGGTACGAGGAATTCTAGTTCTTCAAGAGGAAGAGCGTTGCTTGGAAGAGTTGCCGATCATCCCTAGCAAATTCTTCGACGTTACAGGTGCAGAAAATTTACGAGAGAAACTACAGCAATTCTTCTTTGAGCGCCTTGAGATTAAACAACTTTCGTGGACGCAGAAGGATTCTTCGACACCTGATGGAGTTGCAATGAGAAATGCTAGTTGGCGAACCTTCTTCCAAGCAATGGTCCTTCCTGATAGTAGCGATCAATACCTTCTGTGCGATCCACAGCACGCAATAGGAAACCAGGATGGAATTATCTTCTCAACCTTTTTAGGGCTACGTTTGGTCGAGCCCATGAATCAACTCCTGATCAAAGCGTCTCTAGCTAAGAAGCAAAGCACATTAAGAGAGGATCAAATTCAACAAGCACAAGCTGAATTAGAACGCCTGAATACTGAATTAGCTTCTGTTGAACAAGCAATCCAAAATATCCGTAATTACAGACAGGCAAAATTACAAACTTTTAGGAATGAATCACCAACTGAGCGGCTGTTTGAGATTGGAGTTCGATTAGTTGAACTTTCTAACGAAATACTTGAAGTAGAAGAGCAGCTTCAAAACCGCACACGCGAAATACGACGGGCATACTCTAGCGCTAGAGCTGCCTGTATTCCCTCAGCTACCAATTGGTCTTTAGCAGCTAATCCTTCTGTCTTTCGACGGCTTGTGATGATCACTTTGATGTCTGGTTTTTGCCCTAGTTTACGGGCAATCGCGTACCCCAATCCTCGATTACTACCTGTGACAACTGCAATTTTAGGCTGTTCCGTCATGGTAATCCTCCTTGAATGTTGGAGCGTTAAACGTTCTTGTTGAGCAGTGGTTTCTAGTGAAATTGCAGCAAAGTTAGAGGCAGTTAAGGCTGAGCGGCACCCACTGTAGGTTTAATCCAACGGTGAGCTTGACCCATAGCCAAGTCACGGAGGACTGGCAACACAGCGTCACTATCAATGCCTCGCACTTTGGCACCGTCTGAGGTCAGCACGCTGTTCAAGGTACCCTCAATTTCTGATATACCATCGCTTACGTCTTGTCCCGTTTGCAGCAGAACATAGGGCGATCGCTCGATCGATTCATCATCAAAATCGCCATGAACGCGCCAATCTGCAACTGGGACGTAGAGCCCATTCGGTTCGCTGGCGGCAATTTGCTTTTTCGACTTCTGCTTTTCAGGGGTCAGGTTGACTGCCATAAAGTCATCCATTAACTCTGGTACAAGTTGATTTACCATGACCAGTGCCTTGGCAATCCCGCTACCATACACCTGACGCACCGGATGTTCTGCAGCGTAGACAACCGCCTCAGCAACTACCTCAGGTTGAACAATGGGCGGAGCGGGGCGGGGCGTAAAGCCAATCCTTGAAAGACCCGTATCATAGATGGGAGTGTTGGTGCCAAAGGGCATGATGGTAGTGAGGCTGATGGGGACGTTTTGCTGTTGCAGTTCAATCCGCAACGCATCAATCATGCCGTTTAGTCCATGCTTGGAGGCACAATAGGCAGAAGTCATCGGATGTCCCAACTGTCCAAGCACCGAGGAAAAACAGATGATTGCGCCACCCGGTTCGCCGCGTGCAATATTTCGCTTCAGGTGCGGCAGTGCTGCCCACAGTCCATGCGCTTGACCAAACAGATTAACCTGGATGATGCGGTAGAGTTCTTCCGGTTTCGTCTCTTCAAAACTGGCAGTTGCCCAGACCCCAGCTACACCGACCCAGGTATCAATGCGCTCAAATCGCTCGACCGCCAAGTCTGCTACATCCTTAACTTGCTCAAAGGCGCTGACATCTGCGACTTGCGTCACACAAGTTCCGCCTTCTGCTTCTATCTCTGCTTTCAGCGATGTCAGTCCTTCCGCCCCGCGTGCAGCAGCGACGACCTTTGCGCCTTTTGCGCCCAACAGTTTAGCTGTTGCACGCCCCATCCCGCTGGATGCACCAAATATAACCACGACTTGATCGTGAATCGGCTTCAGTTTGATAGTCATTGCATCCTCTCCTTATGAATTAGATGTGAGTTAGATAGCGATCGATTATGGCAATGTTATACTTCAAGCCAGATTTGCCCAAACCGTCTTGTATTGTGTATAGCTCTCAAGGGCTTCTGCCCCCTGCTCTCGTCCATACCCAGACATCTTGAAGCCACCGAAGGGTGCATTGGGATGATATTTGTGCCAGGTGTTAATCCACACCGTACCTGCCTTAATTTTGTCAGCGAGCCGCAGCGCCCGACCTAAATCTCCAGTTTGGATGCCGGAAGCTAGTCCATAGGGTGTGTCGTTGGCGATGCGAATGGCTTCCTCTTCGCCGTCAAACGGGATAATAGGCAATACTGGACCAAAAATTTCTTCCTGGCTGATCTTCATGTCATTGGTGGCGTCAGCAAATAGCGTTGGTTCAATAAACAATCCCTTGCCGTTCACCTTGCGCGTGTTGCCACCAGCAACCAGCCGAGCCGTAGACTGCTTGCCTGCCTCCACATACGACCAAACCTTCTTGTATTCACTGGGGCTGGCGATTGGTCCAATCTGAGTCACCGGATCAAGCGGATCACCAAGGATTGCTGTATTTGCCTTGTTCGCCAGCTTCTCAACTACTTCGTCATAAATCGCTCGCTCGACCAAAAGCCGTGAACCGGCAACACAAACCTCGCCTTTGTTCCAGAAAATGCCCCAAAAGGCTGCCTGTACAGCCTGGTTAATATCTGCATCAGCAAAGATGATATTGGGCGATTTTCCACCCAGTTCCATCGTCAGGTGCTTTAACGTTTCTGCACCATTCTTGATGATTGTCTGACCAACACCCGTTGAACCTGTAAAAGCGACCTTATCAACCTTGGAGTTTTTCACCAGCGCATCGCCTAGAGAACCGCCAGGCCCTGTGACAAGGTTATAAACGCCCTCTGGCACATCTGCTTCTAACATAATTTGTCCCAACAGTAGCGCACTTAATGGGGTATCGGAGGCAGGTTTGTGAACGAAAGTATTTCCGGCAGCAAACCCTGGTGCAATCTTGCTGACTGACAATGCCAAGGGAAAGTTGAACGGTGTAATTGCCGCCACCACGCCGAGTGGTTCGCGTCGGGTTAACATGCGGATGTCAGACTCGTAGGACGTGCGGTAGCTGCCATTCATGGCGCTCATGGCGAGTCCACCAAAGAAGCGAAACAACCCCGAGCAATGGGGCATGACGGTTGTAATGAAGTCCGTATAGGGCATCCCCATGTCCATTGCTTCACGCACCGCAAACTCCTCGGCGTGGGCATCCATTAGATCGGCAATGCGAAACATGATCTTGGCCCGCTCTTCATGATGCATCCGCCCCCAAGGCCCGCTTTCAAACGCATCAAATGCGGCATTAACGGCTGCATCTGCATCTGCCGCACTCCCTTTGGCAACCCGTGTGATTTCCGACTCTGTGGTTGGATCGTTAGTGGGCATTGTTTCTCCCGTTTCAGCATCGCGCCATTGCCCGTTGATCAAAAGCTGACCGGGAGGAATTGGTATACGCTGAGGACGGCTCGAATGCGGTTCTGCTTTGTAAAAATCGCAGAGTGAGTTGTTTTGTTTAATAGACTCGTTGAGTTTGATGCTGATATCTACAGTCATGGCAATTCTGTCTCAATAGCATTGTTCTTTGCGATTCGCTCTTTTTGGCATTGCTGGATGAGGGTATGAATCAAGCGGGAACAGGGACATCTCCAAATTTCAGATAGTGAAGTAGCAATCGAACCGAGTGCTTCAGCATCTCTACGGACTTGGAGTAGCACAAAGTCTTGCGATGCAAACGAGCTAGATAATGCCTCAATCGAGTGTTTTCCCCTTCGACTCGAATCATGTAAGTCTTGCTCACAATTTGGTCACCCTGGGGAATAAACTTGGGATAAACGGGGTTACCATCGGTGACATAAAAGAAGCACTTCCATAGTTTCACCAAGTTCCACAAGGGCTTAAACGTTTCGCTACTGTGGTCACCGATGACCCACCCGAGAATCCCAGCTTTGAAGTAGTCTACCGCTGTCCACAACCAGATTTTGTTTTTTTAGAGCCAACAAAGGTTTCTAATTCGTCGAGCTCCCCAACTTGGGGAATTGTGTCTGGAGCGTAGCTATCGGGTAAGCGTTCTGAGACTTGTGCCACCCAATCGATGACGGTCGTGTGATGCACCCCTTTGACTCGTTCGATTGCCCGAAAGCCGGAGCCGTTGACATACATTTTGAGACATTCTTGCTTAAACTCGTTAGAGTAGCCTTTGGGCGGATCATAGTGTTCAATAAACTGACGACTACAGGCAACACAAATGTGATTTTGCTTACCTCTTCTTTTCCCGTTCTTACGGATGTGAGTGGAACCGCATTCAGGACATTGCATCGAAATTTCCCCTAATTCATACCTCCATTCTGCAACGCCCTCTTTTTACTGAATCAGTATTAGATGATTGCTTAGGATACGTATAGCCTTTGACACGGCTCTTCTTGAGAGGTGGTGTAACACATCCCTCGTCGGTCTTTCGCTGCTCTTATGCGTAAATCTTGTCCTCTAGTTTTTCAGGCAATGGAGTGAGTAACCGAGTGCAAACCAACGACCACCAAAGCGCATGGGCTGTGGCAAACCATCCAGCAAGGTGGTCTGATTGCTCAATCAGTCGCTCATCTTGGGGGCGCTTTGGAATGACAAAGTGCTTCAGAGTGGGTGTATCGACAGGCGCAACAACAGTGAGATAATCAGGGAACGTGGCTCCAATCTCTTTCGCCAGTCGTGCTTTCGCATCCTGCTGCATTTCTGGCACAAACTGGGGATCTTTCCAAGCACGTCCAATAATCATGACGTGAATTCCTTGACGGAAGTGATCAAGGGTTGCCAAATCAGCTCCGCTTCGCATCTGCCACCAAATTAATGAATGTGCCATCATCCACCAGTCAGCAATTTGTTGAAAGCGGTAGGCAAATTCCCCTTCAGGCGGCCTTTGAGGCAGTACGAAGTGAAACAAGTTAGCAGTGTCTTCTAACACTTTTATCTGGGTGTCAGCCGGAAGCTTGAGGTGAGATTCCCGCTCAAGCACTGCTTTTGGATTGCTGAGAAATTCTTGTCTGAGTGCATCTTCGTGCCACAGTCGAAGGATCAGTCGCATTTGCAGGGCTTCCCGATACGGTCCATACGTCGTTGCATCAATCGTAGACCAAGTTGTCTTTACATCGGGCAAAGCCAAAGGCTGTGTAGCCATGAAAATTTCTCCAATTTCAAGAGATGAACGTCCATACCCAGTGCGTTTTGTATTCCTACTCACGCAAACTGTGATTCCGAAGAATGAAGGCTTGCAATCATCAAACCCACAGTTACGATATGAGTTCTGCTAATTGAAATATGCTACATTTTTGCGATTTCTGGTACGTTTCTGCTTTGTCTTTCAAAGAAGTTCCAAAAGCGCAAAACGGATGACTTCAGTATCAAAGCCACCCAACTAATCGTTTACTACAACAAGTATATTTTTGTTTATTAGACTTGTCGGGTAATAACGGGAAAAATGGCTGAAAGTTTTGTTCTGCAAAGGTTACGGCGATTTTTAGTAGGAAAGGTGGAAAAGCTTGCCACGTAAGGCTTTCAGGGATTTTTCGCTCTATTTCCCGACAACTCTATTACTCTTATATTTAACCTTATACCAATTTTATGTAAAGCTGCATAGAACCCAGATGCCTGAAACCCTTGTCCAAGCAGAAAACATTCTGTGCAACCTCATAGAGAATTGGTATTATGATTTTCCTAATACTTGCGATAACTCGTAGGTGTGACACCCGCATACTTGCAAAAAATGTTTGAAAAGTAATTAGAACTTTGAAAGCCAGTTTGTTTTGAAATATCTAACACCGTCAAATTTTGTTGATTCAATAATTTCTTTGCCATTTCAACTCTTCGACGCTGCACATATTGATAGGGAGTCAAATCAGTGGACTGTTTGAACAGGCGAATGAAGTGAAATAGGCTCATCTGCACGATCGCCGTTAACGTTTCTAGCGATAGTTCTTCTGTTAAATGCGTATCGATGAAGTCGAGAATTAAACGGAGTTGGTGCTTGGGTAAACCCTTTTGATTGGACGGAAGGGTCTGTTTCTAGACCGAGTAGCGTTGTAATAGATGGGCTGATAACAGCGTTGCTAATGACTCTGCATAAAGACGGTTGTTAGCACCCAATTCTACTTCTGACTTTAGAGCTAAGCCAATCTGATAAATAAGTGGATCAAACATGGCAAATTGCGGAATCATCTCAAAGCGATCGCCATCCACCGATTCGTAGGCAGTGCGAGCTAAATGAGGCGGGTCTAACATGAGGACAGTAAAATCACCCTGCCCATTCCAGCACATTTTGTGTGGGGCTGTTGCCGGAAGAATGACCACTTGCCCATCATCAAGTTGCTCCTCCTGCTTGCGCCCATTGATTATTCGCTCTCCTTGAACAGTCTGACTGGAGTGATGCACCACCACACAATGTTGTGTCATTGAATGTTCACGGTTTTCCCAAGCAGGTGGTTGATGGTGCTGTACTTGAATCCCTGTCCAATTCAGGTGATCGCTAGTACTTACAGGTGGACAAGGTACGATCTGCAAAAGAGCCTCTTCTTGCGTTGGATCGATTAATGGAGGTAACATTTGCGCGTCCTCTGCGCTCAAGGGAAATGATACGGCAAGTATCACTAATTTAATGCCTGTCTGATACAATGTTTCTGCTCTTTTTAACACGTTCTTGCAATTGTTTCTACTATTGCTTGAGAAACGTAAAAGGAGTTACACCGACAATGCGCTTGAAGTGGCGATTGAGATGACTTTGGTTGGAGAAACCGCATTGCAAGGCAATATCGGCAATGGAAAACTTGCGCTGCTGCAATAACTGCTTGGCTCGCTCAACTCGTTGCTGAAGTAAATACTGGTGGGGCGAAATTCCTGTTGACTGCTTAAACAAGCGGCAAAAATAATACTGACTCATGCCGACCACTTCAGCAAGTTTGGGAAGCGTGATCTCCTGATCCAGATAAGCATGAATATAGTCGATTGCTTTCTCCAGGGCGTAGTTTGATAGACCATCTGCAATGGTTGGAATCTTGGGTTGAGTTGTAGAATAGTGCCTGATTAAGTGGGCTGCTAATGCAGTAGTTAATGAATCAATGTAGAGACGAGTAGAGGGTTGCTCTGACGCTAATTCTGATGTCAGCGCTACCCCAATTTGGTAGATCAACGGATCAGACTTAGCAAAGTGCGGCAAAATCTCAACTCGATCGGCATCCACAGTTTCATGAGCAATATGAGCAACATGATCCGGATCAAGCATGAGCAAAGTGAAATCACAATCCCGTCGCCACAGCTTTTTATGCAACACATTTGCTGGAATCAAGGCAATGTCTCCTTTATTGAGTTGTTCACGTTGCTTTTTCCCATCTAGTACCCGCTCTGATTCCGCTGCATGGTCTAGATGATGAATCGACAGCATGTGTTGCGAAGGGGCATACTCAGGCATTTCCCAAGCGGGTTGATAGTGGTGTTGAACCCAAAGGCCAGCCCATCCCAAATTGTGACTAGAGAGTAAAGGCAGTCGGGGTAGGAGGCTGGTTGCGGCATCTTCTTCCGTAAAATTAACTTGTAATAATTGTTCTTGAGACATTGTTCGCACTCCTCCATCTACGTGAAGTTTATAACGTTAACTTTGTCCCTGATTCAACGGCTCATACTACTCCTGAATATCGTTCCAACGTCCCTGCGCTGTCTTAATATGCAGAATTTGAGATAGGGTGTAAAGGGCATTCCACTGATACAAAACCTACTAACGTGGAAGCCGTTGCGAAGGGACATCAAAGTTTTTGATACCACCACGCGATCGGTGTCTAACACTTCACCAACCGTTTGTAGCGCTGTGTTGACTGCCTCATGCAAAGGCGTGATCCTTAGTAAGGTATAAGTGGCAATCGCAGTCGCTTCTAACAAGCAATGCTCCAAGTTGGAGTTGTTAAAGTGTGGTTGCAAGTTGGCAAGTTTCAGCTAAGCAGGATTCTGTATTTTGTCTCCTCATCGGAGTTAAGTTGACAGTACTGTAATTAAGCAAGACCATAGAAACATCAAATGAGTCGTTAGACCGATGATGAGGTTCAAATCGTTTAATAGTGCGAGAAGAACCTTGAATGGAGAAGCGATGAACATGATCAGGAAGGGACAAGTAAATGAAATCGACAAAGAGATAGTGTATCCCAAGCTAAATTTATTGAAGCAATTTTTGGAATTGCTGCTTAAAGTAATGCAAACGATATAGATTGCTTGTCCTTAAAAAGTTTTTGCGACCTAACCGTCAGCCGTGCATTGCAAGTGGAGTTGTGTGAGTAGAGCTGCAGTGCAAGCAATTTATGGAAAGCTAGCTGGAGGTTGAAGGCAGGAGCTAGTCTACCAAGCAAGGGCTTCTACTCTCAATTTGAGTGGCGAGATCTGACAATTTCTTTTCATCTACTTACTTTGACCTAATGCTGCACTCATATTGCCAGCAACAATAATGCCAATTTTCATTCTCTTCTCTAAATTACAGCACAAGCTATGAGTGTAGCTCCCACAGCAATTACTGCAATTGCGCTAATCAGTGGTGTGTAGAACTGCAAGGGTCGAACAAATGAAATCTGCTTCAACCATTGATGAGCATAAAGAACAATCAAACCAATGATAACTAATACGACGGCTAATCCAGAACTAAAAGCACAGACTAATAATAAACCGTATGCTGTTTGATGAAGAGCAATTGCACTCAGTAGTAACACTAGGGCAGATGGGCAAGGAATGATTCCACCAGCAATTCCTAATGCCAAAAGAGACTGTAACGTGACCTGAGAATCGTAAGAATGATGCGTATGGTCAATAGAGTGATGGTGAGTATGATGATGGTCAGGGATAGGGTTCAAAAATCGGTCGAGTAACCAGAAGCCAACGCCACAAACCATCAAGCCACTGAGTAAACTGAGAAACGGATACAGCCGCTCCGGTAAAACATATCTGGATAACAGCAAGGCTAGAATACCCAATGCAAAGACGCTGATCGTATGAGTCAATGTTGTTACTAGACCCAACAAAATTGCCTGTTGAGGAGTACCTCGTGAGCCGACAAGATAAGCTGCCACCATCGTTTTTCCGTGTCCAGGAGAGAGCGCATGTCCAGCTCCAGCCAGTAGGGCAATCCCCATTCCGCTTAGCATTAAGGGTGGAGATAAGCTCATATGTGCTAGATTTGCGGTCAGGAAACTCCCATGCCCAATATGAGCAAAAGTTGGGTGAGTAGATAGGAATGCAGATAGCAATACACAGTTAGCGATCACAATCACTCCTCTAGACGACTCGCTTCTGCTCGAGAAGCACGGTACAAACCATAGCCAATCAATGCTAAAACGACGCTCACCGTTGCAACCACCACATTTGCGTAGATCGGAATGCCTGCTACGATTGGCAGTGCTTCTTCAAGGTCAGCTTGCAAACTAGTTCCAGGAATCACTAGCGTCACAAAGAAAAAGGGCGACCAAAACACAACTGGTACAAGCATTGCTACTGTGTAGGCAATATTGGGTTCTGTCGATCGTCTCCACAATAACCACAGCGCCATGATACTCATGCCACTGAGTAACCACAGCATCACGACATCATGAAACTTAGCGTGAGGATGCCATTCAGGATTGAAGACGTGAGTGGCGTTCCAATCCACCGCTACAGAAACGACAGCAGTGCTGACAAGAACAACCGAAAGCAAAATACGACTAATTCCTCTCATAATCTGCAAATAAATTCTCAAGCCCCTAACCAGGCTGTAGAAACCATCAGAACAATACAATGTACTGCCTGACCTAGGATAGTCAATTCTTGCCAAATTTGAACAACGATTAGATGATTCTTGCTATCCTGGTTTACCTGAGAGCAACGCACAGACTCAACTGGATTTCTAGCGATCGAGCAACTGTTGTCTCAAAAACATACTTGGCGTGGCTCCAACATATCTCTTGAAGTGTCTGGTAAACCGGCTTTGATCGGTATAGCCAACCAGTAGAGCAATTTCTGCGATTGTGCATTTCCTTTGTCGCAACAGTTCTTTTGCTTTTTCCATGCGCTGCTGAAGCACGAACTGATAGGGTGAAACGCCCGTTGCTTGCCTGAACACCCGGCAGAAGTGATATTGGCTTATACCTGCAATCCCTGCCAGCTGTGCTAGCTGAAGAGGGCGGTCTAAATAGCTATGGATGTAGTCCAAGACTGGCTGAAGGTGCTGGGTTGTTAGCTTGCCTGCATGGTCCTGTATTTTCGGTTGAAGGGCGCAGTACTGGCGCAGTAGATGCACCATTAACACCTGCATCAATGATTCAGCGTAAAGTTGCTCACCGATGCTGTCAGTATCAAGTTCTGTCTGAAGTAGGTGAGCGATCGCCTCAATTTGGGAATCGCGAGCACCGATTGTACTGAGCAACTCAACCCGGCTTGAGTCCAATCCACCGGCTTCTTCTGCGATTTGGTTCAACCAGCTCGGGTCAATTACAAACATCAATGATTCATCTGTGCTGTTCCAAGCCCAAAGCCCAGTTACCTGAGCCGGGCAAATCCAGAATTCTCCTTTGAGTTGATCAGATTCAGATTCCTGTTCACCGATCCGAGTTATTTTTTGTTGATTGCCATCGCTTAGCAGCAAGCAAAGTAAATGATAGTTGCATCCAGGAAAATCAAGCTCATTTGGGGCTGAGAGGTGTCGATCGATCGTCAACCCAGGAAGTTCGATCGTGCGACGCTGAGAGATCCAGGATTGCTTCATACCAGTCTCATGAGTTCATCAACATCCATCTCAAGTTTATGGTAGTGAGCAGAGAGTTGTTCACCTCTCAGTTTCTGGTTCTACCGCAAGAGTTTTTAATTGAGAGACACCATTCCTTTGTGCAACTCCTTTCCCTTGTTCTTTTCTAATCAATTGCAATTGCAAGGTAATTTAGGGGTAAAGGTAGCGGTGCGAGGTTGTGTCGCAAAAACGGTTGTGTCGCAAAAACTAGCGAATGGTAAGGTAAGCAGGACGACACTCTTCTCCTTGCCCTCCGATGTCTACTCCTGTTCTGTTTAAGTGGCGGCACTTTCTGCCAGAAATCATCCTGCTGAATGTCCGTTGGTATTGTCGCTACGCCTTGAGCTACCGGGATTTGGAGGAGATGATGGCAGAGCGGGGGGTAGAAGTAGACCACTCGACAATCAATCGATGGGTTTTGAAGTATGCCCCGGAACTGGACAAGCGAGTTCGCCCCCACCTCAAACCCACAAATGATTCTTGGCGGGTGGACGAAACTTATATCAAAGTTAGGGGAGCGTGGAAATATCTGTATCGTGCTGTCGATTCAGCAGGTAACACTTTGGACTTTATGTTGAGTGCAAAGCGCGATGGCAAGGCAGCAGGACGCTTTTTCCGCAAAGTTCTCAAGGGTCAGCACACTGGGTCTTCACGGGTGATTACAGTGGACAAGAATGTTGCTTATCCAGCGGCAATAGATGCCCTTAAAGCAGATGAAACGATTGAAAAAGAAACCGAATTAAGGCAGAACAAATATTTGAATAATATCGTTGAGCAAGATCATCGAGCCATTAAGCGAATTGTGAAACCGATGATGGGGTTCAAGACGTTCAACAGTACGAGAAGAACGTTGGGCGGCATCGAAGCAATGAGTATGATCAGAAAAGGACAAGTCAACGGCATCGAAGGGGATGTTGTATCTTAGGTGAGATTTATCGAAGCAATCCTTGTAATAACTGCTTAAGACGATGAGATTGATAGAAATCGTTTGTCTTTAATAGAGTTTTTGCGACACAACCATAAGTGATGCATTAGGCGAGACGGTATAACAATCCCGTTGCACACTGACCGCATTAAGTCTCTGCATTGAGTCCGAGAGGTTATCTGCGGCGGGTGAACGGGGTCGTTATCTGGCTCAATTTGTATGCGAGAGCAGGTTTTAAGCTGTCCGGGGAGTATCAGTAATTGTCAACCCACTAAAGTAAGATGGCGGCAGAGAAACAAGACCTTTTTGGAAATTCAAGATTGGATTCCTAAATGTACGCATCTTTCTTTGCATTCATCCAGCAACTTTTTCCCGACTTCAAGTTTGATTCCGCACTTCTTGAATCCGTTCTAAAGTCTAAGAAATTGTGCAAAGGAGATTTCTTGCTTCGCGAGGGTGAGACTTCTGAGTTTGTTGGGTTTACGTTGTCAGGCTGTCTCAGAACATTTGTGCTAAAAGACGCAAAAGAATACACGCTCTTTTTTCACACAGAACAGCACACCTTAGGAGATTACGAGAGCTTTCAGAAGCGGCATCCAACTCGTTTTTCAATTCAAGCCGTTGAAGACTCAGAGATTATGATCTTTGATCGTCAGGTAATGCAATTTTTTGAGATGACCCCTCAAGGGCAAAAATTTTTAAGGCTAGTGGCTGAAGATTTAGCTTTCCTGCTGCGTGATAAGGTGCTGTCCCTATTTTTAGATACCCCAGAAGAACGGTATCTTAACTTACTGCAAACTGAGCCAGAACTTTTGCAGCGGATTCCTCAGTACTACTTGGCATCTTACTTGGGGATTGAGCCGCAGTCGCTCAGCCGCTTAAAGCGAAGAGTCCATCAAAAAATCGATTCTTAACCAAGGTGAATGCACACAGCAACATCAAAGGGTAGGTTGGGAATCAAACGGTATTGGAGAGAACTTAAATGAACCCTACCCTTCCTGGCGCGCCTTGGATGATCGCTCATCGATCAATGCTAGGCATCAACAAACCGTATAAGTTGACCCTGAATGGGCAGGATTATGTCTTGTGGCAAAATCGCGGCGGTGAGATCTTTGCCCTCGAAAATGTCTGTCCTCATATGCAAGCTCCACTTTCAGACGGCTGGATCTGCGAAGCCAACAATACCATTACCTGCCCGTATCACGCTCTAGAGTTTGACGGGGCAGGAAGATTGCTAAAAGATGGCGCTGCAAAAGGGGAACCGCTTGCAGACAAGTTGGATCTGGTCGTTCAAGATGATTTGATCTGGACTTATGGCGGGCATGAGCCTCGTTTGCCAATTCCTGATCTCATTTCTACACAAATCAAAGGGTTTCGATTTTTGGGTGTTGCAGGCAACAAGAGCATTCAAGCTGAATTTCTCAGATGTATTAAAATCAACTATGATTTTAATCATCAGAATGGCGTTCACCGGGAGCTATTTAGAATTCAAGCAAATCTGGTTGAACTGTTTGAGCAAAAGGGGGTCGCAGCAAGGGTCGTTCAAACGTTTCTAAGAACAGAGAACACAGTCAATGAGATTCTGCAAAACCCATCGTTGCTGACGCTCCCGAAGCAGATCAAAAATGAGTTGGAGTATTCTTTCCCTTCAACAACGATCTTCAAGGCACAATTGCCGCTTGGCAAAGTTCTCCAAGTTTTCATTCTTTACCCTGAAGCAGAGCAGCGGACTCGCACCTTCGTGTTGTTCTACGGTAATTTGCAAAGCCCACTATTCCTGATTCCAGGAGTTAAAGCGGTACTGGAGCGATCGCTGCTTGACTCCACTGCAAAAGTTGTTGAACAGGATGTGAGAGCAGTCGCAGATTTATATCCAGCCCAAAAGCCCAAGATTCGGTTGCCTAAAGAAGAAATTCTGCTTTATGTTGAGCAACTTTATCGGAATTGGTAATTTTACAACTAATAAAATAATTAAGAATTAAAAACGAGATTTTTGGGGATTAGAATCATGAACGATTGTATTGAGCTTGGGGAAGTCCTGAAGTACTCAGATAGCGCCCTTAAGTTACAACTTTACATCGTGACTTCCACTGCAACCCATTTAGATGCAGTTAAACAAAATGTGGATTCACATCGAGCCTATTTGAAGGGATTAGAAGAATAAAATATTCTTTTTGCGGCAGGACAACTGTTGACGAATGATGGGCAGTACTTTGTTGAAAATGGCTTATGAATTTGTCGAGCAAGCTCTGCGGAAGCAGCAGTAGCGATCGCCCAAGCCGATCCGATGCATCGCAGTGGCGTTCCAACGTTTACCGTCCGCCCCTGGCTGCTCAATTTTGGAAAGATGACGATTCAAATTACATTATCCGAACCACAACGAGCCTTGGTTTAGAAATCGTTGACCTCCTAAATAAGCTCCGCCAGCTAATAATCCTGTTGCACACCGACCGTACAGAGTCTCTTTACTGAGTCCGAGAGGTTATCTGCAGCGGGTGATGGGCAACGTTAGGCTGCTCAGCCCTCGGTGAAGAAAGTAGTCGGAGCTGTATTTGCTAGCGTCAGCATTGATTGCTGCGAGGTATTTGTGAGAGTGATCGCAATTGAACACATTGGTAGACTATGCCCGCAGATTTTGATATCAAGTAACTGTAGTTTAAGTTTTGTAGTCCATTTTTGCCTCAATGCCTGACAGCCAGATCCATCTCATCAACATAGCGACTGAGCGCCCCTTTCTTGCCGCACCCGAAGGTACGGTAGTGAGTTCAAGTGCTGCCTTGGGCTGGCGAGGCATTACCGTAGAGCTTCATCATCTTCCAGAGGTTGAATATCCTGAACATCATGTGCAAGGACACCCTCTAGTGGTGGTGCACCGAGGCAAACCTATCACTTATGAGTGGAAGAGCAGTGGTTGTTGGAAAAGAGCGCGAACCTATCCTGGGATCTTCTTTCTCCACTCTCAGGGAGATGTCAATGCTCCGCGCTGGTTTGAACCATTTGAAACCACTGCTATCGCACTTGATCCATTTTTTGTTGTCCAAAGTTTTCGAGATACGATCAATCCCGATCGCCTTCACCTTCGACGACGGCAGGTTGAGTTTGATCCTATTTTGTTTCGATTTGCAAGGCAATTTGAAAATGAATTAACGAATAGCAGTTATGGTGGTGCGCTCTACGGAGAATCATTAGCCCTAGCATTTTCGCTGTATTTATTGGAACACCACAGCAGTTATTCTCAACCATTTCCACGTCCACGGGGCAAACTTTCATCAGTGCAACTGCGTGACATGATTGAGTATATTCATGTCCATCTCTCTGAAGAACTAAGTCTCACTGATTTAGCAAACCACCTAAACCTCAGTGTGTTTCATTTTGCCCGTCTTTTCAAAAACTCCTTGCAACTATCCCCTCACCAATACGTCCTGCAAAATCGAGTGGAACGAGCTAAGCAAATAATTGCCGTTTCTACTAATGAAAACTTGATTGATATTGCTTTACAAGTTGGTTTCTATGACCAAACACATTTTGGCAAAGCCTTCAAACGGTTTGTCGGTGTCTCTCCCAAAGCCTTCTCTAAGCTGAAGTGAATTGAGCAAGAATTTACTATCTTGGCGAAGCAGGCTTCGTTAACCTGGTCTCAAAGCTTAATTTGAACCATTCAGGTAATAAACTATGCGAGAGGTCAGTCGTCGTCAAATTATTACAACTGGGGCGTTCGGAGTAGCAGGGTTAGGAGCAACAGTGTTGGGAGCGAATATTAATTCTCCAGCAGTAGCTACTACCGTACATTCAACAACAACACGCGATACAAATTCTACAGTTGCCCAAACTCAAGATCAGCCGAGCAGGAATATCAAGCCTTTAAGTGGTCAAGTTGCAATCGTCACGGGTGGAGCCAGAGGCATCGGACGGGCAGTTGCTGTGCGGCTTGCTAAAGAAGGGACAGATGTTGTTATCTGTGATATTGCTGACCAGATCAGTTCTGTTCCCTACCCAATGGCAAAGGCTCAAGACCTGGAAGAAACTATCCGCTTAATTGAAGCTGAAGGGGTACGTGCCTCATCAGTACAAGCAGATGTTCGCAGCCGACAACAAATGGAAAACGTGGTCAGCCAAACGATCGAGTCCTTCGGTAAAGTTGACATTCTCGTTGCCAATGCTGGAGTTCTCACATTTGGTTGGCTACATGAGATGTCAGATGCAGAATGGGATGATGTGATCGCTGTTAACTTGAGCGGTGTTGCGAAGTCTATGCAAGCGGTCATTTCCCACATGCGGGAACGCCGTTATGGTCGAATTGTCGTCATCAACTCTTGCAACAGCCGTTTTGGTTCTGCTCAGTCTGCCAGCTACAATGCCTCCAAGTGGGGTGTGCTGGGACTGGTTAAATGTGCGGCTGTAGAGTATGCCAAGGAAGGAATTACAGTGAATGCCATCAATCCAACTAGCGTTCGTACCCCAATGATTATCAACGAGGCAACATTGAGTTGGGCTGACCCCAACAATCCCAGCCCAGCTGCCATTGAGAATTATTTACGCAATAGCATGAATGCCCAGGACGTGGGGTTAATTGAACCAGAGGATGTTGCCGCAGGTGTTCCCTTCTTTTGCTCTCCAGACTCTTACCGGATTACGGGTGAAGCGATGGATATTGCCGCAGGTGCTAACGTCCGATGGAATTCCTAAGAACTTACGAGCTGTAGTCTAACAACCGCAATGCACCGGATTGTTGAGAACCATTTGTGGTGTTGCAAAGTTCTTAGCAACCGCTCGGCCGGAACGTTAGACTGCAATCTTGGTAAGCTCAAACAATTCGAGAATCAGAACATTCTAATGTGTTTGAGTTAATGTATTAGGCAATAGAACAGACATTTGCTTCTCAACTGCTTTTGGATCAGTAAGTAGCTGGGCGGCTGTAGCGGTCGCTTGTTCACCTGGATATACGTCCTCAATTTCATCTGCGATCGCCTGTAAGGTAGCTTGCGCGACTTCCATGGGAGAAACTTTAGGACCTGCATAGTCTTTGCTCATATCTGTATCAATGGTTCCAGGCATGACAGCCACAACAAATGTGCCTTGTGCTGCAAGTTCTGCTCGAATTCCTTTGGTCAACGCTAAGGCTGCTGCTTTTGAGGCAGAGTAAGTCCCAATGACCGGAGACGTTGCTTGAGCCAAGATGGATAAAACATTAACGATCGCCCCGCCCCCGTTTTGCTTGAGAACCGGAGCTAAAGCTTGAACCATCGTCAGTGTGCCAAAGTAATTGACTTCCATCTCAGTTCTGGCACTTTCGAGATTGGGACGGGTGATGAAGCCACCATAGTTAAGAGCAACTCCCGCATTATTGATTAGTAACGTGACATCTTGATGACTTGAAACAAAATCCTGGATTGATCGAGCATCAGTAATGTCAAGCTGGATGGGAATCACTCGTTTTGGATCAAGGGTGATAATTCCAGTTAGTGATTCTAGCTTCCGAGCAGCGGCATAGATTCGAGCCGCTCCTGCTGCTAATAATGCTTCAACATAAGCTTTACCCAAACCGCCATTAGCACCTGTAATCAGCGCAACTGAATCTGCGAGTCTCATCTTGATTACTCCTAACTGAAGAGCGAATTTTGAGAGGTCTACGCCTGACTTGGTTTGTCAACCTCCTGCACTCTTTCACATTAGTTCTTTCAAATCTTGAGAAAAAGTAGCTACTATGCAAATAACCTTTTCAGAATTTGCAACAATCAATCTTCTTTAGGGTTATGGATCAACTCACCAGCCTCGTTTTCTTTGCACGAGTAACTCAACACGGCAGCTTTTCTGAAGCCGCTCGTCAATTAGGCTCCTCTCCGGCATCGGTCAGTCGGGCTGTGCAACAACTAGAGGCACGCTTGGGGTCTCGCTTGCTCAACCGAACCACCCGCAGCCTTTCCTTAACTGAAGATGGAAAAGTGTTTTACGAGTATTGCCAACAAATTCTAAATCAGTTAGAAGAAGCGGAGCTTGCTTTAAGTCGGGCACGCTCCGCTCCAACTGGAACCTTGCGTTTGGACTTGAGCGTGGCACTTGGGCGGCTTCATATTGCACCCGCTTTGCCGCAATTGGCTGAACGCTATCCCGACCTCAAGTTTGAGATTACGTTCAACGATCGCTATATAGATTTGATTGAAGCAGGCTTAGATGCAGCTGTGCGCTTAGGGAGTAGTCCCGATAGTCAACTCATGATGCATCCGTTAGGTACGGCTCGATTAATGGTGTGTGCGGCTCCAGCTTACCTCAGTCGTTATGGAGAGCCTCAAACTCTCGACGACTTGCAATCTCATCAATGCCTAAATTTTGTCATGCCCCAAACCGGGCGAGTGCGGGATTGGATCTTTCAGCAGCATGGACGCAGAGTGGAAATCCCTGTAGCGGGTCGTTTCTCCTTTAATCATCCAGAGGCGTTAGTCGAAACTGCAATTGCAGGGGGAGGATTGATTCAACTGTATAACTTTCTGGTTCAACCTGCGATCGCACGAGGAGACCTTAAGCCTGTTCTGTCTGCGTTTGCGCCCATAGGTTCACCGATATCTATCTTGTATCCACAGAAGCGTTATGTCTCTGCCAAATTGAAAATATTTATTGAGTTCATGGATGAGCTAACAGCAAAGCTAAAACAGCAGAACATTATCGAACAAAGTGCAGTGCATTAGTTGATAGCGAGTTGCAGGCTTTTTGGAGGGCTTACATACTTTATGAATGGTCTAACAATTCGGCAGGAGCGGGCTGACGAACACCCTCGCTGAGATGCAAAGGTTACTTACAGCCGCTCAGCCGCACCGTTAGACGGCAAGAGTCTCTTGGTATTAGAGCTACCAAAAATCTATATGAGTACAGACACTGAAACTGAGTACGTTGCCGCTTTGACTGCTTTACACCGTGGACTTGACCGTAAAGGGCCAGGTGACTCTGACTTCTCGCGCAATATTTTGAGCCATCTTTCGACTTTGCCGATCAAGCCGCGAATTGCCGATCTAGGATGCGGAAGTGGTTCTAGTGCATTGCTGCTTGCACAACACTACCAGAGCACTGTCATGGCAGTAGATTCCTCGTCTGTTTTTATCGGCGAACTTAGAGCACGCGCAAAACAGCTTGGTCTCGAGCATTTAATCATTCCGATTCAGGGTGACATGGCTAAACTTGATTGGTCAGTGGGTTCGGTTGACCTGCTTTGGTCTGAGGGGGCTGCTTATAAGCTTGGGTTTGAGCAGGCCCTTAAAATCTGGCGACCTCTTCTTGCCAATAGCGGCATTGCTGTCATATCAGAGATGAGTTGGTTTACCGATAATGCGCCAGAGCCTGTGATCGCCTATTGGCAAAACGCTTATCCAATGATGGATACTGAGGCTGAGAATATCGCTCGGGCTAATAAGTCTGACTTCAGTGTACTTTCTATACATCGACTGCCGAGTCAAGCTTGGTGGGTCAATTATTATGAACCCCTCCGTCAGCGGATGCAGCAGATCGAAATCACCCCAAGTACTCAATCAGTTATTCGTGAAACTGAGGAAGAGATGCGGTTGTTTGAAAAATTCAGCGACTCCTATGGTTATACGTTCTATGTTCTGCAAGCAGACTAGGAAAAAACCGTCAAACAATTTAAATGCAGGCGGACGGTTGAAAGCCGCTGGTGTTGAGTTCGAGTTTGGCTGCGTCCGCTGAACCGAGCCGTTATATCGCTTAGTTTTCGGTGAGGGTGCAGTCGTAAAGTTATCTATTGAAACTTACTATCAACGTACTGTGAGGCTACGAGAGCATGGTGCTTTAAGAGTTTTGGTGGGACGATTCAATGCCGAATCAGCGTTAAACTGCGAGAAACATGAAAATTCCTAACATTCCAAAGTTGAAGAGTCATTAGCGAGAATAAGATTACAAGTAGGCATGCCGTTGATAGAAACCACCCTGAAAAATAGTAGGAGGTTGGAGCTATGGATGAGCGTCATCGATACTTGCGAATCGCCCTTATTATTATTGGAATTGCTTTTCTCCTGATCTATCCGTTGATGAAGATCTGGTCATCGGGCTGGGCATGGCAACCAGGTCAATACGAATACGAACAGATGATCATCGGCATTTATGCAACGCTCGGTGTCTTTTTGCTATGGGCTGCTCGAAAACCAGAAGCGCATCTCAGTTTAATCTGGTTCACCGTCTGGTCGAGTGTGGTGCATGGGTTGATCATGGCGGTACATGCAGGGATTGACCCTGCAGAACGTGGACACCTACTTGGCGATGTTCCAGCATTGTTCTTGGTGGCAATTGTTCTTGGTTTCCTAGCGCCGAGCGAAGTGGTGCCAGTGCATGAATGAGTGCAATATAACAATTCAAATGTAGCGGACGATCGAGAGTTTCTGCTGTGGGATTCCAGGGTGTTTGCTGCCGCTGATTTGAGCCCTTAACAGTTAACATCACTGCCGAAAATGACCCTTGTTAGGCAATGTTTGATGTTCAAAATACCAATCAACTTAGCTTACGACCGTACTACAAACACTAGCTCAACGATTCTTTTCGGCGATGTTTTTGCCCAGTCGTCTCAGAATGGAGATTGGTCGCACCATAACTGAGCTTTCCGGCTAATTCGCCCGGACGCTTCCATTTCGCTCAAATCAATTGCTGCCTCCTGGGACTGCGGCAAGGTTAGGGGATAGTAGTCTCCATCAAAGCAAAAATCAGTTCCAACCAATTCGATTGCCGTTCGTAGCGCCAAGGTGTCATGCATCGGCGGTAGCATAATCATGTTGCACCCGTCGTACTTGCATCTCAGCATAAAGGAAACCTCTCGGGCTGCCTCCTGGGTTTCAAGCAGTAGTCGCAATGGTCGCTTGTCAGGATGTTAACGCATACCTAATCCTTCTCCCAATTGAGCTGGATTCAGTGCACCGTGTAGAGCACTGAATCAATGAAGCATGACCCTCCTGCTGGATACCTTAGACAGTTCTCTCTCCATTCCACTGCCTCACCCAAATAGGAGAATGATAAAACTCCCCCTCCTGCTCCAATTCAAATTCACCTAACAACACCGCTAGCCACACCGCTACTGGTGGCATTTCCAAGCGCTGGCACAACTGAGTCAAGGAAACGTGCTCTGGGAATGCTGCTTGCAATCCTTGGGCGATCGCCTCTGTCCACTGCGACACATTCTCCTCATAGGCGATCGCCAACACCTGCTGCTTTCTCTCTTCCTCAAAGATTGCCTCTGCCTCCAGTTGCTCCACCATTGCCAGCACAGCCGCCTTATCAACAGTCGCAACGATCGACCCCTCTTCTGTTCCGCTTGATTGCGCTCGTCTCGTCCGAGGTTTTCGAGCTGGAGTTGGCTCCATCAAGTCAGTCAGGTCCACTGCCATCGTCTGACGAACCAAGTCCGTAAAAAATCCTTGCTCCACAATCGGGTCGCGGGATGTCTCCTCCCACTCATCCATCAACAGACCTGCTCGTGCTGCACACAGCTGAGCAACTTGAAGCAAAGCTTCTCCAGCGAACCAGAGGCGATCGGACTCAGGCAGTTGAGCTGCTGCTACCTCCACCGCATCTAACAGCTGCGTCACTTTAACTGTCTCTGGCATCTGCTTTGCCTGTCGCAACTGGTCCCAGAGATCAATCTCAAGCTGCTCCCCCTTCACCCGTAACCCCCCTCCTGCACAAATTGGAGATGCTCGGCATGGTAGGAACAAGGACGAATCGGGCACTGGGACACCGAGTGCTGTTCCTCACGGGCGAATCGTTCAAAACCACTGCGTCGCCCATTCCCGTAGCGTTGGTACAAGGCATCCAGTAATTGCCGTGCGTACTCCTTCACCAGACGGGGCGGTAGCCCAAAAGTGTGTTGGGGTTGCGTCATTGCTACTGGTTTCTCCCCAATCCATAGTTCTGCACACATCGCATGAATCACGACCTCATCATTCGGCTGGCGCGGTTGGTCTACATAGGTGTGCAGCACGACATAGGTAACCTGAGGAATCGGTACCGTGATCTGCTCGATCGCCATCTTTCGTTGTGCCAAGCGACTTCGCCCTTTGCGGTAATAGGAGCGGCGACTGCGGCAGGTTCCCTCGCGCCAGCAGCCATCCCCACCCAGATCGGAGTCATGCAGCTTTCGTGCCTCCCCTGCGGTGAGCAGAGCGCAAGCCCAGCATTTCTCGTTCGCTCGCCGTCCCATGCCATGCCCTTTGAACTGCCTCAATTATCTATCAGATGCCAGGGTGCAGAGAAATAGCGTTATTATTCTGACAATATTCAGGTAGAGATAAGTGCAATTATCGTTTACGGGCAAGTTGTAATTTTTCAGAATTTTTAACTGGATTGCTTACAGCCCACGGCTTTGAGCGATCGCGTGGCGCTTTTTGCAGCTATGCTGATCCTGTTGGCGAAACATTGCTTAACGCACTGAAAGACCTGAATCTTTGTCGTTTCCTCGCTAAAATTCATTGAGCTTTGTGAGTTAAACAACGAAGGAATGGGTAAGTTCAGCTATGAAGGAACAATCCGCCAACAGTGTCTATGCTACCTTTACTCCTAGAAGCTTGAGATAGCAGGCTTTTCAGCCTTGACAACTAGTTTCTGTCCGTTGCTAGAATTAGCCGCATTGGCTTCAGCCACCTCTTCCGGTCAATTCACATCTTGTTGCCAATCAGTTGTGGAGGACGATTGGCAAATGAAAACAACGAACAGAGAGAGAATCGCTGCAAAGAAACACCAAACGGAGACAAAGACTTGGTGTAGGAGCCAATGAGAGGCGATCGCCGACAGCGCGATCGTTGCCCCAAACCCTTTGAGCGCACGATTGGAAGCAAGTGCAAAGGGAATGAGGATAATGAGTGCATAGATAACGCGATCAACTTCCTGAGAGAGCCAGGGGTCAAAAATTAAGCGTGGATTGTACTCGATGGAATGATGGACAACCTGAACCGATAGCCAATCGGGTTGAAAAACCAGTGGAAGGTAAAGCAGCGCCCCATACATAAAACCAAGGACACCTAAACTCCAACCTACTCGTCGCACGATGAGACTGGATTCGGAGAACGCCACCGACCAAGGTGCCCAGAAGAGCCAGAACCAATAGGCAAACCCTAAAAAGCCGAAAACCCCCACATTTACTGCAGTGGAAGAATTCGTTCCCATGCCCAACCAGACCAATCCTTCGCAGGCTTGCTGAACCCCAAAAGCGATCGGAATAGACGCAAGTGGAAGATAACTGGAGTTTTGCCCATAAGCTAACCGCAACGCATAAAGACCTGCTGGGATTAACAGGGCACTGGCAGTAAAGCTAACAGGGGCAGAGAAACACATTACTCATACTCAGGACGGCAATCGGCAAAGGTAATGGCTTCACTATCGAGGAACCCTGCGATTGCCATTTCAAGCACCATTTCTGGGGGGTAATCAGTTTCTTTAGCGTGAGCTAGCAATGCTCGTTGAATGCGCTCCGGCAACGCTGCCAGGAACATTTTTGCCGCAACCGGGCTGAGATGCTCATCATTTTGCTGGGGAAGTCGGGATGTACTGGCTGATTGCATTAGTCCCTCGCAGGGTATCTGGCGTTATAGGGTGGCTTGGCAGCCGCAATAATCATGGCTTCTAAAGACGATGATAACGTCTGAAGCTCGATGAAATTGAGTGGATGCAGCAGGAGCCTGACATCTTCGGGGTTGTAGCGATCGAGCCAAGACCAAAGAAACGCTTTATGCCCATCTCGAAACCGCTCCCTGCTGTAGCGAGTCTTACCCACATAGAGAAGACCTAACTCCCGATGGCGAACTG
>NZ_JACJPJ010000110.1:0-26990 GCF_014696015.1 Oculatella sp. FACHB-28 | reverse complement strand
GCGCCAAGGATAGTAGGATTCGAGAAATTGTCGCCTGCACTGCTTACACTTGTAGCATTGTCTCCCTCGACGATGCCCGTTCTTAGCGACTTGAGTTGAATTACATTGAGGACATTTCATTCTTCTATCATGCCAAACCAAGCATTACCCTTGCAGCAACGCCGAGAAACGTTATTAGCATTACTTAAACCTGGAATTAATCCTTCAGCTTGAAATAATGCGAATTGTCCAACTAGTTCAAAAAGTATGGTTAATCTAAGCAGGTGAGGTGACCTGCTTAGATTAACCTTGTTTTACAGGGCAAAGTTATGGCAGCTAATTGCTGTAGCTGTCACATTTTGCAACGTAGCAAGGGTGACAAACGTTTTGCCTGCCCCGATTCCGTCGGCGTCAACTTGGATTTGGGTATCAGCACCCATCTGTACAGACTGGATTAATTGGGTATGGAGGGCATGTGCTCGTCCTCCAGCAAAGGCAGGTTTGGCGAAGATGCGGCGCAAGTCAAGTGCATCTTGTCTGACATTGAAGTCGGTGATGCGATCGCCCTCTGCGGATAGTTTCTCAAAGACAAACAGGTCTTTGTCTCGTCCACCCGTAAGGATATCCTGACCTGACCCACCAATCAAAACGTCACTGCCTCTTTGTCCCAATAGTCGGTCCTGTCCTATACCTCCCGTTAATTGATCCCGTCCAGACCCACCATCTAAGACATCATTTCCACTGCCGCTGAAGAGCCGATCGGCTCCTGCGTTGCCCTTCATGATGTCGTTGCCTGTACCTCCTACAAGGCGATCGTTCCTATTCTTACCAGATAGTCGATCGTTGCCTGATGTGCCCCTGATGCTTACCCCACGTTTACCCACGTTGAACCGAATTGGAGTGGGTTTTGCCAGCCGACAAGCATCTCCCGTCAGCACAAGGTTAATGCAGTCAAAAGTACCAACGCTGACATTATCTAGCACGACCAGTGTGGTGTAGTTGCTGCCGGAATTCAGACCGTCACTATCAACGCGGATTTCTGTATTGGCTCCCACTTGAACCTGCTGGATTAATTGACCGTGAAATCGCTGTGCCGCTGCTGCTCCGCCAAATTCTTTACGAGCAAAGATAGGACGTAGATCCAGCAAATCAGTGGTGACATTGAAATCGGTGATGTGATCAACGCCTTCCTTCAGGGTGTTGAAGACAAACATATCTTGACCCCGACCGCCGGTTAGCCGATCTCGACCCCGACCACCTACTAAGATGTCATTGCCGCTGCTAGCACTAAGGCGATCGTTGCCAAGGTCACCCTTGATTAAGTCGTGACCTGTACCACCACTAAGGCGATCGTTGCCACGACCTCCCGTGAGGCGATCGTTGCCACGACCTCCCGTAAGGCGATCGTTGCCACTGCCGCCGAGCAGGCGATCGTTGCCACTATCCCCTGTGAGAACGTCTTTGCCACTGTCGCCAACTAGCCTGTCATTGCCACTCTTGCCTTTTAAGATGTCATTGCCCTTATACCCTCTAAGGAGGTCATTTCTGCGAGTACCGCTAAGCCGATTTTTGCTGCTATTGCCTTTTTGCACCTTGCCACGCTTACCACCCCCTGTGAAGTCAATTGCAATTGCCTCACCCAGTTGGCACTCTTCCGCCGTCCAATTGCCCTGTACTGTGCTAGCAAAACGATTGCCTAGTAAGTCACTGACGTCGTTGGTACTGGTGAAGGCAAGTGTGTAGTTACCGCCTTCATTGGTGCGTCCATTGAGATTGCCGATCGTCCAGGTCATTCCATCAGGACTTGTTAGGGTGGACCCTTCTAGCGACACAAGTGCACCATCGTGCGTCAGTGCTAAATCAGATAAATCAAAGTTCTTGATGGGTTCGTTAAAACGGATGACCAGCTTACCTTGTAGATTGTCTTCTGTGGGCGGGGCACTCACGTCAAGGACAGCAGTAGGTGGGGTTGCATCAATGGTGATGGTGAGTGGAGTAGACGTTGAGCTGGTATTACCCGAGCTATCAACAACCGCACTGCTCAGCTGGTAGACTCCATCTGGAAGCGGTGACTGTGGAGTAAAGCTCCATTTTCCGTCTGCACCAGTGGTTGTAGTGTCAAGTAAAGCGGTTCCATTGAACAGTTTGATGGTGGTGTTGGCTGTTGCTGTTCCTATCAGGGTAGGAGTGTTGTCGCTGGTGAGATTATCAGAGTTAGATGCTCCTGTGTCACTGCTGCTGGATAGTACTGGAGAAGATGGGGCTGAAGATGTGGTGAGATTGGCAGTGCGGTTCAGCCCGCTAGGCGCAGCACTGTTGCTATTCCCTGCTTTGTCTTGAGCGATGTTTGCACCCAGCTCAACGTTGACTACACCAGTGGCATTGGGGCTAACGGTAAAGCGATAGGTGATGCCACCATCGTCACTCGTCGGAGCAGTAGTAATGGTGCCATTGCTGACCGTAATATCATCACTCGTCAATCCTGTTACTGCTTCACTAAAGCTTGCAGTGACTGTAAAAGAACTCTTAACTTCCGTAGGTGCATCTGAAGAGAGGCTGACGGTGGGGTTAAGCGTGTCAATACCGAACAGGTCAGCAAAATTGGCAGAAGTTTGGAGATTGCCTGCGCCGTCTTTCGCACCCGTAATCTGAACATCAATATTTGCCAGGTTAGTGTTGGCATCAGCGACATTGTAGGTTGCAACATAGGTTGTGCTGTTTGTCCAGTTACCACTAGCAAAGCTGATGGTAGACGCTGGGTCTTCTCCTGCTGTTGGAAAACTCAGGGTGGGGTTGACCGCAGTATTCATTGCCTCGCTGTAGACTGCCGTTAGCGTGAAAGTACCGTTGTCTACTGTTGCATTGTTAAGGATGAGAGAACTGGAAGTAAGGCTAGTAAGGGTGGGTGATGTGGTGTCTCCTGTGTTGTTGATAATTGCCTGATTGGTGAAAGAGTTTGCAGGATTTCCTGTAGTGTCTTGAGTCAGGTTACTGCCAGGCTGAGTGTAGCTGGCAGTTACGGTATCGCCCTGGTTAACGGGGTTGGCAAGCGTCAGAGTGACGGTAGAGTTGTTGAGGGCGATCGCACTAACGGTTGCAGCAGCACCGTTGACGGTGATGGTGTAAGCATCTATAGAGGGCGTGAAACCGCTGTTCAGCAATTCATTGTAGTTGAGCGTTAAGGTCGTACCATTGACTGCTGCACTAGTCAGGGTAGGCAACATTGTGTCAACAATTGCTGAAGCTACTGGTGAAGGAGAACCAATATTGCCTGCTTGATCGATGATTGCAGCGGTGACGCTAACATTACCTTGACCTTGTGCATTAATTGCCGCAGATGAAACAGTGACGATTGCGTTGCTGTTGGCGATGTCGCCATCGGTCAGGGTATAGTTAACGGTTTGTGTTCCCCAGTTGAGGGTTAAGACATCACCAGTTAATGCCCCTGTTCCAGTCAAGTTGACATGCACGGGTGTGCCATCATCAGCTTCAGTGTCGTTGATGCCACCGATGGCTTCTGGAATGATGGAGATTTTTGGAGCAGAAGGGGCGATCGTGTCTACTGTGACAGTAGTGGGGTCAGAAATCGCGCTGCTGTTGCCAGCTTGATCGAGCAATTCAGCAGTGACCTTAAATGTGCCATCTCCTTCAGTGGCGATCGTGGTAGTTGGAACCGTGACGATAGCATTGCCATTGGTTATATCACTGCTAGTCAGGATGTAGCTCACCGTCTCTTTGCCCCAGTTCAGGGTGACAGTATCACCAGCGATCGCTCCTGTTTGAGCAAGGTTGACATTCACAGGAGTGCCTTTTTCGGCTTCAGCCCCGCTAATGCCACCTGCCGCTTCCGGGATGAGAATGGCAGGAATACCAGGGGCAATCGTGTCTACTGTGATAGGAGCAGGATCTGAGTCGACGCTACTGTTTCCTGCTTGGTCGATCACCTTAGCGGTGACATTGAAGGTACCATCGCCTTGAGTGGTAATGGTGGAAGCAGGCACCGTAACCGTTGCGCTGTTGTTCGTAATATCGGTACTTGTGAGCGTATAGCTGACGAGCTGGTTGCCCCAATTTAGAGTAAGGGAATCACCTGCCAAAGCTCCTGTTCCAGCAAGACTGACGTTCACCAAAGTTCTGTCTGCGGCTTCAGTCTTGTTCAATCCACCGCTGGCTTCCGGAATGCTGGCAATGGTAGGTGCAGTGGGTGCGGTCGTGTCTACTGTGACAGGAATGGCAAAGGAAGAGGGACCTGAGCCAATCTGAGCTGAGACATTATACGTGCTATTTCCTTGGGCAGTAATGGTGGTAACTGGAATGAGGACAGTAGCACTGTTACTTGTAATGTCGTTACTCGTCAGAACATAGTTGACGGTTTGACTTCCCCAACTGATGGCAAGCGTATTTCCTGCGGTAGCTCCAGTACCGTTAAGATTTACCAGAACTGAGGTGCCATCAGCTGCTTCAGTGCTATTTAAGCCACCCGCCGCTTCTGGAATACTAATCGATGGAGCGTTGGCAACTACCGTGTTAACTGTGACAGGTACAGTTGCAGAATTGGGGCTAGTGTTACCTGCTCGATCGACTATCTTAGCTGAGATATCAAACGTACCATCACCTTGAGTAGCAATTGTCGAAGTAGAAACTGTGACCGTAGCACTGGTAGCTGTAATGTCTACATCTGTGAGAATGTAATTAACAGTTTGGGTGCCCCAGTTGAGTATGAGCGTGTCACCCGCAATCGCACCTGTTCCGGTCAGTCCAACATCGGCGGTTGTACCATCACTTGCTTCTGTTGCGTCAATTCCATCTGTGCCTTTGGGGATGCTGGTGATGGCGGGAGCTGTAGGTGCAGTTGTGTCTATTGTGGCGGAGAAGGGAGATGAATCTGCACTACTGTTTCCTGCTTGGTCAATAACTTGGGCAGTGACGTTGAACGTACCATCACCTTGAGCAGAGATGGTTGAGGTGGGAATTGTGACTGTCGCACTGTTTGCTGCAATGTCGCTATTTGTCAGCGTGTAGTTGACCGCTTGCCCATCCCAATTCAGGGTGAGCGTATCCCCTTTAATGGCTCCGGTTCCTGCAAGGCTGACATTCACTGTTGTTCCATCAACAGCTTCTGTATTATTGATTCCGCCTGAAGACTCAGGAATGCTGCTGATTGAGGGAGCTGCGGGTGCGATCGTATCGACTTGAACAGGAACCGCAGGAGAATTAAGACTGCTATTGCTGACCTGGTCAGTTAGCTTCGCAGTAACGTTGAACGTGCCATTGCCTTGAGTGGAGATAGTTCCGGCGGGAACTGTGACTGCTACAGTGCCGTTAGTGATATCGGTGTTGGTTAGTACCTGATCAAAGGTCTGAGTTCCCCAATTTAGGGTAAGGGTATCACCGGCGATCGCCCCAGTTCCAGTTAGGCTAACGTTTACGGTCGTACCATTAGCAGCCTCTATTGTATTGATATCTCCGTCTGCTTCTGGAATGCTGCTAACCGTAGGGGCAAAAGGAGCAGTAGTGTCAACGGTAACAGACGTGGCAAGAGAATTTGGGCTGCTGTTTCCGGCTTGATCAATCACCCTAGCAGTGACATCAAAGGTGCCATCGCCTTGGGCTTTGATTACGGCAGATGAAACAACAATACTTGCGCTTCCACGTATGATATCGTCGTTTGTCAAGACGTAGCTGACTGTTTGACCTCGCCAGTTGAGGACCACTGTATCGCCTACAGCTGCACCAGTTCCAGATAGACTAATATCAACCGCCGTTCCATCTGCTGTTTCTGAACTATTTAATCCATCTGTTGCTTCTGGAATGCTTAGGCTCACAGGTGCTTTGGGAGCATCCGTATCAACCGTGACAACTTGTGGGTCAGAAGCAGGGCTGATATTGCCAACTGCATCTATGATTTGTGCTGTGACGTTGAATGTCTTGTTGCCCTGAGCAGCGATCATAGCTGCCGGAACTGTGACGATCGCAGTGCCGTTGGCAATATCTGCATTTGTTAGGGTATAGTCAACGGTTTGGTTGCCCCAATTCAGGATCAGCGTATCTCCAATAGCGGCTCCAGTACCGCTAAGGCTGATATTGGCGGTTGTTCCATCTACTGCTTCAGTTGCATTAATTCCACCTGCTGCTTCTAGAATGCTGGTGATTGTAGGTTGGGTTGGAGCAGTTCTATCAACGGTGATAGAGGTTGGATTAGAACCGAGGCTAGCATTTCCAGCTTGATCTGTTAGTTGAGCAGTGATGTTGAACGTACCATCACCTTGTGTAGAGATGGTCGAGGCGGTGATTGGAACAACTGCACTGCCTTTGGCAATATCGTTAGTAGTCAGCGTGTAATCAACCGTTTCTCCTCCCCAGTTAATCGTCAGGATATCACCTACCGTAGCACCCGTACCGGAAAGACCTAAGGTTACATTTACAGTGGTGCCATCAGATGCTTCAGCGGCGTTAAGTCCTCCATCTGCTTCAGGAATAGTGATGGTTGAGGGTGCTGTGGGTGCCACCGTATCAACTGTGACGGAGTAGGGTGAGGAGTTAGGGCTGCTATTACCAGCTTGGTCAACTAGTTTTACTGCGACGTTAAAGGTGCCATCGCCCTGAGCAACAATCGTTGCATCCGGCACAGTTATCGTTGCGCTGTTTGCTGTGATGTCGCTGTTGGTTAGTACATAGCTCACGGTCTGACCATCCCAAGCCAATGTCAGCGTATCACCAGCGATCGCTCCAGTTCCCGCTAGGCTGATAGTAACAGGGGTACCATTTGCAGCTTCTGCCTCATTTAACCCTTTATCTGCTTCCAGAATGCTGCTAATCGTGGGTTGGGTTGGAGCAGTCCTATCAACCGTGACAGAGGAGGGCAAGGAACTGGGACTGCTATTGCCAGCGTTGTCAGCCAGTTTTGCTGTGACGTCAAAAATGCCATCGCCTTGAGTGGTAATCGTAGCGGTCGGAACTGTGACGATCGCACCCTTGTTGCTAATATCAGAGCTAGTCAGCGTGTAGTTAACCGTCTGATTGCCCCAATTGAGAGTGAGCGTATTCCCGGTGGATGCCCCTGTTCCTGTTAAGTCAATGTTGACGATCGTGCCATCTGCGGCTTCGGCACTATTAAGTCCACTGGTGGCTTCAGGGATGCTCGTGATCTTAGGAGCGGTAGGAGCAACCGTATCGACTAGCACGGTCAGCACTGATGAGACAGGACCTGCACCGACTTTGGCAAAAACAGCCACATTGCCATTACCTACTGTGTCAATTGTCCCGACTGGAACCGTAACGGAGACACTTCCACGTTTAATGTCATCTGCAGTTAATGTATAGTCGATGACTTGTGGACCCCAGTTAATGCTCAGGGTATTGCCAGCGATCGCTCCGGTTGGCTGGATGTTGATTACAACAGGTGTGCCGTCTGCGGCTTCGGTGCTGTTGAGTCCACCCAGTGCTTCTGCAACGCTGATTGTCGGAGCATTTGCAGGAGCCGTATTGACGGTGACTGAGACAGGTGAAGTATCAGGACTAACGTTGCCCACCTGATCAGTCAGTTTTGCTGTAACGTTAAAGCTGCCGTCGCCTTGACTAGAAATGGTAGAAGCCGGAACAGTGACCGTTACACGATTGGCTGTAATATCGGCATCGGTCAGAGTATATTGAACAGTTTGTGTTCCCCAACTGATAGTCAGGGTGTCGCCTGCAACTGCTCCAGTTTGCGCCAAACCAACATCGACTGTCGTACCATCACTCGCTTCTGTCGCATTGATGCCGTCAGCTGCTTCGGGGATATCAATCGTTGGAGGTGCTGTGAGCGCGATCGCATCGACGGTGACTTTGACAGGGTCAGAGATTGTGCTGGAGTTGCCAGCCTGATCAGTCACTTGAGCGGTGACATTAACAGTTCCTTGCCCTTGAGCAGTAATAATATCGTCAGAAATGGTGACGATCGCGCTGCCACTGGTAAGGTCTGTACTGGTGATTGTGTGGGTGACGGTTTGAGTTCCCCAGTTGAGCGTGAGGATATCTCCTGCAACTGCCCCTGTTCCAGCTAGAGCAATGCTAACAACTGTACCGTCATTGGCTTCAGCGTTATTGAGTCCGCCTGTTGCTTCAGGAATGCTGGAGATAGAGATTACTGGAACAGTAGGACTTGTTTGGTCTACTGCAACCGAGACTGAACCAGAAATAGGACTATTGTTACCCGACTGATCGGTAATTTGAACAGTCACGTTAAAGCTGCCATCACCTTGAGCAGTAATGACATCTTTAGAAATGGTGATAGCAGCCGTCTTGTTGCTGATGTCATCAGCAGTCAGGGTGTAACTGACGGTCTGCGTGCCCCAGAAGATTATAAGCTTGTCACCTGCGATCGCTCCAGTTGGTGCTAGGTTGACATTCACGATCGTGCCATCAGCAGCATCAGCGCTATTAATGCTTGGGGCTTCAGGAATGCTGCTGATAATAGGAGCAGCAGGAGCAGAAGTATCAACCGTGACTGGAAAAGTAGTCGAAGTGGGACTGACATTTCCTGCCTTGTCAATGAGGCTTGCAGTCACATTAACACTGCCATTGCCTTGAGCAGAAATGGTAGACGCCGGCACGGTGAGTGCAACACTACCGCTGCTGATATTACTGCTAGTCAGGACATAGTTAATAGACTCGCCGTCCCAGTTCAGTATTAACGTATCGCCAGCAACAGCTCCAGTTCCAGCCAGGCTAACGTTTACCGTTGTCCCATCAGCCGCTTCAGTGGCGTTGAGTCCGTCTGTTGCTTCAGCAATAGTGGAGATAGATGGAGCGGTGGGTGCGATCGTATCCACAGTCACCGGGAAGGCATTGGAGTTGGAACTCACATTGCCTGCTTGATCAGTCAACTTGGCAATGACGTTGAAGGTCGTATTGCCTTGAGCCGTAATTGTGCTAGCTGGGACAGCCACAGCGGCACTGTTGTTGGTAATGTCGGTGGCAGTCAGCGTGTAGGTGATCGTTTGAGTGCCCCAACTGAGCGTAAGCGTATTACCTGCGATCGCTCCGGTTCCAGCAAGACTAACGTTGACCAACGTTCCGTCTGCTGCTTCCGTAGCATTCAAGCCACCTGTGGCTTCTGGAATGCTGGCAATCGTGGGAGCTAGGGGAGCAGCGGTATCAACAGTGACGGAGGAGGGAGCAGAATTTGCGCTGGTGTTTCCTACGGAGTCAGTCAGCTTTGCTGTGACGTTGAGGGTGCCATTGCCCTGAGCCGCAATTGTGGTAGCCGAAACAGGAAAAGCAACGTTATTGGCGGTGATGTCAGTTGCGGTCAGCGTGTAGGTTGTAGTCTGAGTGCCCCAGTTCACAGTCAAGATGTTTCCAGCGATCGCTCCAGTTCCAGCTAAACTGACATTAACGATCGTGCCATCAGCAGCTTCTGTTGCGTTAATCCCACCTCCTGCGTTTTCTGGAATGCTAGAAATCGTTGGAGCGGTCGGAGCGATCGTGTCTACGGTCACCGGGAACGCTGCGGAAGCTGCGCCGGAGCCAATTTTTGCCGTAACGTTAAACGTGCCATTGCCTTGAGTGGTGATTGTGGCAGCAGAAACAGTAACGGTGGCACTGTTGTTAGTGATATCAGTGGCAGTTAGGGTATAGGTAACGGCTTGACCACCCCAAGTGAGCGTTAGAATATTTCCTGCTACAGCACTCGTTCCTGTAAGGTCAACAGTCACTAATGTGCCATCAGCGGCTTCTGTCGCGTTGATCCCACCCCCTGCATTCTCTGGAATTGCCACAATATTCGGTGGTGTTGCTGCTGCCACCAAGTTCGCAAACGATGCTGTTGAGCTGAGATAAGATGTCCACGTTGCTGCTAGGTCGTTGGTGGGAGTACCTGAGATGTCTTTGTTAACGTTGTTCAGGTTGGCAGATGAAGTCAGAGCAAAGCGAATCGGTGTATTTTCGCTGAAATTCGGATAGGGTGATGCTACAACTTGCGCATCTCCATCGGTGCTGGAAGCATCTTGGAGAAGCGTATACATGTTGTTGAAGTTAATGATCAGATCTACATACGTAGTCCCTGAAATCGTCGTTTTTGCGATCGCCGAGTCAGCAATTTTCAGAGCACTCTGAACACTTGCTTGCGCTGCTAGATAAAAGTCAGTGTTGTTGGGTCGCGTGTTTACGCTGCCACTCTGGCTACCTGCAACATAAAGTCCGTCTGCAACAGGGGTGCCTGACGTGTAGCTGTTGGGTAGAGCGCCCATGTCAGCTACAAGGGCAAAATCAATCTTGCCATCTAGCCCAGTGCCCGCATCAACATCGAAGTTAATGATTAATTTTTGAGAAAAGCTACTGTTAACAGCAGCTCTCAAAAGCAAATATTTTGTGCCTGTTGAGTTATCAAAGCGAGAATATAAAGCAACACCCGACGGATCGTTGGTTAAGTCTGCGTTATTCGCAAGATCTCCGGCTGCATCATAATTTGAGCCAGAAACAGCAACCTGAAGATTAGCAGCAGGATATGAGTTCCAGTTAGTAACGACGTTGGAGTATGGCATCTTTGTACTTTGACACTTAGTGAGAATAAGGTTTACAAGCAAACAGGCAAACAGTAGTCGTGCAGACTTAATAAGTCATACACGGCTTCTATAAACTGAAAAATTGAAGAATTGCTTTAGCTGGAGGAACTTGGCGACATCCTGCTAGTTGACCTGGGCTTGTATGTTTCAATACAAGCGTGTGGTACCTCACGAAGCAAAGTAGAACGACGTAATTCTTACGGCATTCTTAATACCAATTGATTTGAGGTTGCACTTTAATCTTCGTCTTTTCCTGAAACTTTAAGTAATTGTAAGGCTGCCTGCATTTCATACGGAATTGGTATAAGCACGTAAATATCTAGCTGTATTCTTTTTGTAACGCCCTTCAATAAGTAAATTCTGGGTCACTTGACGAATCTTACATAAGCGATTGTTCGTAACATGCAGCAGCTATTGCCTCTTACATTTATCTTTCTTAAGATGCCCTATTCACAATTACAAATAACAACTCTACTTGTGTACGGTTATTGTCAATTTAATCGGAGAAATTGAAGAATAAGCACGATAATTCTTGGCAAGTTAGAATCACAGGATTATGCGGTAAGCTTTAACCCAACAATCTCTTGCCAATCTTCAATTCGCTGGCGCATCTGTTCACGGTAGCGTTGAGCAGCCAGTTGATGTTGTTTCGGATAGAAGTGGTCTCGAATCGGTCCAAACGCCGCGAGAAATCGTTGTGCTTGTCTGGGTGATTTGAACTTCCGCATCTGCCGCTCTCGTACTTGAGTTGGTTGATGTGAGTTCTCTGCACGAGTTGTTTAATCACTTGTGCTGTTGATGCTCCACGCTCTTGAGTATCAGGTTTTGGACGGCTTTGTAGCTCTTCAATTTGTCCATTACAATCACCCGATGCACAAAGCCTTGCTGCTTGAGAAACTTGCGGAAAAACCGTCTCGCTGCCTTGGTATCTCGCTGCTGTTGCATCTAGGTGTAATGAAATCAGTATGCGATCGCCCTTAGCTATCTTCTCCCTCGGTTTTAGGCTGGTCAGAATGTTGTCCTGCATCGAACACAATACAAAAGGTAGCTGCTGGTATCAAACGTTGCAAGGCTCTCAACTGAGCTTCTGCATCACTGCGACGACGAAAACGAGCGACAACCAGGGATGTAGGGGATCTCGGTAGGATGGCATGGGAAAGCGATCGATCGCGCTATTGCGTTGCAGCAAGGGTATAATTCCGAAGATTGCTTCAAAAATCCACACGAGCAACACAACAGATTCAAGGCGATGGTATTGCAGTCTTTCCCAAGCTGATCCTGCTGGGTTCGATCGTAGGCAAGCCACTTACAGCTCAATTCACTCATCCCACTTCCTCTCACGTAATAGAAGATCCAGCTTTCCCAGTTCTCCTTTCTCCAGCTCAACTTAAATTCTTCAACCTGCTGTCTAAAGTGAGGGTTATTTCAATGACTTAACCTTGAGCAGTAAACCGTTTCCAAGCAGATAGATTTGATGTTCCAGAAAGTGCCTGGGTAAGTAGATCTGCCAAGTGCTCTGCTTTTGAGTGATTAGACTGGTTATAGTCACAGATGTGGATATCGATCGTAATTTTGCCGTGTTCAGGCCAGAAATGTAGCGCAACGTGGGATTCTGCCAGCAGGACGGCAGCAGAGACCCCATGAGGGGTGAAGGTGAAGGAGGTTTCACCGACAATGGTGAGTTCTGCTTCCTGAACGGCTGTTCTAAGCAGGTTAATAAACTCTGATTCTGTCCAGCTGTAGACCGTTTGGATGACTGGAAGAATAGCGGCAAAGTGGTGAGAGGTGAGGAGAAGAGATTGCATCATGATGGAAGTCAGACCCCATAAATCCGTTGTCCATCACCTCCTAGGATAGTCAAACTCCTGGGGTCAATCATCCGTCCAACAGAGACTTCAACGTCTCCACTCCAGTTCTCAATACAAAGGATATGATTGCCGTTACTGGAATAGTCAAAATATTGACACTGCTCTGCCTGATTCAGCGTTGCACCTTCTCGGTGCATTTGAGCAGTTCCGCGTTCGTCGAGAGAATAAGTCATTTCTCCAAAACGGATTTGCTCAGGGGGATAATCCGGAATATTGAGTGCTTGAGTTGTTTCTAACCAGGCAACTTTAACCTGATCATCCTCTTCAATCGAGAGCCAACGGATTTCTTCGTTGTCTTGCAGTAAATACTCAATCCATCTGTAGTTGTGGCTTGTATAGATGAGTTTGTCTTCTACAACCCAGTCTTGGTCTAGATACTGGACGATATCCCCAATTCTGAGGGTGAGAACATTAGGGAAATTAGCAGACAGCGATCGGCGACGTTTTACAGGAAGACTGAGTTGGGAGCGGTACACAACAATTAGGGTTGCAGTGATAACAATAGCAATGATGCTAATCCAGATAAAGGTCAACATGGGATTAGTAATAAGTTTTCCAGTGAGCGTCCGTTTGGTATCGCACTAATACAGGATCTCCCAGGCGGTTCACCTTAACGTTCCCAAGCACAATGTCCTTTGGTAGATCGAACAGATGCTGTAGCAGGGCAGGGGTAAGAAACTTTGTAGGAACCTGTAGGTTCAGGGTTTCCGATTGAATGGGGGTGCGCGCAGCTAATATAAATCCCCAGGGTCCAAAGCTGGGCACGTCAACAGTGTAGGGATGAACCGATAGCCCAACAGACTCTAGAGTTGTGACGATGCAAGCGAAGGCTTTGGGCGCAAAGAAGGGACTAGAGGCTTGCGTGACGAAGATACCATCTAGAGCCAAGCGTGGCAGTAACCGCTGATAAAAGCCTTGCGCGTATAGTTTGGCAATAATGTCGCGGTCAGGATCTGGAAAGTCGGCAATGATAACATCGAATGTGTCAGTTAAACTAGGAACTGTGACAAAGGCATCAGCGTGTTTGACCTCGACGCGCGGGTCTTGAAAAGCATTAACGTTAGCGTTGGCTAGAAAAGGATGCTGCTGTGCGAGTTTGACTATGGCAGGGTCCAGGTCGATCAGAACGACTCGTTTCACCTCTTTCCACTTCAAGACTTCGCGCAGAGCTAGCCCATCTCCTGCACCCATCAGCAGTACCTGTTCACGGTTGTTGTTGGCACTTATAGCTGGATGAACTAGTGCTTCGTGATATCTGTATTCGTCGAGACTGGAAAACTGTAGGTCACCGTCTAAATAAAGTCTTAAGTCTTTTGCTTGACGAGTTAATACAATGCGCTGGTATTGAGTTTGAATGCGGCTGACGATCGGAGCCCTGTAGAGGTTGTTCTCCAGTCGATTGCTTACGGCTACTGTGAATGGAGCGAAGGTGCAAAGACCAAGGCACAGAGCAATTCCCCATCGCTTCCATTGACGTAAGGATGGAAAATTGTAGCTGAGAATTAAAACCATTGCCGCTGGAAATATACCGACAACGGCAGCCGAGGGGAATAACCCAATGGTTGGCAGCAAAATGACCGGCAGCAGTAATGAGCCTGCGAGTGCGCCAAGATAATCTAGTGCCAAGACCCCAGAAAGGGCATCTCGAACTTCCGTTTGTTGTTCGAGTAGCCGTGTAAGGACGGGAACTTCGAGACCTGCCAGCGTTCCCAAGATTAAGGTGACGAGGGTCAGCCCAATCCAGACGGGTCCATCAACTACAAACAGAGCGAATAGAGCCAATGGAAGTAGAGCGCTGAGAGGAGCTATCCAGAGTTCGATCTTGATAAACGTGGATAGAAGCAACATTTGCTCTGTGTGTGGATTTGCCGTAGTAGGGACAATAAATCGGCTGAGATAAGAGCCAATGCCCATTGCTGCTAAAAATCCGCCTACGGCGACTCCATAGGAGAGAGCTTGATTTCCGACTAAATAACTGGTTAAAGTGCCCAGTAGTAGCTCGATCGCCAATCCGCAGCTAGAAGAGACGGCTGTGGCCGCGAGAAGGGTATATTGCTGGTGGCGCTTGAGCGTAAAGGGGGGAGGGTTGAAATGTTGCATGGAACAGAAAATTCCTTACTTGCCGTCTCCTGGTCCACCGCCAACAAATTCTCCGTAGCTGGCTCGATCGGGAGCAGGTACCCAAGTCTGGTTATAGTAATAGCCTGATAGGTTGGTATTGTAGCGGGACCAGTACATTGTCTGCTCTTCTTGCCTTAGATTTAAGGCAGAGATTTGAGTGCAGCCTGCGAAGAGTGTTACTCCTGCAATAAGACAGGCAGCGATCGCAAAAACGGGGTAAATCATGATCTGGAGGTGATGAGGTTAAACTTCTTTACTACGGAGCCGCAAGGACAGCGCGGTCAAGCTGCCTGTTCCAAACAGACCAGCCCAGAAGAAACGACTGTCAACGGCTCCATTGGTCACGGAGACTATAAATGATACTGGTTCTTCTACGTCTTGTCCCATTGGGTCGGTATGGTCAAGAACTTGAACGCTGATTGTTAGAGTTTCATCTTGATTCGATTTGATGTCTAACCCGGCGTTTAGATCTGTTTCTGACCAATATTCTCCATCTTCGTAGCCAGATTCTGACCCAGCATCCTTTAGGGCACTAGCGACAAGATTACCTTGAGCGTCTCGAACTTGCACTTCGTAGGAAACCCAACGATTTTGGGCAGGGGCAGCAGTGATGTTGATTCGAAGTGCGCCAGTTGCAGCAGGTTGGATTTGGATAGGCTGGAGTGCTGCGGAGTCTTCGGGTGCAATGGTGAGGGTTTGGGTTGCCAAATTGGTTTCAATAAGGGGACTACAGACGAGTGCGGCCAGCATCACTACTGTCGCAACTCCGCTCAAGCAGATCCAGAGACCGAATTGGCTAGACCCGTTGGGTTGCCAAGATGTCATGAAAATTGGAGTGAGTGTGAAGAATGGGTTTAGGCTATTTAATATAATAGAGGCAATTAAAAGCAGTTCAGAACTTGCTTCGTCTATCTTATTTAGATACAAACGTGATAAGTTTGATTTCTTAAAAATCGGAGACACTTTGCATGTTGATAACAGTAGAAAGAGTCGCTGCAACAGTTGGATGGGCTTTGATTGGAGTACTTCTATTGTATGCAGCTATCCGATTGTTTGATGCCGTGGATCCAATTAACTATCAAACGGAAATTCGACAGGGGAATATTGCTGCTGGGGTAGTTGTGGCAGCATTGATCATAGCAACAGCTGCCATTATCATTTCAGTCATTGTTACTTAACGGGATGTGGGTAGAAGTATCTATACCTCACTTCAAGCAGATGCTAGCGATCGCGATCGGAGAAAGGATCGTTTTCGAAATTGACATTATTACGTCCAAAATTTTCAATTCACTGACGCTGCGATCGCTGCAGTCCTCCAAAACTGTTGCTGGCTTGGACATTGCTGAGGAGTGCGCTCCATCAGTTAATTCCCCTATGAGTACCAATAGAACTCTGCTTAAACGGTAAACGCTTCACCCGTGCCCCATTCTCGAATCTGCCATTCTCGAACTCTGCAACCTTCACCTTGAGGACTGGTTTGCAAAATCCGTTTATGCTCCCAATCGATCGTCAACTCCGAGGCTGACCAAAGGGCAGTGCCTTCGCGCCAAGGAATCGTCGATCGCTGAATTTCCCAGGGAACTCGACCCGATCGACACAAGCCTAACGAGATTTCGCAACCCAGATAATCCTGCTGTTCCTGGAGGGTGGTTGAAGTCATTAGAAAATCACTTAAAGTCTCGGCAGCGGGCAGGGTAACCGAACGGTTGTGGCTGTAGATGAAATAATCTCCGGCGATGACTAACCCGGCTTGCCATGTCAAAACTGAGCCAGAGGTATCGTCTGGTGCTAATACAAGTGCCGTGAAGTCTCCATCTCCATCGTCAACCTTGTGCCATTCCTCCCGATACACCTGATCCACACCCTCCTCAATCAAGATGTTGTTTTGCCAGTAGAGCAAGCCAATATCTCGAATGGATTGTGGGGGTTGGTAATCGATGTATCTCACCCACTGACACTGCCCCTGCTTAAACTGAGTGATACCCGCAAATCCCTGCTGCCTAGATAAAGCAACAATCTCGGCTTGTGTAAGGGATGAGAAACTTGCCTGCTTCAGGTCAGGGCGATCGAAGGGAAGCCGGAGATCGGCAAAGCAAGAGGAGGTTTGCAGGTAAAAGACTTGGGTTTGAGTGTCACGCTGCCCATCTGGAGTTTCGATTGACAGCCGCCTCCACAGCCCTCTCAGCCAATCAGGAACAGTACTTGCTATCATTTGAGTTGCGGTTCGTCATGCAGAATAATGTTGATCCTAAACTAGGTTTCAAGCTTCAACAGCTTTCGACTTAAGGCACCCCCAATCAATTTGTTGAGGTGCTCCAATAGTTAAAAATCCAGTTCATGAAGTGTCTCTTCTTCATTCAATTGATTTACTTCAATTGATTAATGTGGAAAAGTCCAATCCTTGCCTGGCAAGATTGCAATCTTCAACCCTGTATTTCATTTCCTGGTGAGGTTGTTCTCACCCAGAAATGAAACGTTCAAAACAAAACATCTAGTATGATTCGTTCTATTCAATCGGCTCTTTTATTGAGTGTGTTGGCGATCGCCCCATTAGAAAACATGCTCAATCCTGCTTATTCTGCTCTCGCTCAAACCCCAGCAGTTGCAGCGACCTGTGATGCCAACGTGCCGTTGCAAAATCAACTAGGAATGGTAGAGGAGCAGGCTCGTTCTGCCCTTGAGCAATCTAATCAAGCAAAGGCACTGCAATCCTTACAAGAAGCATTGGCGATCGCCATTCAGATACAAAATACGCGCCTTCAAGCTGAACTGTTACAGCGATGGTTATTAGATAATAGTGAAGGCTATCCAACTACACGATGGCAGCGATTAACTCAAAACATTGATCAGCAAGACCAATCGGCTCAACTTCAAACTGTCTTGGGACAGTTTTTGCAGATCGCAAATCGCATCACGACATCCCACAGCTTCATCAAAACTCGCTCGTTAGCGGCGATCGCCCGTCACTACGCCGCTTTAGAACCCAGCCAAACTCAGCAATCGGTGCAGGTGCTAGAGCAAGCTCGTCAGGCAGCCAGATTCATTCGGGGCGAAGTGTTTACCGCAAATGCCTTGATTGATGTTGCAGAGTCATACGCACTGATAGACGACACCACATCCGCACAGACCGTTCTCACGCAGGTAGAGCAAGCCGTTCAGCAGATTCCACCAAATACATCTGAGCCGCTTAAGTTAGTCATCATTCAACGGATGGCAACCACCTACGGCCAGATTGGCGACTTCACAACTGCCCGCCAAATTGCCGACCGCTTGCCCGCTCAATCTGAGATTCAGTCATTCGCCTTACAGGGAATTGTTGAAGGATACATTGCCGCTGGCGACTTGCCCCAGGCAGAAGCATTAGCGGAATCCATTTCTGCGATCACTCACCGAATTCGGGCATTTGAGAAACTGGCGATCGCTTATCACAACACCAATCAGCCTGCTAAAGCTGAGCAATGGATAAGTCAGGCAAGACAACTGGCAGAACCGTCAGTTAGTTTGCCCAATCCAGAATTCACACTTAGAAATTTAGTCGAAACCTATCTGCAATTAGGACAACGCGACGAAGCCTTGCAACTGGCGCAAACATCTTTAACGTCATTGCGGCAAGAGGTAACCAAATCCGTGATACTTGCTTTTAGCCAGGCAGGGCAGAACGACGTCGTTGAATCGTGGCTGTCCGAACAGCTGAGCTATGTTGAAACGTTTCCTGACGCCTGGGAACAACGCCTTTACTTAGGAGATCTGTTCCAAGTGGCGATCGCTACCCAGCAGTTTGAGTGGATTGGCAAAGAATGGAGCCGCATTGCTGCAATCGACTACGGTCCTCAAGATCAGCAAATGGTCGAAATTGCAAGCGCCTATGCTGCTAGTGGTCAACACATTGAGGCGGCTGAATGGGCACAACAACTTCCCCTTGCCAATCGCCCTGTTTTGCGGGTTCGACTATTAACCGCGATTGCCCTCAAAGCACATCAGGCAGGCGAAACCAGTTGGGCAAATGATTTGCTACAGCAGACCTTGCAAAGTGTAGACTCTCTCACCACGACCTATCAGCGCCAATTTCCGGAAGATTTAACGCAAGGTCCTTTGGTTAAGCCCAGCGCCCTCACTGCCATTGCAGTTGTGTATTCTCAAACTGGGCAAACCGACCTGATGCGCCCACTCTTACAACAGGTCAGCCAATTGGATCAGTCCATCACTAATCCGACGTTTGGTGGTCCTGTTGATCAGCCCTTTTCTGTATTCATGGACGCGAAGCAATATGTAGGGGCTTTACAACTCGCGCAAGCCACTGCCGAGTCAGAAGTGCGTCAGTCGCGCTTACAAACGAGTGCAACAGCTCTATTGCAGCAAGACCGCTTTGACTTAGCACTACCTGTCGTCGATCAACTCACTCAGGCAAACGGTAAAACTCAACTGTTGCTGGCGATCGCTCAACGCTATAGCGATTTGCAGCAGGTTGATGCAGCCCTCCCCATTCTTGATCGAGCATTCCAAGTTGCTCAAACCATTCCCGGTGAAGAATCAGAAGTCGATCGTTTTGGAACAGATGGCTTAACGGTTATCGATAGAACCAACGATCGGGGTAGCTTGTTAGAAGCGATCGCGTTGCAATATGCTCAACTGGGTCAGGGCGATCGGGCGCGTCAGGTTGTCAATCGACTTCAGGAAGCTCGTTTGCGAGAACAGGTCATGCAATCTATTCAGTGTGTGCTACGGAGTTAGGATTGTACAACTGTAGCTACAGCAGCAGAATAACTTATGGGTAAGCCATAACGTAGGGGTCGTTCGCGAACGACCCCTACAGGAATTTGTGGTTTATCCAAGTGGAAATGGCTGTAAGTTTTGGAAGTGGTGTACATTAGACCTCCGCCAATAGCAATCCTAAATGACTGATGAAAGTAGTTGCCCTAAAGACGACCACTTTCATCAGTCATTTTCGTGAATTGAATCGGGCTGCTATGGCTGACAATTATGATGTTGTGGTGAGACCAAAAGCTGTAATCGCTGGAGACCTTTGTGTTTAATGTTGACCGACTTAAAACTACAGCAGCGCTTCAACTTGGAGAGGTTTATGGCATTCTGGCGATCGAGGTGATTCTTGCGGTTCTGATCGGTCTCGGATTGACAGCGACCGGGCTGGATGGTGCAGCCTGGATTTTAGGCGGAATTGCTGCGGGGGCGATCGCGTTTTCGAGTTACCGGATATTCGGTGTTGACTCGCTCCAACCCAATCGCAACGCAAGAAAAGCCGGACAGCTACTCGTGGGTTTGACGATCGGACTATCGCTGCAACATAACAATCTCAATATTTTACCCAGTCAATTTTTGATTTTTCTGGGATTACCCTTATTTTTGATGCTGTCGGGTGCTGCGATCGGTTGGGTTTATTCTCGACTTGAGAAAATCGATTTATTAAGTGGATTGTTAGCAACAACGCCTGGAAATATTGGCGTAATGGCAAGTATTGCAGCAGACTACAGCAAGAATACTGCGTTAGTTTCGCTGGTTCAATTAACGCGATTCACAACAGTTATTTTTGTCATTCCAATCATTGCGAATGCTGCCGTCCCTCGTTCAACTCACAATGCGGTTGCCGCTGTCATTCAAAAAGTTGTTGCAGTTTCCTGGTTCGATTTGTGCATTGCCTGTTTGCTCCTTGCAATCACACTTGTAGTGGTTTATTTGGGCAACAAACTCAAGATTCCGATGGCGGCTTTTTTGTGTGCGATCGCCGTTGGGCTTTTGTTTGACGCCTTCCTGCTCGTGTCTCCGATATCCATTGATTTTCAGCTACCCGCTCTTTTCAACCTCATTGGTCAAATCTTATTGGGCGTAACAATCGGTGAGTATTGGGGACTCAATCCAAAACTGAGCTTTGCAACCATTATTCGATCTCTGCTGCCCGTTGTGTTGATGGTGATCACCGCATTCCTCGCAGCCTTGCTGATTCAATGCTTAACCGGATGGAATTGGCTGACCTGTGTACTCGTCACGGCTCCAGGTGGCTCACCGGAGATGATTTGGATTGCGCTCACATTACATCAAGATACTGATGTGGTGACGGCAGCTCATGTGATTCGCCTGCTCACCATCAATCTTTCCTTGCCGCTCTTGTTGGCGCTAGTTCCGGCGATCGCCACCGAAGCACGTCAACCAGAGTAGTGTTTGCTTTTCTCATGACTATTTCATGGGAGTAATGGTTTGTGAAGATTTTCGCCTGACGGGCAGAGACTTTCACAAACTATTTAGGTTGCTTTGGAAACCCTGCTGAGACGGATATAATTGGCGGCATAACTCATGGTACCTATTGCAAGGGAGTTCTATGATTGCGCTCGCTGGAATCACAGCCCAAAGCAAAATCTATGAGAGTTCAACATCTCTGGTCTATCGAGGTGTTAGAGAAGATGCTCAGGCTCACTGTGCAGATACCGCAAGGATCGTCATCAAACTGCTCAAGCAAGATTATCCTTCTCCCCAGGCATTAACCCGCTATAGGCAGGAATATGCGATTACCCGGTCTTTGGATGTAGAGGGCGTAATCAAAGCCTATAGCCAACAAGACTATCAGCGCACGCTCGTCATTCTTCTAGAAGATTTTGGGGGAGAGTCCCTGGAGTATTGGATACAGCAGCGCCCAGAGGCTTTCTGCCCCATGTCTGTATCTGATTTTCTGCCTCTTGCCATCAATCTCAGCAACATTTTAGGCAGAATTCATGCTGCTAACATCATCCACAAGGATATTAATCCTAGCAATATCGTTCTTAATCCAAATACGGGCGTTGTCAAAATCATTGACTTCGGGATTGCAACTCAATTCAGCCGCACCAATCCCACGTTCAAAAGCCCGCATGTATTGGAAGGCACCCTCGCTTATCTTTCTCCAGAACAGACCGGGCGGATGAATCGAGCGATTGATTACCGTACCGATTTTTACTCCCTCGGAGCGACATTCTACGAATTACTCACCGGACAAGTACCGTTTCCAACAACAGATGTTCTTGAACTCGTCCATTGCCATCTTGCTAAACCTCCTATCCCCCCGTGTGAATTGAATGTTAAGATTCCCAAGCCAGTTTCAGACATTATCTTGAAGCTGATGGCGAAGAATGCAGAGGATCGCTATCAAAGCGCCTGGGGCGTCAAAGCAGATTTAGAGCATTGTGCTGATCAACTAGAAACAAGTGGTCAAATTAGTTCCTTGCAACTGGGTCTGCAAGATGTTTCCGATCAATTTCAGATTCCACAAAAACTGTATGGTCGGGAGGAGGAAATCTCAGAGTTATTAGAGGCGTTTGAGAGAGTAGCGGGGGAAGGCGGGAAAGACAGAGAGGAGCAAGACAACAGTTCTCCCTTATCCTCCCTCCCTCCCTCATCCTCCCGTCTCCCTCAAATAGTGCTAGTCACTGGCTATTCCGGTGTTGGCAAATCAGCTTTGGTGCAGGAACTTTATAAACCTATTACAGCAAAGCGTGGCTATTTTATCTCTGGTAAGTTTGACCAGTTGCAGCGCAACATCCCCTACAGTGCAATTGTGGATGCCTTACGAAAACTGGTGCAGCAACTGCTGAGTGAACCGGATCAGCAAGTGCAACAGTGGCGATCGCGCCTTTTAGAAGCGTTAGAGAGTAACGGGCAACTCATCATTGATGTCATCCCTGAAGTTGAGTTAATTATTGGCAAACAGCCACCCGTACCGGAAGTTGGGACAGCGGAAGCGCAAAATCGCTTTAACCGAGTCTTTCAGCAGTTCATTCGAGTGTTTTGTGCTCAAGATCATCCATTGGTCATCTTCCTGGATGATTTGCAGTGGATTGACTCCGCCACCCTAAAGTTAATCGAACTGATGCTGCTCGATGAGCAAACCCAAGCGCTATTTCTGATCGGAGCCTATCGAAACAATGAAGTCACTGCAACCCATCCACTAGCGCTGTCATTGGAAAACTTGCGAAAGCAAGGAATAGTGCCTCAAGACATCGTTCTAACCCCCCTCACACTAAAACCACTGAATCAGCTCATTGCCGAGACGCTACATCAATGTGCTGACACGGTTGCTTCCTTGGCTGAGTTAGTGCTGCACAAAACCGAAGGCAATCCCTTCTTTGTGAGCGAATTTTTGCGATCGCTGTACAGTGAAAATCTCTTGGGCTTTAATCCTGAACAACGAACTTGGCAGTGGAACGTTGCTCAGATTGAAGCTCAGAATATTACTGATAATGTAGTGGAGCTGCTGCTGAGCAAGTTGAGAAAACTGCCCGAAAACACTCAGCAGTTGCTTCAATTAGCCGCCTGCATCGGGGCTGAGTTTGATTTGGAGACGTTAACGATTGTATGTGATCAATCGCCTCAAACAGTTTTTCAGGATTTGTTAGCAGCCATCCAAACCGGACTCATCCAACCGCTTTCTGAGTTGGACGAGAACTTGTTGGTTCAAGAGTATAAGTTTTTGCACGATCGCGTCCAGCAAGCTGCCTATGCTCTCATTGATGAGTCGCAAAAACAAGGGGTGCATCTGCAAATTGGTTGCAATTTGTTGGAAAGGACTTTGTCAGAGCAGCAAGCAGAGCGGTTGTTTGAAATTGTTGACCATCTAAATTATGGAGCCGAGTTAATCACTGAGCAATCTGAACGGAATGAGATTGCCGAACTGAACTTGCAAGCCGGTCAGAAAGCGCTATCAGCAACGGCTTATGAAGCCGCTTTCAAGTATTTCAATGCAGGGCTTCAACTCCTTGAGGTGGAGAGCTGGCAGCATGAGTACAACTTGACCTTGGCGTTGCATTCAGAGGCAGCAGAAGCAGCATACCTCAGTGGTCACTTTGATGAAATGGAGCGGCTTGTAGAAGCAGTGCTCGACCATGCAAAGACGGCACTCGATACAGTGAAAGTTTACGATAGCAGGATTCAAACATGGATGTCGCGGGGAGACCTTAAAGAAGCCGTTAAAACTGGCTTGGAAGTGCTGCAACTCTTGGGAATTCGTTTAGTAGAAGCTCCAAGTCAGTTAGATGTTCAAGCAGGACTAGAGGAAACCGCTTCACAATTGGCTGGGCGGGAAATCGAAGATTTGATTGATTTGCCAGAGATGACTGAACTTGTACCACTGACAGCAATCTACATGTTGTTCAGTACAATGGGTCCGGCTTTTAATGTGGCACCTGCTCTGATGGTGCTGGTTGTGTGCAAGATGGTCAATCTATCGCTTGCCCATGGAAACACTATCTGGTCGATTCTCGGTTATGCGGCTTATGGCATGATCCTATGTGGAGTTGTACAAGACATTGAGCTGAGCTATAGATTTGGCAAATTATCCTTAAACTTAGCGAAAAGATTAAATAACAAGAGAGTTAACTGCAAAGCATTGCTGATAGTGAATTTCCATATCATTCATTGGAAAGACCACCTTAAAGAGACATTCCTTAGTTTAGCGGAGGCTTATCAAAGCGGGATAGAAAGCGGAGAGTTTGAATATGCGAGTTATTGTGCATTTAGCCTATGTTATTGCCCCTTTCTTGCAGGACAAGAACTGACAGAACTGGAACAACAAACAGCGATTTATCGTAAAGCCACCAGTCAAATTAGACGAGAGAATCCTGCCACCTGGCTGGCAATGTTGCAGCAAACGATCCTGAACTTGCAAGGTCAATCCGAAAATCCAAGCCGCTTGGTGGGTTGTCTTTATGATGAAGAGCAAGCACTGTCATGGGCGATCGCGGTCAAGGATGGAACTGGCGTTCACTACTTTTGTTTAAATAAGCTGATTTTATGCTATCTGTTCGGGGAGTATGAACAAGCTGCAAAAACGGCTACTTTATCAGAACCGTATTTAAGCGCAGCCACAGGATTATTCTCTGTATCTGTATTTCATTTCTATGACTCCCTAATATTCTTGAGCTTGTTGGCAAATGCTTCAACTCCTGAAAAAGAAGCTTGGTTGAATCGCATTAATGCCAACCAGGAGAAGATGCAGAAATGGGCACACCACGCCCCCATGAATTTTTTGCATAAATTTCAGTTAGTTGAGGCAGAGAAAGCGCGAGTGTTAGGTCAGTTGTTTGAGGCAGAGGAGCTTTATGAGCAAGCCATTCAAGGTGCTAATGAAAACGAGTATCTTCAAGAAGAAGCCTTAGGCTATGAGTTAGCTGCCAAACATTACCTGGCTCGTGGTCGAGAAAGAATTGCTCAGCTCTATATGAAGGAAGCCCATTACTGCTATGAGCGGTGGGGAGCAACCGCAAAAGCCAAAGATTTAGAGACTCGCTATCCACAGTTTTTCCCTCAATCACTAAATACGGCTCCCACACCCGTTCGCACCACGGCTGGAACGACTTCTAACACCTCACAAGTTGCTTTCGATTTAGCAGTTGCTTTCGACTTAGCAACTTTGATCAGAGCATCCCAAGCCATCTCTCGCGAAATTGAACTGGAGCAGTTGCTTCGTTTGTTGATGCAGATCTTAATTGAGAGTGCTGGCGCACAAACTGGATTCTTAATTCTGGAAGAATCGGGAAAATGGGCGATCGAAGCAAGCTGCGAATTGGCTGAAGGTGAGCAGGTCTGCGCTACACAAGTGCTGCAATCACTTCCAATAGCAGATCAATTACCTGAATCAATGATTCAATATGTAATCCGGACTCATGAGTCAATCATCTTAGATGATGCAACTCGCGAGAACAATTTCATCAATGATCCCTATATTCAACACCATCAAGTTCAATCAGTCCTGTGTTTGCCGTTGTTGAATCAAAGCAATCTTGTTGGTGTGCTGTATCTGGAAAATCGATTAGCCACCGGGGTATTCACAGCAGAGCGCTCGCAACTTCTAAATCTACTATCGACTCAAGTAGCCATTGCGATCGAAAATGCCAAACTTTACTCGGAGCTACGCGCGCGAGAAAGTCAGATGACTCAATTTCTAGAAGCAATTCCATTGGGAGTTGCAGTTGTAGATGCGACAGGTCGTCCTTACTACTTCAATCAACAAGCAACTCAGCTAACGGGCAAAGGGGCTGTTCCTTCCGTGACATTGAATCAACTTGCAGAGACTTATCAAGCTTATGTGGCGGGAACAAACCAAAAATATCCAACTGAGAAACTAACATTATCCCGGGCGTTGAAAGGCGAACGCACGAGGACAGATGATTTAGAAATTCACCAGGGCAACACCATCATCCCAGTTGAGATATGGGGAACACCAGTTTTTGACGAACAGGGCAATGTGGTTTATGCAATCGCCACCTTTCAAGACATTACAGAGCGGAAACAAACAGAGCAACTACTAGCCAATTACAGCCGCATCTTAGAGCGCGAGGTTACAGAACGAACAGAGGCTTTACAGCAAAGCGAAGCCGCGCTGCGCCGTCGAGAACAGGAAATACGGCTGATCGCTGACGCTCTACCGGCTCTAATCAGCTATGTAAATGCTAATCGGTGCTATCAATTTATCAATCATGCCTATGAAATCTGGTTCAACTGTAGCCGTGATGAAATACTAGGCAATCCTGTTCGTCAACTTCTCGGTGAGGCGGTTTATCAACGGGTTGAGCCGTATGTTAATCAGGTGTTTGAAGGACAGACGGTCAACTTTGAGGCAGAAGTCCCTTTTCCGTTTGGTAAACGGTACATTAGCGCGACTTTGATTCCTGATTTTGATGCCAACGCTCAAGTGAGAGGATTCTACAGTCTCATCATAGACATTAGCGATCGCAGACGTGCTGAAAAAGCCTCAATTCTGGAAGAACGCAACCGCATGGCGCGAGAAATTCACGATTCGTTAGCGCAGGCTTTTACAGGCATCTTGCTCCATGTTGGATCTACAACACAAATGTTGGAAGACGATTCGGGCTCTGCTCAAATATATCTGGAAAGACTGGAAAAAATTGATGAATTAGCTCGAACCGGACTTGCTGAAGCTCGTCGTTCAGTGGTAGCGCTCCGTCCCCAACTGTTAGAAGAGGGTACTTTACAGAGTGCTCTGCATCGCCTCGTGACTCAAATGCAGTCAACAACTAACACCACGTTGATCTACGAAAGCAAGGGTGTAATTTACCCTCTACTGACCGACGTGGAAAATCACTTATTACGGATTGGACAGGAAGCATTAACAAACGCTATCAAATATGCTAAGGCTAATAAAATTCTGGTTGAGCTAGCGTATGACGATGCTCAGTGTCTTTTGCGTGTCAAAGATGATGGGCTGGGTTTTGGGCTGGGTAGTATTTCATCACCTAGTGGCTTTGGTTTACTGGGAATGAGCGAGCGAGCAGAACGAATTGGTGCACACCTGGCGATTCAAAGCCAACCTGGGCAGGGGACAGAAATTGTGGTGATAATTGAGGTGTAGGGTGTGTAGGTATTGATGCTCCTATAGATGTCAAGTTTTTTGTATTCTAAGGATGAATCACTTCAGGGCGTTCAGGAACCGGAAACGTGTTACGAACAATGTGATAAATCTCCCGCGCCACATAGC
>NZ_JACJPJ010000011.1:0-3811 GCF_014696015.1 Oculatella sp. FACHB-28 | reverse complement strand
CGCTAAACGTTTCACGGTTGACCCCACACAAGCGCTTAAAGTGGCGCTTCGATAGATGCTCCAACTCGTTATATCGCATATCTGCTTCTGACATTAGCTTCTATTCAGAAGCTATCTTGCTTCGCTGCGATCCTCAACTGTCACACTCACTTTATATTCGTGCAGGAAGTCTAATCCTCGCTCTCCTCTGTCTCCGGTTGAACCTCTACCACAGCTGCATTCAGCTCAACCTCTAACTGTTCTGCTGTTGGCAAAATTCCTTTGAGTGGGTCAGGAAGTTCCCTTTCGAGTTGAAACGTTGCTACGCCAATCGGCTTCTGAATGCCCTGGAGCGCATATTCTACCGTGGTCTTATCCTTCGACTTACATAAGACAATCCCAATCGTGGGTTCATCCTTGGGCGATCGCAACAGGTTATCCACTGCCGCGACGTAGAAATTCATCTTGCCCGAAAACTCCGGCTCGAACTCCCCCATCTTCAGGTCAATCACCACATAGCAGTGCAGCTTAACGTGATAAAACAGCAAGTCCAATCGATATTCCTTGCCACTCACCTCAATCGGATACTGGCTCCCCAAAAAAGCAAAGCCAACTCCCAACTCCATCAAAAAATCGCGGATGTGGTCAATCAGTCCCCGCTCCAGGATTCGCTCCGATCGCTCCTCCCCCAAGCCTAAAAAGTCAAAATGGTAAGGGTCTTTAATAATCTGCTGCACCAGGTCAGACTGAGCCGGAGGCAACACCTGCTCAAAGTTAGTGATTGCTCCTCCCTGCCGCTGATAAAGACCACTCTCAACCTGAAGCACCAGCACATTGCGGCTCCAGCCATACTCCAGCGTTTTTTGGATATACCACAGGCGTTCTTCAGGGTCTTTTACCTTGTCCAACAGTACGCAATTGTGAAACCAGGGAATTTGTGCAGCAGCTTGCTGCACCATTTGCTCATCCGGGTAAGCCTCCGCAAAAGCCCTCATATACTTCAAGTTGCGAGGAGAAAAGCCCCTCATCTCTGGAAACTCTTTCCGCAGGTCTTTCGCCAACCGCTCGATTACTTTGGCTCCCCACCCCTGCTGCTGCTGCCGAGCTAGAATCTCTTGCCCAATCTGCCAGTAGAGCGCCACCAATTCTCGATTGACTGCCAGAGCCGCTCGCACGTGAGCAGTCCGAATCCGCTCCTTCAGATTCCGCAGGAATTGGTCATAATCACTTCCCGCATTAAACAAATCAGCCATAAATTAGAACGGTCGCAGCACTGAACTATCTGAGTGTTGATACTTTACGGATGGTAGAAGCGATCGCCCCTATCCTGGTTGCCCAAATCGCTCCATCATGGATTTAGCGCGTTTGAGGTTTGCAATCTGTTGCCGTCGTTCATTCTTGCTTTTCGCCTCAGCCAATATCTGCTGCAAAATGTCGGAGTTCGCCTCGCTGTACTCAAACATCGCCTCAAGCAGAACCTCTCGACAGATCCCGTTTTCCCTACATAGGTCTTGCAGGCGCTCGCTCACTCCTTGCTCCAGCCTCAGAGTCGTCTGCTTAGTCTTTAGCGACTGCTGAGAGTCTAAAGCCCCAAACTCTTGACTCTGAGGTTCCGCGATATCTTGAAACACTGAATTCTGTATGTCTTGATTTCTAGATATCGAGATATCTAGACTCTCAGAGGCTTGAGGAGAAGGTGTTAAAGATGCATCTCGACTGGGGACAGTTGGACGACTGCGTTTCTTAAGTCGCTCTAAAGCATCATTCATATCCTAGCGCCTCAACAATCTGTTCAAAGGGGTACTGTAAATCTGTCTGCCCCATCTCTGAGAGCAGTTTTCCTTGACGGATGGCACTCTTAAATTTCTCCGACTCTCGAATCGAGGCAAGAATGGGAGTACTGCCAACAAACTCCTTCATCGCCTCAATATTTTGCCGACCCTCCAAAGTCTGCGTGTTCCCAACCCAGCGATCGCGGAATGGAACCACCCCTAAAATTTTTCCGGTAAATGCCATCAAGTTTGACTGCTCCTGAAGAAAGTCCAGAGTATCAATCAAACTGTTCATCCCCTTGACGTTGGCTTCCACAGGAATGAGAACACAATCTGAAGCCCCCACTGCCGTCAGGCAAAGTTGAGAACGAGAAGGCTGAACATCAATCAGAACATAGTCAAACAGATTGGCAACCGCTTTAAGCCGCAGCTTAAGGATGAACGCTCCAGTGCCACTGCTACTCAGGTAGTCCGAAACCTTGAACAAGCCGCGATCGGCAGGAATAAGAAACAAATTCTCGTAGCTCGTTTCATAGATTCCGTCCTCAGTGCTAACCTGCCCAGTTAGCACTTCCAAAAGGCTCGGCTGATTAGGCTGCACCTCATGACCAAGGTAAAAGGTGAGGTTAGCCTGTGGGTCAGAGTCGATCGCCAGTACTCGCTTACCCTGTTGCGCCAGCAGAAGCGAGGTGAAAAAAATAGTGGTCGTCTTTCCCTGCCCACCTGAGAGGGAAATGCATGAGCAAGTTCGCATAGTTGAACTTTTAATTTCGATACCGCAAGAATACAAGCTACCTGGAAAGATTTCTAGATATAAAGTTATCTCTGGGTCTAGATATCTAGATATCTAGACCCAGAGATAACTTTATATTGATCCCCATCAATGTTTCATTCTGGTTCTTTCATCTAACAAAAGGTATCTAGATATCGAGATGTCTGCTATTAAAGATATCTAGACTTTGGGAATCTCGCATTCATACTTCTCGATTGCATCATGGCGATCGCCTCATCTGTTTTGCTGGTCAGAATTGGATTCCAGTCTTTCATCTCAATCCGATGGCTATGCGTTCCGCGACTTCCCCTTCTTTCGAGACTTTACTGCCTCAGTAATCGCCTTAGCAGCCAAGAAGCTCATAGATCGTTCCTCCTCTTCTGCCCACTTCTGTAAGGCTTCCTTAACTTCAGGCGGCAAGTAAACCGTCAGCGGTTCCTGAGATGTCGGCATGGTGCAGCTTTTGATCATTTGTATGATCCTAGCTTCCATGCTGTAAAGACAGGTAAAGCACTGTAGAGCCTGGTACATTCAGGTACTTTCTAGTACTGTTATAAGCAGTAAGGTAATGTACCTAGCTTTACCCCCATGGAGATAAGATAATGGCGTGTCTTAAACCCCTTCCCCTCCTGTGGCTGCTGTCACTCCTGCCCTTGTTGCAGAGTTGTCCGGCTCCTGCTGACGCAACATCCCCAGCCACAACCCCCGCTCCGGGCACCCAGCCCTATGGGTTGGACGGAACGTTCCAAACCGAAGACATTCTGACCCTGCAATACCTGAGCTTTCCACAAAGCTACACGGCAATCAAAGATCGCTTTGGCTTTCCCGCCTACCGAGACTCGCAAGCCGACTACTATAAATTGCCCAACGGCAACTGGGCAGCAATCTACTACGACAGCAGCGGCAATGCGATCGCCTACAGCTTTAGCGACAGCGACGGCAATTAAATCAGAACCTGAACCTGGCTCATGGCTACAACCTGGAAGACAAAGATGGGTGAACTGAAGCAACACGTTTGGGAAGAGTGGAAACAACTCAACTCATTCAAAGGCGTGCTGGCTCAACCCCAAAACTTTAAGCCCGAAGTGCGACAGTTTGGCGACCTGCGGTGCAAAGCAACCTGGGTTAAAGCCCTAGCGCGCTTCACTGCCGTTAACGTCTACAAGTCCTGCCTTGATGCCTACAGCTTGATTTTGCATGACTTCAACTTCAAGCCGGAGCGTTGGGACTACGAATTTAGAGAGCTAATCCTCAACGAATTCTTAGCTATGCCTGATGCATTAGACCT
>NZ_JACJPJ010000109.1:0-33126 GCF_014696015.1 Oculatella sp. FACHB-28 | reverse complement strand
ACTGCCTGGTAAACTTAGTCTGTGGCTTGATCGCCTACTGCCACCAACCCAAGAAGCCCTCCCTGCTCATTGACACTGCTCTGCCTGCGTTTGCTTAAGCCGAATTGACGTTATCTACCTTTGCCTGAGCCGTTGTCTCCTTACTGGAGCGGCGACCATAGCCAATCTCACTGTTGGTCGTATAGTCGATGACATTCTCTCTTCCCGTAATCTCATCAACCTGATAGCCCTCCTGAGTTAGCCGCCAGCGAATGTAGTCGATCGAGCTAAGGGGAATATCTGAAAGGTCAGCACGATCAACCCGCTCTCTGGCTTCGTCATAAGCTGCCAGTGCATTTGCGCCCAACTCCTCGTCGGTTAATCGTCGTCGGGTTTGTAGCCCCTCATAGTTCTTGATCACCACATCCCCCGATCGCTCCAGATATCGTCCCAGAACGTCGCCAAAGGAAATGTCAATAGAATCGCCTGGTGTTAATCCGTTATCGTCGGCGTATTGCCCAATAAAGGCATCCATTGTAGAGGCAACGGCAATCACAGGCTTTTCACCTCGCCTAATGGAGGCGATCGCTTCCTGCACGGTTGCCTCGGCTTTCTGGCACAGCAATCCCTGGTCGATGACATTGTGCATTAGAGAGGTAAAGTTAGTAGATTTGGCTCCCACCTGCCCGATGGCATTATCTTCCCCCAGTTGCTTTGCCTCTTTTTTGAGTTCCTTGCTCAGTTGCTTGACTGCCTCCTGCTTGGCAAGGTCAAACTGGCTGATGCTCTGCATGATGGCAGAGATACTGTCTGCGGTCTCCCGGTTCACCGGAACAACCTTTGCCTCAAAGGACACGCCCTCAAACGATCGCTCCCGTCTGAGCAGTTGACCAGAGGCGACAAATTTGGTCGCCATCATCTGCTGAAGGGGAATGCCACCATCTTTGAGCGTTCGTTGCAGGCTAGAGAGATTCGATACCGCTTTGGCAGCATCAGAGCGACGAGCATAGAGATTCATCACGGCTGGATCTTTGGTTGCCGTTGCGCTCATGAAGACGGCTCCCGCACTCAGGTCAACCAGTTCCCGCACAAACTGGGAGCGATCGGGTGCAGCACTACTGCTTTTCCATGCCGTGTCGCTGGTGCTGCCTCCCGCTTCGTGTGCTTCGTCAAAAATAAAGATGGATTGAGGCGCGATCGCCCGAAAGAACTCCCGCCGAAAAGGTTCTTTTCCGTCATTCACGGTCTGAAGCTGGCTGTAGGTGGTAAAGACAGCGTTGTAGGCAAGCCCCAAATTGGACTGCTGCATGATCCTGAGCATTTCAGCGTCCTGCTCCTTGGGAGAGCCTGTTCTCAATCGTTGCCCATCACCCGATGTCAAGCTCAGGTTGTTGTTCGTCATAAATGGACGGACTCCAGGCTTGCCGATGTCTGCCAAGTCAGTCAGCATCGAGGTGTAAAGGTTCGGCTTTTGAGTGACAAAAATCGGGAGGTAGCCCTGATTAATGGCATCGACAATATTGCTGGCTCCGAAGCGTCCCTTTCCGTTTCCAGTCTGGTCGCCGTTGAGGAATACCTTGCCGCGATCGCGCTGGTGGAATGCCAAGGCAACGGCATCAATCTGCTCAGCATAGAGATGCCTCCACAGTTCCTCTTTCGACTCATAGCCCAACCGTTGCCGAACAAACTCGTCAATGTCGCCTCTTTGCTGCTCCAATTTGTCCAGAGCAGTCTGAGCAGCGGTTGCCATATTGGTTGGAATCAGGGTTCCGGGAGATCTGCCCTGACTACGGGGAAGATATGCAACATGAAGCGGTTGAGAATTCGGGGTGAGATTCTCAGGTTCAAGCGGTGCCATTGGTTGAATCCTTCGTGGGTAGGTTATTGAGGCGGTTATTCCATCCCGGAGGTCAATTCTCTCAGCCAGTCTTCGAGGGTAGTCTGGTTGTGTTCCTCCATCCACTGCTGCTGCGTCTGTGGATTGGTTGGTTGGATAGCGATTGGGAAACTCAATTTCGGATTGTTCAGTTGAAACTTGGTCTTGAAGGTTTCGTTGCGGTACAGAAGCGTTTCTGCCCACTCCTGCGTCCACCACCATAGGGGTTGGAGTTCCTGTGTTTGGGAGTCTTCGTACAGTTCTGGCGGTTCCTGAAGGTACAGCATCCTCAAGGCTTGAGTCAGCCGTTGATGAGTTTGGGGCTGACTGTCTCCAGTTGTGGTCATCCACGTTTGGATCATCCACTGAAGGCGGAGAGACATCAGGCGAGCGTAATCGTGCTGGCTCAGTTGCTCTATTCCAACTGGCATCCTGACCAGGAAGAGAGATGAGTTGCTTGCCTCCTGAGGCTGCCAAACCAGGGGAAACTTCTCGTAATCCTGAATGGTTGTCTGTTCGTTGATAGATAGTTTCATTGGGCAGTCGCTCCTTCAGTGCATCAAATGATTTGTAAATGGTTGGAACGTCGGCAGCAGGTAAGGTTTGCTGAGACTGCCCTCGCCCTGCAATCACGATGACATCGATCGGAAACCCTGCACCCTGTTTGCGGTAGAGGTTACCCCAGATGGAAAAGTGCTGGGTAACGTTGTACTGCTGATAGAGGGCGTAGAAGAATCCGCGAGTTTCGATACTGTTGTAGCGATTCGATCGCCTCTCCTCATCCTCACCCAGCTTGCCGCCCAGAATCAGCACTGCCCGTCCGTCATCTTTCATTGCCTCTAGTGCGCGAAAGGCGATCGCCTGATCAATCTGGGTTGTGCCTCGACGATTACCGGGAATGGCAAACCGTTGTACTCGCCCTGCCGCGTTATGCACTGAACCAAACGGTGGATTGCAGATGACCCGATCGACCTGTTCGGTAGGGTGGTAACTACTGGCATCTTGCTGAGTAAGTTGGCGATAGCCTCTGGTCGTGAGTTCAGTGTGGCGATCGCCATTCAACTCATTGGCAATTACCCTTTCTGGATTGGCAGTGATTAGGAGTGCGCCATTACCTGCGGTGGGTTCATAGACAGTAGTTTCTGGGGTGATACTGGCTAGAGTGGAGGCAAGGTAGGCGATCGGAATAGGGGTGCTGTATGCCTGTTGGAGAACAGAGGTTGAGGAGCGAACGCTGAGGGTAGGCTGGTGTTCTAGCAAAGTGACCAATTGGTCATACGCCTGATGAGTCGTTTCAGACTGCTCAATTAATACAGGAGCAACCCGAACAAGGGCTACTTCCATTGCCTCATCCACTAATTTTGTCAGTGGACTACCAGGAGGAATCGCTTCACCTAGAATTGCCTCTGCCTGTCTTCGTGCCTCGTTAATTCGGTTGTAGCTCCCGCCTTGCAGCAAAAAGCTGTGGAATGCCCAAATTAGGGCTTCCTTAGGGCAATCGGACATAGGAGGAAGGTTCAGTCAGGTCTTGAATCAATGCCGAAGATTTGATCCAGTTTCACTTCAATGTCTGGGTCTTCCTCACGCGAAATAGGAGCTACAGTATCATCGTCATAATTTACCTCTTCGGATAATGTAGACAGACGGCTCTGTAATACTTGAAACCAGTTGTGTGAATCTGTAGGGCGCTGGTTATTCATGAGTTTTCTTTGCCTGAAATTTCTACCACCCTGTGAGTTTAGGGAGTTTATCTGACTGTGCTGTAGAAATTATCTGCAAATTGTGTGACATCAATCCGTTCGGATTTATGCGTGCTTATCCAACAACTTCTGAAGTAGGCTTTCCGAAGCCCAGAAGGATGTACTCCGAAGGTTGTCAATTGCAGTAGGCATATTGATCAATTTCATAGTTGCTGCTTGATCCAGAATTCCGAGGATACCTGTAATGACAAGTCCTTTTTTGGTAGCAGCGCGACGTGCTTTCATGTCATCTAGCAAGAGTAGATTTGCACTCAGTTCTTGAGCTAACAGAATGGCTTCGCGTTCTCCAGGGTCGAGCAAATCGACAATTGCATCCGGAGGTTGATTAACAGACTGAATTTTCAGCCAATTGGGTGGAGCCACGATCCAGGTTTGAACAGAGGTAGGAGCAGATGTATCGGACAGTTCGCTGTAGACTGCTTGAGGAATAATAATTTGCTGAAACAGTTTGGGAAGAAGATTAATGTGATCAATCAGAATCAAATAGTTGATGGGAGAAGTATTGGAAACAACAATCATTCTGCGCCTAGAACATTGCGAATATTTTGGACATCCTGCTCTAGATCATCCTCTGTGTAGGGCAAGTCAGCTTTTTCTCGCTTGAGAAATTCGTAGGTTTCCCAACGAGAGGAGAAGTTGAGCATTTGCCGGACTTCAGCGGCTCCAATTCTCCCTTGGCGATAACTGTCAGCCGCAATCAGTTCTAGAATTCGACGGGAGATATTGCCAGATGGGAGTTGACTGGCGATGTCATCGGGAAGTTCGATCGTGATTTGCATAGTGATCTCTGGTTACTTCTTTTGAGGCTAGCTATCGGGGAGTTGTTTGCGGTTGCGATCGTAGATTTCATACAGCCGCTTGAGCACCTCGATTGGAATTCCAGCAACAGGCACGAGAACTTTGGTGGCTTCAATACCACCTGAGAAGAATACGCTTAAAATATCTTGCCATCGCTTCCAGTTTTGCGGATTCTTCTTAGGCATGGCTTGAAAACCTTGCAGGAGTATCCCATAAATTTCTTCATCAGTGGCATTGGGATATTTTTGACGGAGATGGTTAAGTAAATTAGAAATTGCAGTGGCTGCCCCTTTATCTTGTGAAGGTGAAGTATTTATAACCATGTCGCCTTCGACGATGCCAACAGCGTTCTCTACAGGAGCATGAAAGTTCATTTCGACCTTAGGTTGGTCTGCCATCTGGTTTATCTTTTTGTAAGTTAATTGAGTAGTCTGGTTAATCGTATCAAGAAAGCTTTCTGTTGTCGTTTTGTCAATTCGTAGGACTGTTCGGGAGAACTGGTTAACTTCGTCGTTGTGGAGTCCACAGCGTAACTGGATGGCAGCGATCGCACTATCAATTGCTTCCAATGGTTTTTGTGTTTGTTGCTGCCATAGCTCATGTAAATGAGAGAGATTACCAAGATGCTCGATAGCAAAAGCTGCGTGCCTTCGGACAGATACTTCCTCATCATCAAGAGCATCTAGTAAAGTTGGTAGAACTTCTTCACTAGATGTGCATCTCAAAAAACCAATGAGCCGTAAGCGTTGTCCAACACGTTTCTCCTCAGAAAAATCTTTAATCAGTTCTGGAATTGCTGCATGGCTTGCAATCTTAGCTAAGGTTTTAACAGCATTCCAGCGAATGTGACTATCTTGAGAATTTATTTGTTCTACAAGTTCTAACTTGCGCTGAGGCTCTAATTCCTGAAGATAATTTTCAATTAAATTTCGATGATGTTTATCATTAAAATCAAGTAAGATTTCAATGAAATGTGGAATAGCATTTCTTCTGCCTAGTTCCCCTAGTGCATACAATGCACTCCTGCGAACCGATTCATCAGAATCCACTAATGTTAAAAACAGTACTGGGACTCCTTCCTCTCTATCAAGGCTTCGTATTGTATCGATCACGGCTCTTCGAGTTGGAGCATTCTTAGTCCTTAGTTCTTCAATCAGTTTTGGTATAATTTCTACACCACACAGTTGCCCAAGTGCATAAGCTGCTTGCATTTTAACTGTAGAATCTGGATCTTCTAAAGCTAAAAACAATTCCTCAGTTAACTCACTAATTCTAAGTCGTCCAACTATTCCAATGGCTTCTCCACGAACAAGAAAGCTTTCATCTTTCATCGCTGCTCTCAGCTTTGGAAATTCATTTTCTATATTTTGTTTATTAAGCAAAGAAATTACTGTACTACGTACCCTAGCATTAGGATGCAAAAAAGCTCTTTCAGCATCAAGCTTTGCTAGCGCAAAAGCTGCTGTCGAGAATATTGATTCGTTGTACTCTTCACCGTATGTACTTAGTATCTTAAGTAAATCTGGAATTATTTCTTCATAACCAATTTCTCCTAAAACACTGATGGCAGCCCTGCGGACCCGGATAGCTGGATCCCTTAGCGCAAGAGTTAAATCTGGAATGCAAGCTTCTGTATTCAATTTCCCTAAAGCTAAAGCAGCTACTTCACGAGTTCCAGGATATTGACTTCTCAGTAGTTCTCGTAATTTTGAAGAAGTTGACTTATCAAGATCAAGCGCAGTCAGTAGCTCTATGGCATTCATAATCGACGGATATCCGTCAGAATTTTCAATGACCCATAGCAAATCGTGTATAACTGTTGTATCAGCAATTTCTCTTAAGCCTTCTAATGCTTTTTCCTGAACCTCTGCATCGCCTTCATGTAATGCTTTAATCAAAACTTGAGTACTATGCTTGGAATGAGACTTATTCAAGTATGTCACCTTAAACAACAGTGGCAAGTCTCTTTTAGTACACTCAGTAATCAATAAATTTATAGTCTTTTTTTGTACTTTTAGATTAAATTCTCCAGCCAACCTCGCTGCCAAGTATAGATCTACATCCAGTGCTAAATTTACCAATTGCTCTGCTTGTGCTTCGATCTCTGGAAGTCCAAACATGAGGGCAATCGCTTCCGTCCACTCCAAATAATTGAGATAATCTTGCTGAAATCGAGTCCATTTTTGTTTAGGTGTTCTTTCGAGCCACTCCGGATGTTTTTGCAATCGTTCTAGCAATGCTTCTGCTGCATAGTATTCCTGAATTAGCTGATGGTGAAAGTTGATTTCTTCGTCATTAATTGACTCTAAAACATGATATTTAATCAACTCCTCGATACGACATGAGTCACCAGAATGCTTTCCAAACTGGTCATCCAAAACTTGTTTTGCTTGTTCTCTGGAAATAACTAAAACTGGATCATTCAGATCTGGAGTATCTAGCATCGAGAATGCCAAACACTTTAACCAGGAATTCCAGTCTTTGCGTCGCTCATCGGTAACGGGTATATCTTCCCTATAGTTTTTGTTGAAAGACCGAAAGAATTTACGAAACGCTTCTGCTAACGTCTCTACCTCAGTGCCCTGCTTCTGAAACAAGTCGTATAATATCCATAGCACAAAAGGAGTGCGGCTTAACTCTCTCTTATCGCGATTCAGCAGTTGCAATATCTTTTGATTCTGCTCCGGAATGCATTCCTGTAGAAATCGCTCAATTTCCTGGCTCTCAAGGGGTTGAATTTTTAGCTTTCGTTTAATACCCAAATCCCCACTACCTAACTCTCGTGTTGTGCAGACGAGCGGTACTTGGGAATACTGACACTCTTCACGAAACGCCTTCAGATATGTACGAACGGTATCTACTGATATTTCGTTCAGCCCATCTAAGAATAGGATCAATCGTTTATCAAATAAAAGCTCTTCAACCTCTGAAATGCCAACCTTTCGTCGTATCTTTGGTGGCAAAGCATTTCTAATCAAAGTCAACATTCCTGAGGGATCTTCAGGATTAGAGAAACTGACTTTATATCTTTTTAGCGAAACCAAGACAGGAATTCGTGGCTTCAGCTTCCCACGCTCTCTTTCCGCAACCTGCACCAAACAACGTAGAAGTGCCGTTGATTTGCCGACCCCTGGCGATCCAACCAATAGGATATGCTCGGATTCGACGTAATTCTGAATTGCTTGGAATATCGGCAGTGGTAGAGTTTTCCTTGGTTCTCCCTCTGAGTCCTTTTCCTCCGTCTGCACCATCTGCTCAAACGAGAAGGTCGCTTGTCGAGCGGAGATCGCTTCCGTTAAAGCATTTTCAGTCCACCACTGCTCATAGCGGCAGCAGATCTCTTGTAGATAAGACTGGCAGTTATTAAGGGCAATCATTACAAGCGGTAAGCTTACAGAATTTTGGAAGAGCTTTTTCTATCATAGGCTTGTAACTCGCAGGGGTTAGACTAACTAGCGATCGCCCCTAAGCAAACAGGACATTTGAGCAGTTGAGAGGTTAGGCGACCGCCCTTAACCCAATTCGAGTTCGCGATCGCTATCCTGCTGATATTCCGCTGTTTGCATTTGCTCGTAGGCAACACCAAACCGCTCCATCAAATACTGATAACGTTCTAGCGAAAACGTAGATTCAATCTGTCCGTCTCGACCAACTGCAACCACCTCTCCAGAATTGTCTTTGAGTAGAACCAGAAGTGTATTGCCTTCCACTTGGAAATCATAGTCGTGTTCACCCTCGAGTACCTGTTCTCCGGTGCGATCGAAATAGTCCCATAGCTGCTCAATCACGATCGCAGCTTCTGGTGTCAAGAATGGAGTTGTTTCATCAGACTGTTCCAACTCCATTTCAGCTTCAACCTCATCTTCTGTGGGTTCAACTTGATCTCGCAGGTAAGAACCTGGCTTAATCCGTCCATCCTGATCTACAGCAACTTGAACCGCAGGAGCCTGATTCAATACTTGCTGATGGATAGCACTGGAATTGCTCAATTTCTGCCCAATCAATGCTTCAACCTCAGCAGCGGGTCGAAGTTCTAAGTGGGATATGTCCCGCTGCTCGGCATCTTCGTATATCTCTGGCAGGTCATCTAACGCTTCACCCAGATCACCTTCATATTCGTAGAGGAAATCATCTTGTCCCGGAAGACTGAAGTAAATGGTTCCTTCCATCTCTTCAGACATTTTCCGATTGAGCAACAGGGTGTACTGCCCACGCGCTACAGAAGCAAACTCACCATTTTCAAGGGAATTATCAGCAAAAGGTTCCTGCATATCTTGCACTCTCGAATAAAAATCGTTAATTGTGATCTGTCCCTCGCCATTTTGGTGCAACCGTTGAACACCGTTGATTTTGACATCAACAACTTGGCTGCTTGAATGACCATCCGTTTCCACGGCAGCAGCTTGGGTCAATGCCTGTCGAAGTGCTTCAACCTGTTCTGGTGGTAACTGCTCAAGCTGACTCCGCAATCCCTCTGGTAATAACCCAATGATGTAAGTATCGCCAATCTGAAGCTGTATGCTTGTCTGTGTTTCAGATTCTAAAAGTTGCGGTGATGGTGCTGTCTCAAGTAGTGGATGATCGCGCCCCTCTAACAGCTCCAGATCACGCCCTATCAGCAAATTTCGCTCCTCAATTACCTCTGCATCGATGACGCTGCCAGGATCGTCCCGCTCTAGCTCTGCTTGCATTTGCACCGGAGGCAACGGTTTCTCAGCAGGTGGAATTTCAATCTTGGAGAGTAAACGGGCGATCGCCTCCAAAATGGTATTGATGTCATGCCTTACTTTATCGGCACTGTGATCAGATATACCAAACATAGGTCATGCAGAAGATTTAGTATGTTTACCGTAGGCGATCTGTATGACTGTGCTGTAGAAATCTTGAGCGAATGCTGTGGCACCCGCCGAAGTTATCAAGCCTGGATATAAAGTGAAGCAATTACTCTACGGTTGGAGGATGCCAACCTGCTCGAACCCAATTGCGCCGAACAAGCAATGCCAATGCATTATTTAATCTGAGTGCTTCAACGGTCGCTCGACCACAGGCGGTTTGTCCTTCAATCTCTGTACCGTCTTCACTTCAGACAAAGTGGTCTGCCCACTTCTGCTGACGGGGATTGAATAGAGGAAATATTTCACCCGTGTTGGGGTCACGCACTTCTGTCTGAGTCCACTTATACTGGTTGCACAGTTCACAGGCAAGACATAGATTATCTTCTGAATCAGCACCACCTTTAGCAATGGGCTGAATATGGTCGATTTGCAATCGTCCCATCACATATTCCTGCTGACTCAAACAGTACTCACATCGCTCACTCGCTCGTTGCCGGACTCGCGCTCGAACATCGTCCGGAATGTTGGTCATGTTGTCAACGGTTCTCGTAATCCCCGTCGAACGACTTCAGCCAGAGCTTCTGATTTGCGAAGCTGTCCAACCTGGTAGATTTGGAGCAGTGCCAAGAGTTCATAGCGTTCGGCACTGGTTAAGCCCTCTGCTTTACCCTTTGCCTGAAGGTCGCCTAACCGTTGATTTTGCACCTCATCCATCTTAGAGTCTGCCAGCATCAGCACATCATGATCTGACAAGTCATTGATCGACGGCGTTGTCTCAAGCTCAGGTACTCCGTCAACCGTTAACCAGAGCATTTCTAGCACATCTGTCAGCACGGCTCCTAAATCACGTTGAGTTGCTGCACCCAGTTGTCGTGCCTGCTCAATCAGATTTTCCGGTAATTTGAGGGTGACTTCAATGGTCATACTGATTGCTCTGAAGATGTATTCCCAGCATAGATCGTCCTTAGAACAATGAGATCAGGGGAAATAGAACGAGTCAATTCAGGAGCTTTAGAATAGCAGTTAGCTAACCAGAAGTAGACTAAAGAGGGTGAAGGCTTCAGCATGGACTATGGCAAAGATAACTCTGGAGATTCCAGACCATCTAGCAGAACAATTGGCTCGACGGGGTGAAAATCCCTCTGACTGGCTGCAACAACGGCTGCCTGCCCTGCTTGAGGAAAATTCTCAACCACCAATTTTGCCTGCTCACGTCTACCGCTATATTCTCGATTTCATTGCCAGCAATCCCACACCTCAACAGATTGCTGACTTTAGACCTACTCCAAAAATGCAGAAACGGTTAAGATTTCTCCTCAGCCGCAACAAATTTGGTGAGTTGACTCCAGATGAAGAAGCGGAACTCAATGAGTATAAGCGGATTGAGCATATTGTGATTATGCTGAAAGTTGGCAATGTTAGGATGCTGCGGCAATAATCCTTTCTAGCTCTATTACAAACAAGAGCGGGAAGGTCACCTGTCACAACTTCCCAGACAATATCCAAATCGACTTCAAAATAAGCGTGAGTCAAACGATTATCGCATTCCAATGATTTGTAACCCAGGGAACCTGAGAATATTTGGCTCTACATTCAGAAGAGATTCTGCCAGCAGCTTCTCCAATAATTTCAATCTCTTTTACCAGTGCTAGTGTCAACATTCGATTACTGTTCAAGATTTCTCGACTTTGACTGGCAGCAAAGTTGATGGCTTCACTTGCTGCATCTCGCATATGCAATAACCGAGTTAAATCATCAATCTTGGACATATTGCACTAAGGCCTCTGTCATGACGCGATCGTGAATATAGCGGCTCAACTCCTGAGACGTTCGCAAATCGACCGTTCGACCATCAAAAAGTTCAGAAAGTTCCTGTTGCATGGTCACAATTGCCAATCCTGGCGTTTTCCCTGGCTCAAACTCGACCAGTACATCAATATCGCTTTCGGGACGAAAATCATCACGTAGGACAGAGCCAAACAAAGACAGTTTGCAAATATGATGTCGCTGACAAAATTGGGCAATGCGATCGTGAGGAACTGTGATGGGTAGGGTTGGCAGCATAAATCTGGCAGATTGGCTTTGCTCAATTGTCCTCCTGCCATTTTAATGCAGATGGTGTGGCAGACCGTTGGCATCAAAATACAGATTTAAGCTGCCGAATCATCTTTTGATCTTGCAACTTATTTCCGGCACTGGATGCTGTCGGTGGCTGCCCTTGAGCATCCGCAGGCAATAGCAGAATTTGTTCTACCTCTGCAAAACGTTTCCGCAACATGGCTTCAGTATAAGTTCTTAACTCTTCACGGGTTAACTTCGGTTGAGGACTGCGAGTGCTACGCAGAGGCTACGCCAACGCCCAACCTCGAACGCACCTTCTCATTCCATTTCGTCTTGCTCCAGTCTTGCAGTTTGCGAACCTGCTCAGGAATCTTGATCCGTTGCAAAGCGGGGATACCGAATTCATCTCGACTGGCGTAGCCTGGGTTAATCAAAATACACTTTCCGGTTCCCAAATGAAGAAACTGGTCAGGACTGAAGAGTTTGCGGATGCGATCGTGATCTGAGACATTCATGCTGGCTTTGCTGCCGCTCGCCCTCATGATTTCTGTTTCTGGCATTCTATCCGGGAGGAGGTAAACCTGATAACCTACTGTGAGGTCAATGGAGGCGCAGTCAAGTACAGTCTGGCTAACCCTCTGAACATTTTGACGACCATTCTAGAGAAAACTCCCAATAACTTGTTCAACCTTCCATCATCCCAGTTCCCAGCCTTGTTCGGTTTCTTGCTGAGATGCTATCTGCATTTGATCATAGGCAACAGTGAACTGTTCCATTAGATGTTCATACCTTGTTAACTCCAAGGTAGATTCAACACGCCCATCTTGGCTAATCGCAACCCATTGGTCAACATCATCTTTAGATATGACCAGCAAGCAGTCTGCTTCGACTCGAAAATTAAAGTTATGTTCACCCTCCAATTCTCGCTCTCCAGTTTGCTCAAAGTAGTTCCAAAGCCGTTCAACCATTGCAGTTGCTTGGGGGGTTAGGGTTAAATTCTCACTCTGTTGGGAAGGGGCGATCGCCTCATAAATCTCCGGGAGATCGTCTAATACCTCTTCCAGGTCGCCCTCATATTCATAGAGATAATGCTCCTGATCGGGCAGGCTGAAATAGATGACCTCCCCGTCAACTTCTGACAGTTGCTCATGAAGCAGCATTGTGTATTGTCCTCGATCGAATCGAAGAGATTCATCTGGCTCAATTAAGGTTTCAGCAAAAGGTTCTTGTTGCATAATTTTTGTCACAAAGACGGATTACTTTAGTGGTTTGCAGAGGTGTCTACTAAGTTTTTCGGGTTGATTTCTTCTGATTGCTTAAGAGGCTGGATTGGTAGACTTCGATCGCCCGCATGTGTGCTTTGGGGTCGTGGCGATTATGGAACCAGTCTTGAATCAGTTCCAGGTTGTAGCGAACGCAGCGGCTATTAATTCTGACCCAATGGATACCTTCAATCCACTCGCCCTGAAGCCGATAGCGTTTTAGCGTTTCACCGCTGAGACTGAGCGTTGCTGAAGCTTTCTGTTTATCGACAAATTGAACCATGATCAAACTTCCTGATACTGGTGAGAGGGAAGCAATGAGTTGGATGAGTTGAGACCCGAGGGAGTTGTGTGACTGTTGGTTCCCCACCAAAATACGTTGTCATCCTGCGTTTGATGGCGGTAAACTTCGGTGCCATCAAAGAAGAGCGAAATGGTTTGTGGAGAAGCGATCGCCAGTTCTTGAATGACTCGCTCTAATGCGTTTGTCAGTTCCTGAATCGATTTGTGTTGTTTGTTAGCCGTGTTGATGATGAGTTTTGTCGAAGTGTTCATAGAGTATTCGCATTAGTTGAAGGAGCGCAATGATTGGGTTGCAGCAGGGACAAATCTTCCACCGTTAAAGCAAAGCGTTTGAGTAGGACTGATGCGTTGTGTTCTGGCATTGTAAGTTGTGAGTTGAAAGCACGGAACGTGATTCAAAACTCGCTGCACCGGCCCAATCACAGGAGGTTCGCCCTGCACCTGAAAGTCATTAATCCATCCGTTTAGAACTTGCCTGAAGCCATTGTTGCCGGGAATATAACCCAGGAACAAACATCCTCCAGTGCCACAGGTTGGAGTTTGATCTGGATGTTCTAAAGAGTAAACTCTGGTGTTGATAAGGTATAGCGGTAGTGATTCGGGTTGTTGTAGTTTGAGCAGTTGCATCTGCCTGACATCAACAGTGACATCAGCAGGAATTTCGGTGGCATAATCCTGTCGCAATTGCTCCAGCAGTCCTGGAGGGGCTACTTCCCAAACGGGTCTCCAACCCTGTTCGGTTGAGAAACTGGGAGCTATACGCCAGAACAGAATACCAGATAGGATGAGGGCGATCGCACTATAAACCAGTCGTCGTAATACCATCGTTGACTCATTCGGTAACGTGAACTGTAGTGGGAATCGAGAATCCCAGTTGCCGCAATGCCCAAACATCTTCTGGGTAGAACAAGCCATTGGGGGCAGTTGCTGCCTGATTAATTCGCTGCTGCATCCTGGCTCTGCCAAATTGCTCTATTTCATGCTGATAGCGACCAAGGGAGAGTTGCCGTGCTACTTCCTGTCCCAAGGCAGCAGTGAGCGACACTATTTCTCCAGCGGGGTTGAAGAACTCCTCACCACAACGATCGCCAGTCACTGAAATCACCAGATCAATGCCCTCGCCTGATGCAGAATAAGCAGTAAGCAAGTAGTAGTCTTTCCCATGCAGCCGAGTTTGAGTGATTAGTTCTGAGCGAACGATGGGAGGAAGTGTCTGTGTGGGCAAACAGGTTCTCACTGTGCTGGGAATATCTGTCTGGGCATGAGTTAGCTCAGCAGAGCCTAAAACCAGCAAGACTGACAATAGGCTGAGGAGTCCAAAGCGCAAAAAATGAAATCGATGTAGCATTCAGTTTTATCCTCCTTAAATTTCGAAATAACGTCTGGGATTCACTTCACGACCGCTGGAAGGATTGCCATGAGTTGCCCCTTCAATCACGGTGAAGTGTGGGTGTGGTCCTGTCCCAACTCCTGAGTGACCACTGCGGGTAATGGTCTGCCCCTGTGAAACCGAGTCTCCCACCCCGACGAGCAATTGAGAGTTGTGAGCATAGAGGGTCATGAGTCCATTGCCATGCTCAACGACAACTGTGTGACCATATCCGCGCATCCAGCCTGAGTAAACGACTCTGCCACCATCTGCGGCTTTCACTGGTGTTCCATCTGGGACACCAAAATCAATTCCTCGGTGATACGAACTACAGCCAGCACAGGGGCTTCTCCTCGGACCAAACTCACTGGTGACAGGGGCACCAGGAACAGGATTAATCAATCTTCCTGTCGTGCCTCCTCCAGAGCTAGCGTTGAGCGGACAGGAAGTTGCTCCGTAGCGTTCCAAGGCTCGTCGGTAGTTGGTGACTAAAATCTGCCCGTATTCTCGAATTGTTGGACCTCCGATGTAGTCTCTGCCGCTTGAATGGCTGCATCTGCCGGAGTACCACATCTCTCCCAGACAGGCGATCAGTTCGTCTCCTGATTTACCTTGACTTTGAAGACGGCGGATGTTTTGAGTTTGAGCGTTAACAAACAGGGAGTCCTGCACAGACGGCGGAAAGTACCGTAGCAGTTCTGCTGAGCTAGGTTGGTGTCCGGCAACCAGGCGTTGATAGAATGCTCTGCCTCCCGGTTGCTGAGTGATCGCCTCCCTGACATCTTCCCGGTAGGTCATGAACTGGTAGCGCCCCAGTCCCCGCCCGCAGTTCCCTGCTCCGTCACAGCCCCAGCGTCCAACACTGTTGTAGTCTCCTTCAATGCCACTGGTTGCATCTGCCAGTGCTTTGAAATCGACTCCACCAGGACCAGAACCACATAAGCCTGCTCCATCTGAATAACCCGCTCCTGAACAGGCTCCAGTAATTTGATCAATTTGCCCTTGCGGGTTGAATCCAGCTCAACTTCTCCCTGAACTGTTTTGAGGATGATGCCTTGGTCAGGCTTTTGAATTGCATCTGGAAGGATCTGTTGATCTGCTTCTGTAGGTTGGGTGCCACGTTGTTCTGCCAGAGCATAGAGCAACTCATCGCGGGCGAAGAGAACGTACTTTTTTCCCTCAAACAGGGTTCCTCCTGCCTGCGGTTCTCCCGCTTTATCCAAAATTGTGCGGGCACAATCAGTGACTGTTTGCGCCTGCTGCTGCCATACCTTTTGATCCTGTGCCATTACCCGCAGGTCACGCTCTCCAGGAGGAGTGCCATGCTGGGTGAAAGCCGTGCCAACCTGCTCAATTCGGCGCAGGTGATTTTGGGATCGTTCAATATCCTGTGCCTGTCTGTACCAGCTCCGTAACTCCTGCCGCATGGACACTAACTGTTCGTTCCAGTCTTTCCCCTGAGTGGGGATGAGGGTAACTGTATGAGGGATTGCAGCCGCCAACTTCTCAGTTAATCTCTGTCCATCAGAATCGAGATCGAATGCGGCGACAACAGTTCCACCCTGAGCCACGACTGCTTGAAGAGCACCAGTAGGAATCGAGCCTTTACCATCAGTGGAAAGATAAATGGTTCTGCCCTGGTTGTGCTGCCCCTTTTCTAGAGTTGCCAGCGAGATAGCATCAATAGGGGATTCAGTAACCACAACTCGCTGCACTTCGCCTCTACCCACTCCTATCCAGAACCAACCATTGTCTTTAGAGGAACCCGGAACAAGCCCTTTGAAATCACCAAGGGTTCCACGCAGGGTTGCCCCGGTTGTCTCCACACGATCCCAGGTGCGAGCATCGGCAAATGATTGACGCAGAAACACCGCATTCTGGCGATCGTCCGCATAGACCAGTCCTTGCTGGTGTAGCTTATCCACCCAGGTAGTGGGAAGGGCACGAGTTTCGCTCAGGTAATGGCGCACCTGTTTCCAGTTCTCAGGATTAGCAGGTGGCAGTTCCAATGGCTTTGGCTCTTTAGACTCCTGAATGACCTGCTCTGGAATAGATAACCCTTCCTTCTGAGCAGCCAGCCATTCTACAGCCGCTTTGAAGTTCCATTCCCGCACTGCCATTGTCAAACTGATGGCTCCTACGCCGCCCTGCTCAGTCTTCCAATCCATGAATTTGTTATCGGTAATGCTGATAACGTGCTGCTTTTCCCGATGTCCGTTAGCTTCAGCCCAAGCGATCCACTTGGATTTGTCAGATCGATCTCGCTCCAAGCCTAACTGAGTGGCGATCGCCTGCAAGTCCAGGTTTCTAACCGACTTCGCTAACTGGTTGAGTTCTGTATCAGTCTGTTTTTGAGCAGTTGGTGCAGTAGATTGAGATTGCAGTTGAATGAGTTCAGTGTGTAGTGCTGGCAATGGAACAGGACGGGCATTCTTTCCTGACCAGTCCTCACAAATCACTGCCTCGACCTCAACAGGCATATCGTTCAGGAAATGCTGCCCTGCTTCCCGCATGGCCTGAACCAGCAGTTGTCCGGCTCGTTCTGTCTGAGCTTTGGGCACTTCAATCACAATCTCATCATGCACCTGCATCAGCAACCTGGCATCCAGACGGTGAGGCAGCGAGTCTCTAGTTTCCTGAAAGGTGGCGATCGCCAGTTTCGTGATATCGGCAGAGGTGCCCTGAACCGGAGCATTGATGATTTCGGTAAAAGGGGCTTTATCGTCCCACTGGCGCAACCGCCCGCCCAAGGTACAGCAGGAGTTTGCCTGCTCTTGCTTAACGCGATCGTGCCAGTCAATTAGCCCCGGATAGGTTTTGAAGAACTGCTCCCGGTGCTGCAGGGCTTCTGGAAGCGATAGGGAAATTCCGTAGTTGGTGCGGGCATAGCTTTGAAACCCGACCGCCTGCATCCCGTAAATCAGCCCAAAGTTTACCGCCTTTGCCAGCCGTCGCTCATCCCCTGTAATGTCACCCACAGGCTTGTGCAGCAGGTAGCTGGCAGTCAGGGCGTGTAAGTCCTGACCCCGCTGGTATGCCTGATTCATGCGCGGCTCACCGCTGATTTTAGCGGCAATACGAAGTTCAATCTGGCTGTAATCTGCTTTAACCAGGACATTGCCAGGAGCAGGCTCAAAGCAACCTTTGATCCGCTTGTCACGCGGGACATTCTGGAGGTTAGGTTTATCACAGCTAAAGCGTCCAGTCACAGCCCCACACTGATTGAGATTGGGATGGAGCCTTCCCGTCTGGGGATGAATCAGCGCTTCGTAGCCTTCTGCATAGGTAGATAAAGCCTTTGCCACTTTGCGGTATTCCAGTAGTTTGTTGAGAACCGGGTACTGATCCTGCAATGGAATCAACGTCTCTTTGCGAGTGTTGTTGATCGGAATTCCCATCTGCTTGAGAGCTGCCAGCAACTGTCTGGGACTTTCCAGATCAACCTGCTGAGGCGCTGGTTCCAGAAGCGATCGCTGAGTAACTTCCAGCTTTAACAACAGTTCTCTAACTGCCTCTTCTAGTGTTACTTTCTGCTGACGTAGCTCCCCGGCAAAGGCTTGCAGCTTTTCCCGGTTGATGCCCATACCGTTCTGCTCCATCTCGGCAACCCCATAGACGGCACGAAATTCAATTGAGGCAGTTTCACTCAAGTTCTTTTCAGCCAGCCTGGAGGCAAGGACATCCCGCAGGGGAAGCAGCACACTCACATCTCTGGCAGCATAATCGATTTGGCTCTGGGTCAGTCCGCCTTCCCAGTTGCTCTTCTGCTCGGTTTTGTCCAGATCAAGATCGAGATGACGACTAGCGATCGCTTCTAAGGTATGAGATCGGTCAAGTCCTGCTTCCAACAGTTGAGAGGCAAGCATAGTATCAAATAGGTGACCTTTAACCTCCAGTCCTGTAGCTTTGAAAGACCTTCTCAGCTTCCCCCTGCAACAACTGGTTAAAAGGTTTGAGGTCTTCCTGAGCCAGGGCAGCACAATCAATCACGGTGATGGGACGATCCGCGCTCGCCAGTTGAATCAGCCTGATTCGATCCAGGTGTGGATCAAGCCCGGTTGTTTCGGTATCGATCGCCAACACTGCTGCATCCTGATAGAGATCTACGGTCTGTTGCAGTTGGTCAATGGTAGTAACCAGTCGTATCTCAGGATGGGCGAGTTCTTCTACAGAAGAGTCAGGTTGAGCAGAAACGTGAGATTCTTCCTGTTTTAGAGGAGGCTCTATAACCTTTGCTGCGTCAGAAACACTTGACTCTTCCTCAAGCCCTTCAGGAGAAACCCGGAAAGGATGTGAAAGATCAAAACTCACTTCCTCACTTTCACTCTCCTGAACCGTTGGAAGAGCAATCGTGGCAGCATCACGGATCTGTTGTTGAATGCCCCTAAAGATATTCAGCTCTGTTTGAGTAACTTCAAGAGCGGTATCCGCTGCCCGTTGCTCCAAACTCACCATTTCCTGAATATCCTGACGGATGGACTTCAATTGTTCTGTGCTGGCTTGTAGGGACTCCATCAATCGAGTCGGAGGAACAGACTCATGTTGTATAGCAGCACTCGGCAGGAGTTCTTCTAAATCTGAGTGTGTTTGTGGAGATGCAACTGATTCATCCTGAATAGCCTGCAATTGGGGTAATCTAACCCCAAGGTACTCCCGTGCTTTGTCTTTAAAATCAAACGCTGCCAAGGTACAGTCCTTCTCTTTCACCAATAGATGAAGTACCTGGTCAATCCGCTCGGCTGGTATTACCAGTTCCATGCGATCGCTCACTGAATAGAAATCCCTGCCTGCTGCGGCAATGAGGTCTTGATCAAGTGAGAAGCGATCACCAATAGCTGACTTTGGCGTTTGCAGCACAAAACCAGTTGCATCCTTACTACCAAAACGATTGGCAAGTTGAGTTTTGAGCGTTAACACTTCATCGAGGGTTTTGACGGCACCCAGATTGTGGGTTACATCTGTTAGAAAGGCTTTGACCTGATGAGATTCACGAAATACAACAGGTTGATTTTCCAGAGACTCATAAATGTCAAAGCTGGCAGGCATCACCAAGCCCTGACGCACGTTTCCCTGATGGTCGGTGTAGTTGAGGAACTTGCCAGTCGGGTACTTTTCGTATGCCTTGAGCAGGTTGCCGTGAAAGATTTGCCGCTCGGTTCGCTCGGTTTGCTGGCGCAGGGCAAAGGCTTTGTAGATATCCTGTCCTTCCCAGTTCACATCCTGCCTGGAAATGGCAGTGAGGATACCTTCTTTGCCCCGATTGAAGCGAGTCAGCGGGATGGTCAGCATCCGGGCATGATTGTCGGTTAAAATCTGCGCTCGCCAGTTACTAGGAGCCGCTGGACTACCGCTGTGCCCCTTCTGCCAGACTTTTGCCACGACTCCATAAGTGATGTTGCCCTCTGGTGAGACAACTCGAACTGTTTGACTGGGAGGGAAGTCCCGTAAAATGCCGCTGACATGAGTAAACTGCTGGCTAATTCGCTCTGTTGCTTTATCGCGGCTGTAGTTGTCGTACTTGGAGGATAAGATTGCTGACTGGTACTGTTGTGTCTCCTGTTGCAGTGCCTTAATCGTCTGCTGTGCCGGCTCTTTTGCTAGAACCTCAGCCTGATCAACGCTATGGTCATCTACCTGCTTAACTGTGCTGAGTCTCAGGTTCTCGCGCACAATATTGATAACTTCTAACTGGTTGAATGGTTTGACTGGAACTTTAGCATCCACAACATCCAGGTAGACAGAACCAGTAAACTCGTTTTGCACCGGAGAATCGTCAGGAATCACCTCCATTCGTCCAATCGTTCGCGCATCCAGATCAAGCTGCTGCGCCTCCAGGACACTCTCGCCCATTGCCTGCTTCTGAGCCACCAGATCAAGGGTTTCAGACTCGATCAGAGCATACAGCTCTTCCTGCTCCTGCACCGACAGCAGCGGAATTCGTCCGCTCGTCCGGTTAATCACTTCAATTTCTGATTCTCCCTGCAATTTCTCTCTGGGAAACGCCAGTTTTGCTTCCAGTTCCGGGTTGTCATCGAGAATTTCGTTGATCACCTCCTCCCCGTAAGGAGTGAGGAAGTCAACCACATTGGAAACCGATAGAGCAGAGTCACGATCCGCTGTTGTGTTGGCGTTGAGGGTTGCCATCTTGTGCGATAGCAATGCCCCCAGCCGTTTCTCTGCGGGGATGTCGCTCATCAAAAGAGTAATTTCTGGTTCGCAGACCTGCCCAAACCGATTGACGCGCCCTAGCATCTGCATCACCTGATTGATGTCTCGCTCTGCCTGAGCCATGATCAGGTGACGCTGGTTTTGGTCAGCAAACTTCTCTGAGGCATGAAGGTTGATGCCTGTTGCCCCAGCGCGGTTGAGGATTAAAATATCCAGACTGCCTGCATTAAAGCGATCAACAATTTCAACCCTTGCCTGAGGTTTAGTTTCGTTGATCGATCGACGAGCATAGCCCTGTTCCCCATTAGGACTGTAGTCGATAATGTTGTGCCGCCCGGTAATCTCATCAACTCGAAAGCCTTCCTGAGTCAATCGCCACTTGATGTAGTCAATGGAGCTGAGCGGAATACCCGAAAGGTCAGTACTTTCTAGAACTTCTCTGGCATTGTCATAGGCTGCTACAGCTTCTCCCAACTCATCGTCGCTCATCCGCCTGCGAATCGCATTACCTTCATGGTCTTTGATTGTGACATCCCGCGATCGCTCCAGATAGCGGCTCAGCACATCCCCAAACGAGATGTTGATGGAATCACCGGGTTGTAGCCCATTGTCTTCGGCATATTGCCCGATGAAAGCATCCATTGTGTTGGCGACAGCAATCACAGGTTTTTGACCCCGGTTGATGGCAGCGATCGCCTCCTGCACGGTTGCTTCTGCCTTCTGACACAATAGTCCTTGGTCGATCGCATTGTTCATCAGCGAGGTGAAATTGGTAGATCTTGCCCCTGCCTGACCAATGGAATTATCCTGACTGGCAGCTTTGGCTTCTTTTTTGAGTTCTTTGCTCAGTTTGGCAACCGCTTTTTCCTTTACCAGGTCAAACTGACTGATTGATCGCATGATCGAGGAGATATCATCAGCAACCTGCCGGTCAACGGGCACGACTTTTGCCTGGAAAGACACCCCCTCAAACGATCGCTCTCGCCTGAGCATCTGACCGGAGGCAACAAACTTGGCTGCCATCATCTGTTGCAGCGGCACTCCTCCTTCTTTGAGAGTGCGTTGCAGAGAGGAAAGGTTAGTCACCGCTTCAGCAGCATCAGAGCGACGAGCATAGAGATCCATTACGGCTGGATCTTTGATGGCAGTGGCACTGGCAAAGATGGCTCCAGCACTCAGGTCAATCAGTTCTCGCGCAAACTCTGCCCGGTTGGGTGCAGCGCTCCTGCTCACCCAGCCCTTTTCGCCTGTGCTGCCGCCTGCCTCGTGCGCCTCATCAAAGATGAAAATTGCTCTGGGTGCAATACCTCGAAGGAAGTCTCGGCGGAAGGGTTCCTTGCCACTATCTACCGTTTGAAGCTGGCTGTAGGTTGTAAAAACTGCGTTGTAGTTACCCATTCCCCCCTGCATCAGCCGCTGCATCTCTTCCTGTTGAGCGGCAGGATTGCCCGTTCTAAGTTTGCTGCCATCGGGTAGCTGTAACTTGAGGTTGCTGTCGGTGGCAAAGATTTGAACTCCCGGCTTGCCAATATCGTGCAGGTCAGCCAGCATCGAAACATAAAGCGTGGATTTCTGGGTGACAAACACCGGGACATAGCCCTGATTGATCGCATCGACGATTTGACTGGCACAGAAGCGCCCTTTACCGTTCCCGGTCTGATCGCCATTGAGAAACACTTTGCTGCGATCCCGTTGCCAGAATGCTAAAGCATTTGCGTCGATCTGCTCAGCATACAGATACTTCCATAGTTCTGCCTTAGACTCGTAGCCCATGCGCTGCCGCACGAACTCATCCACATCGCCAACGGCAGCTTCCAGCTTATCGAGAGCAGTCTGTGCAGCGGTTGCCATATTTGCTGGAATCAGCGTGCCCGGTGATTTACCCTGGCTGCGGGGAAGATAAGCAACATTCAATGGAGCATCTGTCTCTAGATGCTCTGCGTCTGCGGTAGCCATTGTTTGTGTCCTTGGTGCTGCGTCTATTGAGGAAGTTACTCGACCATGCCGTAGGTCAGGTCGGAGAGCCAGTTCTCCAGTGTGAATTCGTTGTGTTCGCTCATCCACGCCTGTCCAGTTTGAGGATCGGTCGGCTGAATTGGTGCTGGAAACATCACGCCGTTGGTCAGTTGAAACTTGGTTGCCAGGGTTTCGTTGCGCTCCACGAACGTTTCTGCCCACTCCTGTGTCCACCACCACAGGGGTTCCAGTTCCTTCGTCTGATAGTCTTCGTAGAGATTCGGCGGCTCCTGAGTCGATAATGCTCTCAGAGCTTGAGTTAACCTTCGATGAGTTTGCATCTGATTCTCGCCGCTCTCTTCCATCCACCTGTGGATCATCCACTGAATGCGAAGCATCATCAGGCGCTGATAATCTCGCCAGCTCAACTCGCTGAGACCCTCTGGAATTCTCACCAGAAACAAGCTCTGATCTCCCTCTTCCTGCGGCTTCCAGAGGGTGGGATAGCGGTTGTAATCCTGATAAGTGGCGGTATTGAACTGGCTCATCGGGCAATCGCTCCTTCAGTGCGTCAAATGATTTGTAGATAACAGGTACATCAGCAGCAGGCAGGTCACGCCGGGACTGTCCTCGTCCCTCAATCACAATTACGTCAATTGGGAAACCTGCACCCTGCTTGCGGTAAAGGTCGCCCCAGATCGAAAAATGCTCAGTAACGTTGTAGTGCTGATAGAGGGTGTAGAAGAACCCCCGACTCTCAATCGAGTTGTAATGGTTGGAGCGGAGAGTTTCATCCTCCCCTAACTTGCCGCCCAGAATCAGGACGGCTCGACCCTCATCTTTCATGCATTCTAGGGCACGCAGGGCGATCGCCTGGTCAATTTGCCTGGTTCCTCTGCGATTGCCAGGAAGCTCAAAGCGTTTGACTTTGCCATCCTCAGCACCACACCGAAGGGCGGGTTGGTAATGACCACATCAACAGCGCTATCAGGGCGGTAGCGACTGGCATCATATTGAGTGAGTTGGCGGTAGCCTCTGGTTCGGAGTTCTGAGAAGCGATCGCCATTGAGTTCATTGGCAATCACATTGGCAGGATTAGCAGCAACCAGCAACGCTCCATTGCCAGCAGTCGGTTCATAAACAGTGGTTTCGGCAGTAATGCCTGCCAGAACTGAAGCAAGATAGGCGATCGGGATGGGGGTGCTGTAAGCCTGCTGGAGAACAGACGTTGATGAGCGAACTCCCAGCGTTGGCTGACGGTTGAGCAGATCGACAAGTCGGTTATATGCCTGATGCGTTGTCTCAGGCTGAGCAATGAGGGAAGAAGCGACCCGCACAACAGCGGCTTCCATTGCTTCATCAACGAGTTTGGTGAGGGGGCTACCGTAACTAATCTTTTCGCCTAAGATGTCCTCTGCCTGATTTCGTGCCTCATTGATGCGCTCGTATTTTTCTCCTTGCCATAGGGAACGGTGGAACGCCTGAATCAAGCGTTCCTTGCGATGGTCGAACATTAGGTGGGTTTAGAAACCAGATGAAGGGTAGGCGTTAGAAGTCTTCCAGACCATCTGTATCAGTTGGAGGAGGTGGGGCAAAAATAGCGTCGAGCTTGGCTTCAATATCTGGGTCTTCTTCCCGAATGATCAGAGCAACATCATCATTGTCGTAATCAGGATCTTCGGGAACAGAGGCAGGGGGATTGGAAGGAGTCAACATAAACGCTAGGGAATGAGTTGGTAGCTGTGAGGGAGTTAGATTGCTCGTTAGCCTGCGTCTATTTCTTCAAGCTAACAACCCCACTTTAAGCCTTCAATTTGGCACTGGTGTGGCACACAACGGCTAATCCTATGGCTTAAGCGAGAGATGTGGGGGTAGTCAGGAATTGATAGCTTATAGCCCTAAAATGTGAGTTAAAGCAGCAACAGGTGAGACAATGACATCCAATCTCCGCTCGACAGCTGCAACGCAAGAGGAACTAATTGCCTACCTCAAGCAACACCGCATCTGGGATGTGGAGGCTCTGCTCTGGCAATGGTTAAGGGTTCATCCGATGTCTTCCAGTGAAGTTCTTCAATTACTTCATCAACTAAAAACTTGGTTAGATGCCTTTCGCCCCTTACCGTCTACAGTAGTAAGTGAACTGCGAGAGCGGTATCGGGTGCGTTTTACCTATCATTCAAATGCTCTAGAAGGTAACACGCTCACTCAGAGTGAAACTGAACTTGTTCTAACCACTGGCATTACAATTGGCGGAAAAACGCTCCAGGAACATTTAGAAGTAGTCGGACACGCGGATGCAATCGCCTTCATTGAAACCTTGGCTCAACAATCTACCTCTCTGAGTGAGTGGGAGATTCGCCAGATTCATAGCCTGATCCTGCGAAAAATTAACCCAGAAGAAGCTGGACGCTATCACACCTTAGATGTGCAGGCAGCAGGCACAGGCTATGTTTATCCACCGCACTACTTGTTGTCTGAATTAATGGCAGATTTCATTACCTGGCTCAATTCTGCTGATGCTCAAGCATTGCATCCTGTTCTCTTTGCCGCAGAAGCGCATCACCGATTTGTAACGATCCATCCCTTTAGAGATGGCAATGGGCGTACAGGACGGCTATTGATGAATCTGCTATTGCTGCGGACGGGCTACCCGATCGCCATCATCTCAAACGAAAACCGACAGCGATATATTGAAGCATTGAGACAGGGACAGCAATCCGACGATTGGGAACCCTTTTACGCACTCATTATTAATGCCACCCAAACATCCCTGATTGAGGTGTTGAGTATATTGGCAACTGCTGCAGAGATTCAGAATAAAGAGTTACCGTTCTACCACGAGATGCTGGAGTTTTTGAGACAACAGGGAGCGTAGGTTTAGTGGGGATAGGGAGCGATCGCATTCTCCCCACCAAACCACTCTATGATAGAGCTAGTTCGATGGAGCAATGCCTGATGGTACAAACGGCTGTCACCCAGGTTGTTAAAACTCTCAATGATGTTCATCAACGCTTTGGCTTACAGCGAGCGCAGGATGATCATTTCTTTACGGAATGGTACCTAGACCTACCCTCTCTGGATGAGTCGGAACAGGAGACGCTAGACCGCATTCGCCAGCGGTTTCGTTATCATCGTGAAGCAGGTCAGGTTGCGGAAGGAGCAGTGAACGCTATTGTAGTGTCACGATTGCTAGAGATGGCAGGTTTGTACGATCCACCGTTTCGGTTGCGCTCAGAAGTCTCTGTAGATATTGAAACCATTGTTGAGAACGAACCTTTACTAGGTCGAATTGATTTTTTAGTGGTTCAAGAGCAATTCTGGCGAACCGTGATTGAGTCTAAGGAAACTGAATTTGATATAGAAGTTGGCATTCCTCAAACGCTGGCTTACATGATGGCGAATCCCACGCCGCAAAAGCCCTTGTTTGGTATGGTAACGAATGGCAACAGCTATATTTTCCTGAAAGCAAAATTGGGGCAAGTGCCTGAATACGATTTTTCAGAAACCTATACATTGCTGTCCCGAGTCAATCATCTTTATGAGGTGCTACAAATTCTCAAAGGCATTGCTCAAATTGCGATGTGACAGAAGCGAAGGGTTTCAAAGGTTGATGTTCTATCTGATGGTTGAAGCCATGAAATAGAACAGGTTCAATAGATGAGAGTGGCTCTAAATGGAATGGGAGAAGTAAAGGAGAATTTCCATCCCTGATGTCCTTGCCAAAAAAGCAATGACAATACTGCAAGATAAACAATGGATGCACAATTAATGATCCAACCGTCCTTTTTCGTTGACGCTGGAATTCAAGTGGAGTCAGTTCGAGGTTCGTCCCTATTTAAGTTTAGTGATGACTTGCAGGAGCGTCTGGACAACTTGAACGAGAAAAAGAAAAAATCAAGTTTGACACCAGACGAGGAAGCAGAACTTACTGGCATTCTGGAACTCGATCGAATTTTTACATTACTGAACGCAAAAATTATTGCTGAGTCTGCATAAGTATGGCTATTCCACTTGGCGAGTAAAGTGAGATTTAAAAACAATGAGTGAAGCAAAAATTCTCTGAATCTGATGGAGCTGCTGTTTAACGGCTCATTTCCAGGTTACGATCGCCCTCCTTCTCCGCCCTCCTCAAATTCTCATAAGCAGACTCAAACCGCAGCATCAGATGACTGTAGCGAGTTGTAGTGACATTAGACTCAATTCGCTCACTTCCAACCACAATAGCTTCACCAGGATTTTCGTAAGGAGTGAACCGGAGACGATTGTTACCCACCTTCTCAATCAAGTAATCATTATTTCCAGATAGCTCTTTTTCGCCTGTGTGCTCGAAATAGTCATATAGCGCTTGAAGGACTGCTTTTGCTTGTGGAGTTAAGGGCTGATGTTCTGTTTGATATTCGGCTTCTGTCTCAACTGCATCTTCCGTCACTTCTACTGAGGCTCTTACGGCTGCTCCACCTTTAACGTGTCCGTACTGGTCACGAACGATTTCTACAGGAGCCGCATCCTGTAGCACCTGATGATGCAAAAGTGATGAGTCACCTAATACTTGTCCGATTAAGACTTCAGCTTCATGGGCAGGGCGAAGTTGAACAATGGGAAGATCTTCTGTCTTTTCAGCTATCTCAGTCGTGACAACAGTTTCTCGAATGCGCTGGGTCTCTGACTGGGTAGCGGATACTTCACTCCGTTGAAGATCAGCGGCAGGCAGAAGCGCATTCACTATCACCTGACCCTGCTCCAGATGAAAGCATGACTTTCCATTGATTGTGACATCTATGATTTCAGCATCAATGATATTTTCTGCATCTACCTGGGATGATGTGGGATAAGCGAGTACTTCTGCCAGTGCTGTTACTTTTTCTGCTGATAGCTGTTCAAGTTGTGAACGTAAATCAGGTAAAAGAGCAATGATGTACGTATCGTCAATTTGCAATCGAACCTCAGCCTGTGTCTCTACCTCGATTGATGGAGGAGAGGGATTACCATTGATTAGAGTACGATCGCTCCCCCTCAACAAGTCTGGATCATGTCCAGCCAGAGCAGGATATTCAGGAATGACCTCCAGATCAATTACATCAAACACTGGTTCTGCTTCCAGAACGGCGTTTATTTCAATAGGTGCCAGCACAGGTTTGGGAGTGTAATCCAGGTTGACCTTTGAGAGGAGTTGGGCGATCGCCCCCAAAATTGTGTTGATGTCATTTTGAACTTTCTCAGCACTGTGTCCAGGAACAGGAAACATGGTTTACCTCAAAATGCTGATTGCAGGAGTTGTTTAATCTGAGGATTGGGTTTCTTGCCGCCCATTCCCGGTTTTGAAGGTCAGCAGGCATGGGCAGCAACCGTTCTGCTTCCTCATAGCGTTCTCGTAGCATCGTTTCAAAGTAAACCCGTAGTTCCTCCCGCGAGAGTTTAGGCTGAGGGCTGCGCTCAATTAGACGAGGACGAATCTTGGCATTCCATACGGTTTTACTCCAGGCTTCTTTGCCTTGAAATGACTTGGGGATGCGGATCTTCTCCATGCTGGGCAGTGCCATCTCATCGCGGTTTTCATAGCCTGGATTAATCTGATAGCCGAAGATCGTGACACCACCTGCGGATCGCTCTGTTGCCAGGGCAGTCTCAATGTCAATTTTTGCGGTCGGGGCTTCGTCGTAGATGAAGACGAACGGATCTTTGCGGGAGCTGGCGAGGTTGACGTTGAGAGTCATTTGCATGGTTCCAGCCAGGAAGGGTGCCAGCGCTTTTTTCTTTGCCTTATCCATTCCCACAATCACCAGTTGCTTCCCTGCAAGGTAGAACGGAAAGTTGGAGGTGCCGCAGAAGGCAGAGGCAATGCCGGGAGTGGCAAAAGGAGCAAACAGGTTTTGTGCGGTACCCCGGATGCTATCTGCTGTTTTCTCTGATCCGGCGACTGAGAGGTACTGGGAGAAGGTGGATTTGCCCAAATAACTCAGGTTAGATGCTTGAATTCGTTGAGGGAGACTGGGCAACGAGAGAAGTACCTGACACATCATCATGTCCGGGAATCGGGTTTGCTTTGCCAGCAGCAATACTGCCTGGATCAGCAGGTCGCCAGCAATGCTGAAGAAAGGGTCATCACTGCCTTCCCGGATGGAGTGGCGCAGGTTTTCTTTCATCACTGATGCCAGCTCTCGTGCTGCCATGCCGTCAATGTCATCAGTTAGAAAATCCATTGGATTGCAGATCTCTGACTCATCAAACCCTGGAGCAAAGATATGTACCCGGTAGCCTGCCTTTACTGCCATTGGGACAAGCGTGCAGGCAAGGCTGTCATTGGGTTCGTCATATTTGAAATCGTAAACGTAGATTGGATACCCTTGAGCGATCGCATCATAGGCGATCGGGCGAATCATACTGGCAGACTTGCCTTTGCCTGAGCCGCCACTCACGGCAATCCCTTCCTGGGCATTGGGCAGGTACAGCGAGTCATACACCTTGAACGCCACTTCGTTGTGTTTTTGGGCTTCGCGTTGTTTGAGTGCAAGTCGTTTTGCCACTGCTTTTTCTCTACCCGTTGCAAACCGGGCAGTAGCCAGTTTTCCTTTTTTGCTATGACTGCCAAACCAGGACAACAAGAGCCATCCGCCCAGCACCATCAGCAGCATCAAACCATTGCCACCTTTAAGGGCATTGAGGAAACTACTGGAATAATTTGAGGCGTTGACAGGAGGAGGTTGAACAGCAATGTACTGGGTTGACATGATGACTCACTGGGTTGAAGTTACAGAGGATTGAGCGGGTTCTGAAGGAGAGGGGAGCGTTAGTGGAAAGCCCATCTCTGCCAGCCTTGAAATTACTGCCACAGATATGTTTGCCTCAGAGATCGCCTGTTGCATAGGCATCCCATTTCGCACCAGGGTGATGAAATTTTGAACTCGCAGCGTTACCGGGCTGGTGGATGAAATTAACCCCTGGGCAATCGCCCGCTCTAATCCTCGCTCCACATCATTCCAATTAGCCGTCCGGTTATGACTGATAGCTACACCACCACTAGCCTCGGAATCAGGAGTGACAGCAAGGGTGGCATATTGAGGAGTCCCAGAACCATATCTGACCTCAAACAGGTATGTTTTTCTGCCTGCTGCCGATTGGGTAACAACAGTGAGTAAGGTCGTTGGGGTTTCTGGCAGGTTAGGGAAGTGGAAACCAGTAACTCGCCTCAGATGCACAATATTGGCTCCACCCTGACCATCCAGAGGCGCATCAAAATCAACAGTAACCGCATGAGGATCATCAATCCAGACCCGCTGAATTACTTCTCCGGTGCGGGTAAAGTCAATATTGGTGCCGCTGCCCGCCCAAACTGTAACGCTTGCTCCACTGCCAGACAGTCCTTGAGCGATTGATTGAGAAATCGGACGCACAACGGGCACAGCAAAAGATGGGTTGATGCCGATTAGGAAAGGGGCGATCGCCAGCGGCATCACGAACAGGAAACGTAGTACTCGGTTCATAGAGATAGCTCAAAGGATGAATTGATCAAGATCTGAAGAGGTTCTCCACTGGGGATATACCACAGATGCGGCCGTTGCAGAATTTCTTCAATTTCCCTCTGTTGCCGCTCCTGTGTTTCCTCCAGCAAAGAGTCAAACGCTCCCTGCATGATTCCACCCAGGATATTGGTGTCTCCGTTGCGGATTGAGGTGGTAGAGAGATAGGGAGAAGTCATTGTAGTCTGATGGTCAGGGCGGTTCAGCAGTGTACCAACCTGGCTCAGTGCGCCCATCAGGGCAAGGTTGAGATCCATGTCAGCGATGCGCTCTCTGTCTAGATTGCGGTTTTCTGCCACCAGGGGTTCACCCTCTTCTCCTCCAATCAGCAGGACACCAGGGGGAATTTCAATGACCTGGTTACCATCAGAAGACGGTGTTATCACAGCTACTACCGATAACTGCACCATGCCGCTCTCTGAAATAGCATCCACGCTGGCAATCATTTCGGTTCCAGCAGGCAGAGCCACCGCACCATCAGCAGCATAGAGTGGTTCAACTCAACTGAAGCCCAAACCGTTGAGGCTGCTGCTCTGCGTCCAGATCTTGTGCCCAGACAATAGGAGTTGTCAGAGTCGCAGCGGCTGTCGTGCCAGGAGTTAGCACCAGGGTACGGCGAGAAATTCCATTCAGCAGTGCAGTGACATCAGCTTCGTATCGGGCATCCTCTTGTGAGGCGATTGCCTGCATTGAGGAATGAGAACTCGCTATCGTCTCAGTGAACGGAGATACGACAGGTTCACTGGCAATCTGCACTTCTCCTTCACCAAAGCTGCCCAGTTCCAGAGAGTTCTGCCATGCTTCCGTGGGATTAACAGCTGGGGTTGGCGCAGCAGGTCTGGGAGTCATCCTCTGCACCGGGGCAGCGGCAGGGGCGATCGCCTCACTCTCTGCATCTATGACTCGACGGTAGCGGCATGGGCTTTCGATCACCAAACAATTGGTGGAAGTTATGGGAGGACAAATTGAGGTAGAAAGTCAGTTAGAACAGGGTACGACCTTTAGGGTTTGCCTGCCTCTGGCTTCCCCTCATCATTGGCAAATTCGCCATCATAAAATTTATTAACTTCTCCTGCTGCGTCGTGATATGTACTACTTCACATCTTCAACACCATCGCAAAGGTGGCGATCTTCAGTACTTGCGTTTGTTCGCAGGTAATCTTTTGCCCAAGCGCAATTTCTAGCTAACAGATCGTCTAGCCCGAGCGTCAAAACCATTGTGCCACTGTTGCCAGTAACAGTAACTGCACCTTCATTAGAGGGGAAACCTCCGTCTGGGAATGAGTTTAGAGCTTTAAATGTAGCATTTCTCAAGAACCATCCGTTTATAAGGCGAAGATATACATCCTCAGTACCAAGAGCTAACATATTACCGTCTGCACTAAAACTTAAAGCATCCAGTTCAACACCAGAAGGACTATCATCTGAAAGTTGAAATTCATCACTTTCTTGCCCATCACTAACTCTCCAAAGTACAATTGTTCCATCAGGGATAGCAGATGCGACCATGTTTTCAGTGGGAGAGAACAGAACACTAGTAACTCTATCGGTATGTTGAATCGGCTGAAGCAGTGGTTGACTGTCAACGGACCAGAGCCTCAAGGTTTTATCATCACTACCAGAGGCAATCAATTGACTATCGCGGTTAAAGCTAACGCTATTAACTGCATCTTCGTGCCCCTCTAGGGTTTGTAGCAAAGTTCCATCGCGTCGCCACAGTCGAACCGTTTTATCATCACTAGCAGAGGCAATTAGCTCACCATTAGGGCTAAAGCTAACGCTATTAATTCGATCTGTATGACCATTAAAAGTTTCTAGGAGCTTACCATCCAGACCCCATAGCTTCAAAGCTGAATCTCGGCTAATAAGAGCAGTCACCTGACCGTTGGAACTAATATATCCTTTCTCAACCCAATGCTGCCTATCGCCATGCCCTTGGAAATGGTAAAGATTCTCTCCAGACCTGCTCCATAAGGTAACAGTATAGTTATTTCCGCGATTAGAGCCGTAATTACCAATAACAATAATAACTTCGCCATCAGAGCTAAGATTAATTTGATTATCAAAATCAGAGTTTTCATCAGAAGTATTGCTAGATCCCTGGAGTGTTTGAAACTCTTGGCTTTCTGTACTCCAAAGCTTGACTATGCCATTGCTATCAACTGAGGCAAGAACTTTGCCATTCGGGCTGAAAGCTACTCCCGTAACTTCGCTATTATGCTCACGCAAGATATGGGATACCTCGCCCTCTTGATCCCAAAGAATAACCGTATTATCCTCACTCGCTGTTGCAATAGTCCTACCATCGGGGCTGAAACTGATATCTCTAACTGCTCCACTGTGTTCCCTTAGGGTTAATCTTTGACTACCGTCAAGATTCCAAAGCTTAACCAAGCCAGAGTAGTCAGCCGTTGCAATAGTGTTGCTGTCAGAACTAAATTCAATTTCAACAATGCCATTATCTTCAATTGAAGGCAATGGGGTACCATCAACGCGCCAAAGTTTTACAACAGCAAGGGAATTTGAGATCGGACTTAAACGACTAAGGGTCACCATGAGCTGAGAATTCGGGCTAAAAACAACACGCCTAACTTGCCCAGGATGTCCTGTTAAAAGCTCAACTAGTGTTCCATCCCGTTGCCAGAGACTTGGCGGGCTATTACCTTTAAGAGCGACAAATGTTTGACTATCAGGACTGAAAACGACGTTGTTTAATTCTTCTTCTGTTTGTTCTGGCAGAGTTCGAATCAGATTACCATCGCTTTGCCACAGCCTAGCCGTTTTGTCAGCGCTAATTGAAGCAAACACTGTGCTATCAGGACTAAATATAATGCTCCTTACTGGCGCTGTATGTCCATTCAGAGCCCTCAAAGCTTCACCCTTGCTGCTCCAGATGCGAACTGAACCATCCTCATGTCCCGTAATCACCTGTTGCCCGTCAGGACTAACAGCAGCAGCCATAGTCCTTGTATCTGCTGCGTCTAGAGAAATTTCTAATCCGTTGGAGTGCTAGATTTTAACTGTATTGTCAACACTTCCAGCAACAAGTGTTTGACTGTCAGAGCTAAAGCTGAACACCGAGCTATCACCTGGGATGTTTTTTGGCGATGTACCATCTCGCCGTAAGAGTAGACTTCCTGCATGAATCAAGAGGCATGTGCCAATTCATAGTTGAGTAAGCCAGCAATCAGGTTCAAGCGCAAGCCAAACCGTTTTCTGCGGTTGCGATAACGTCCTGCAAA